>JAURZS010000053.1 GCA_030653255.1 Burkholderiaceae bacterium | reverse complement strand
GCGCTACAAGGCCAAAGTGGACCCGGAGGGTCGCTTCAACAAGGGCAAGTTGCTCAAGGACGCCCAGTTCCCTGCCGACCTGACCAACGCCTACACACCGAGCTTCGGCCTCATGGGGCACGAGTCCTTGATCATGCAACAGTCCGACATCGGCGCGATCGCCGACAGCGTCAAGGATTGCCTGCGCTGCGGCAAGTGCAAGCCGGTGTGCGCCACCCATGTGCCGCGCGCCAACCTGCTGTACAGCCCGCGCAACAAGATCCTCGCCACCTCTTTGCTGGTCGAGGCCTTTCTGTATGAGGAGCAAACGCGGCGCGGCGTGTCGATCAAGCACTGGCAGGAGTTCGAGGACGTGGCCGAGCATTGCACGGTGTGCCACAAGTGCCTGTCGCCCTGCCCGGTGGACATCGATTTCGGCGATGTGTCCATGAACATGCGCAACCTGCTGCGCAAGATGGGGCAGAAGTCCTTTCGCCCGGGCAATGCCCTGGCGATGTTCTTCCTCAATGCGACCAACCCCGAAACCATCCGCTTCGTGCGTTCCGCGATGGTCGACATCGGCTTCAAGGTGCAGCGCCTGGCCAACGATCTTTTGCGCGGCATGGCCCGAAAGCAGACTGCACGGCCACCGGCTACGCTGGGGCCGGCTCCGATCAAGGAGCAGGTGATCCACTTCATCAACAAGAAGATGCCCGCAGGGCTGCCCAAGAAGACCGCGCGCGCCCTGCTCGACATCGAGGACAAGGACTACGTGCCCATCATCCGCGACCCGGTGGCAACCAGTTCGGAGACCGAGGCGGTCTTCTACTTTCCCGGCTGCGGGTCGGAGCGATTGTTCTCGCAGGTGGGCCTGGCCACGCAGGCCATGCTGTGGCATGCCGGCGTGCAGACTGTGCTGCCTCCGGGCTATCTGTGCTGCGGCTATCCGCAAAAGGGTTCGGGCCAGTTCGACCGGGCCGAGAAGATCATCACCGACAACCGGGTTCTGTTCCACCGTGTGGCCAACACGCTGAACTATCTCGACATCAAGACCGTGGTCGTGTCCTGCGGCACCTGCTACGACCAGTTGCAAAGCTATGAGTTCGACAAGATCTTCCCCGGCTGCCGCATCATCGACATCCACGAGTACCTGCTGGAGAAGAACATCACGCTGGGAGCAGGGCAGGGCGCCTATCTCTATCACGACCCCTGCCATACGCCGATGAAGCTCCAGGCGCCCATGAAGACGGTCAAGGCGCTGGTGGGCGACGCGGTGCAGGAGTCGCTGCGCTGCTGCGGCGAGTCGGGCACGCTGGGGGTGTCGCGGCCCGACATCTCGACCCAGGTGCGCTTCCGCAAGGAGGAAGAACTGCGCAAGAGCGAGACCGCCATGCGCGCATCGGGGCAGCTCGCGCCGGGCCAGAACCTCAAGATCCTCACCAGCTGTCCGAGCTGCCTGCAAGGCCTGAGCCGCTATGGCAACGACCTGCAGGGCGGCCTGCTCGAGGCCGATTACATCGTGGTCGAAATGGCGAACAAGATACTGGGCGAGAACTGGCTGCCCGAGTATGTCGAAATGGCTAACAAGGGCGGCATCGAGCGGGTTCTGGTCTGATGGGGCAAAAACCCCTACAGTAGCGAGGTCGGTCCCTGGAGTTTTTTTGTCGATGTCCGCCCCTCATTTCAAGATCAAGCAACTGGCGCCAGCGGTGGTCGCGGCATGCCTGTTACTCGGTGGCGGCGCTGCCGCGCAGTCGGCGGGTGAGGTGGAGTTTTCCCGCGGGGTGGGTTTTGCACAGAGTCCGGGCCAGGTGCCCCGGGTGCTGGGCAAAGGGCTGCCGCTGCGCGAGGGCGACCGGCTGACCACGGCCGAGGGGGCCTCGGCCATCATCCGGCTGGCGGACGGCACGCGCATGACGGTGCGGCCCAATTCCGAGCTCGTGTTGCGCCAATACCAGTTCAAGGAGAACACCACCGAGGGCAACTCCATGCTGATGGACCTGCTGCGCGGGGGCCTGCGCGCCATCACGGGTGGCATTTCCAAGAGTTCGCCCAATGCGGCCAGGATTCAGACCAACACCGCGACCATCGGTATTCGCGGCACAGACTTCGACGTGCGCGTGTGCGGCCAGGAGTGCGGCGCGGAGTCCGCGCAGGTGCAGGAGCGCGGCCGCCCGAACCAGGTTCAGGCCAGTGCCCGCATGGCCGGGGTGCGGGGCGATGTCAATGCGGTCGATGGCGCCGGCGCGCGCCGGCGGCTGGTCGACGGCGGCAGCGTCTATCCGGGCGAGGTGATCGAGACCGGTGCCAACACCCGGGCCGTGGTGGCGTTTCGGGACGACACGCGTGTGACTTTGGGCGCATCGACGCGCTTTCGCGTGGACAACTTTGTGTTCGACGAAAAAAACCCCGGCGAGGGACGTTTCCTGGCTTCGGTGTTGCGGGGCACGATGCGTGCCCTGACCGGGCTGATCGGCAAGGCCAATACGCGCAATGTCGGATTTGCCACTGCCACAGCGACGGTCGGCATTCGCGGTACGGGGCTGGACATCGTGTGCACGGGCGCCTGCGCCGGCGAACCGCCCGTGGGCAATGAATCCGGGCTCACCCTGTTCACCTGGCTGGGCTCCATCGTCGTGAGCCAGCAGGGGCAGACGGCGCTGCAGGTGCTGCAGGCCGGGCAGGGGCTGTTCATTTCCGCCACTGGCATGACGCCCATCAGCGCGCCGCCGCCGCAGATCGACATCCAGCGCCCGGACCAGATCACCTTGCCGGCCAATCTCTTCACGACCCAGAGCGTGCCGGACAACGCCGAAGGCGTGTTCGTGTTCGTGCGCGACGGCCACATCGAGGTGACGACCAGCCGCGAAGTCCTGCAATTGGGCCGCAACGAAACCGGCTTCGCCAACCCCAACGGACTCACGGCGCGGCCCCTGGAGATCCCCAAGCACATCGAGTTCGACCGCGTCGTGCTGCCCAACACCCGCAATCCGGCGCTGGTCAGCGTTTTGTCCGATGCCGGCATCCGCCAGTCCAATGTGTGCAGGTAGCCGGCAATGAAACCTCCAGGCATGAGCACGGGCAATATTCAGAACGCGGGCGCGCCACACTGGCGCGTGCGGCCGCTCGCGCTGGCCGCCGCGCTGGCTGCGCTGCCCCTTGCGGCTCAGGCCCAGCAACCTGAGCCCAGCACCTTCAGCACCCCCGCCAATCCGGTGTTTGCGATCAAGGGCTTTACGGTCACGGGCGAGAACCCCCTGGGTGAGAGCGAGACCTCCCGGGTGCTGGCGCCGTTTCTGCGCAGCGATGCAACGCTGGAGACGCTGCAGAAGGCCACCACGGCGCTGGAGACCGCGCTTCGCGTGAAAGGCTACGGCCTGCACCGCGTCTCGCTGCCCCCGCAGGATGTGGGCGACACGGTGACGCTGAACATCGTCAAGTTCGTGATCAACAAGATCACCATCGAGGGCCGCAGCCTCTATGACGAGGGCAACATCCGCCGCAGCCTGCCCGAGCTGCGTGAAGGCCGTACGCCCAACTTTCAGCGCATGGCGATCCAGACCACCATCGCCAACGAGAATCCGAACAAGCAGGTGCAGGTGGGGCTGCGCGAGGCCGACGAGCCCGACAGGATCGACGCCGTCATCACCGTCAAGGAGTCCCGACCCTGGACCTTCGGCCTGAGCCTGTCCAATGCGGGCACGCCGTCGTCCGGGCGCGATCGTTTCACGGTCACGGGCGGCCACACCAACCTGTTCAACCTCGATCACCAGTTTGTGGGGGCCTATACCACCTCGCTGGAGCGCATGGCCGATGTCAAGCAGCTGGGCCTGTCCTACCGCATTCCCTTCTATGCGCTCGGCGGCGTGATGGGCGTCAGCTACACCCGATCGGATGTGGTCGGTAATTTCGGGGCCTTCACCAGCACGGGTGCGGGGCATACGGCGGGGTTGCTGTATACGCATTACATGCCGGCCAATGGGGGTTACCGCTCCTTTGTCTCTTTTGCGCTCGACGACAAGCTGTTTTCCGCCGCCCGCATCAACGATGTCACCGTGCCCGGGGCGCTGGCGCGCCGCAGCCGGCCCTTCACCATGGGCTACAACGCGCGCATGGAGTCGGACACGGCTTTCTGGGGCTACAACGTCGACTTTGCCTTCAACACCTCGGGTGGTCGCGGCAACGATCTGATGTCCTATGTCAGCGAAGACCCGCGCGTTCAGACCACCCGCTGGAAGGCCTTGCGCGGATCGATCAATTACTCTGCGCCCTTCGGCGGCGCCTGGCTGTGGGGTGTGCGCAGCCAGTTTCAGTACAGCCGCGATGTGTTGATCTCCGGCGAGCAGTTCGGCCTGGGCGGCCTGCTTTCCGTGCGCGGCACGCCGGAGCGCCCGCTGTCGGGCGACCGGGGACTGTCCGCGTCCTTTGAAGTCACCACCCCGGAGCTGGGCGAGGGGCTGCGTGCCGTGGGTTTTGTCGATGCCGGCGCCCTGGCGAACAACAGCCCCGATGGCGGCGCCAAACCATCGAGCGACCGCATTGCCAGCATGGGTCTGGGATTGCGCTACGCTCATCCTTCGGGCTTGTCCATTTCCGGCGACTACGGGCGCATCATCAAGGGCAGCAGGGTGCCATTGATGATCAACTCGGCGGCGCCGCAAAAGGGCGATGAAAAGCTCTATCTCAACATTTCGGTCCGCTTCTGAGCGGACCGCACCACCGGGGTTTTTCATGGCAGGTTTGAAAGCCGGCGCGCCGACGCCGCAGGCATTGACGGTGCACAGTCAGTCCAAGGTGCTGGAGATCGCCTTCTCAGACGGCGCCAGCTTCAGGATTCCGTTCGAATTGATGCGCGTGTACTCGCCTTCGGCCGAGGTGCAGGGCCACGGCCCTGGCCAGGAGGTACTGCAGACGGGCAAGCGTTCGGTGAGCCTGCTCTCGCTGGAACCCGTGGGCAACTATGCCGTGCAGCCCAGCTTTACCGACGGGCACGACAGCGGCATTTTTTCCTGGGACTACCTGTACCACCTGGGCTCGCAGCAGGAGCAGCTCTGGGCCGACTACCTGGCCCGCCTGCAGACCGCAGGCGTGGACCGCGATGCCCCCATGGCGCAAAAGAGCGCCCCGGGCGGCTGCGGGTGATTCGGCAATTTCGCGACAAATTCCCGGTCGCGCAGCGGGGTTGTCGCCACGGCCGGGGGTATTAGCCTCTAGCATCGCACCAATGGCCCATACACATTTCGGTTTCCAGTCGGTGGACGAAAAGGACAAGGCGCGTCGCGTGCGCGGTGTGTTCGACTCCGTGGCCCCGAAATACGACCTCATGAACGACCTGATGTCCATGGGGTTGCACCGCGCCTGGAAGGCCTACACCGTGATGGTGGCCGACGTCCGCGAGGGTGCCCAGGTGCTCGACATCGCCGGCGGCACGGGGGATCTGGCGCTGGCTTTCGCCAGAAAGGCCGGCGTCACCGGCCGCGTGGTCCACACCGACATCAACGAGGCCATGCTGCGCACCGGCCGCGACCGCCTGCTCGATGCCGGCGTGGTCCTGCCCACGCTGGTGTGCGATGCCGAGCGGCTGCCCTTTGCCGACGGGCATTTCGATGTTGTGAGCGTGGCTTTCGGCCTGCGCAACATGACGAACAAGGACGCCGCATTGCGCGAGATGTGCCGCGTTCTGCGGCCTGGCGGCAAGTTGCTGGTGCTGGAGTTCTCCAAGGTGGCCCGCCCGCTGGAGAAAATCTACGACTGGTATTCGTTCAAGGTGCTGCCCGGCCTGGGCAAGCTGGTCGCAGGAGACGACGCCAGCTATCGCTATCTGGCCGAGTCGATCCGCATGCATCCGGGGCAGGAGGATCTCAAAGCCCTCATGAAGAAAAGTGGCTTTGGTCATGTGGACTATCACAACCTCGCTGGCGGTGTAGTGGCATTGCATGTTGGAATCAGATGTTGAGCAGCCCCTCGGGGGGAAATTTATCAAGGAGATGACATGAAGTACTGGTCTTTGGCATTGGTGGTGATGATGGCTTTGTCCAGCATGGACGCCGACGCCGCTCGCCGTCTGGGCGGCGGCAAGTCGGTGGGCCGGCAGTCCGGCAACGTCACGCAGCGCGAGGCCGCGCCCGCCGCGCCGACCAATACGGTGAACAATGCGGCAGCCAAACCCGCGCCTGCCGCGGCGCCGGGCGCTGCGGCCGCGGCCGCGCCCAAGCGTCCCTGGGGTGCGATGCTCGGCGGCCTCGCCGCCGGCCTGGGGCTGGCCTGGCTGGCGAACTCGCTGGGCCTGGGTGCGGCCTTCGGCCAGTTCATGCTCTTTGCGTTGCTGGCCCTGGTCGTCATGGTCGTGGTCGGCATGGTGATGCGTTCGCGCCGCCAGGCTGCGGGCGCGCAAGCGCGCAGCCCTTTTGCTTTCCAGGGTGCGGGCGCCAGCCCACCCGAGGCCGTTGCCGCGCGTCAGTACAGCCCGGACAACGTAGGCAATGATGCGTCCGCGCGCCCCTGGGAGCGCAGCAGCATGGCCTTCGAGGCGCCCAAGCAGGCAGATGGCATGACGCCGGGCACCGGGGTGCAGATCGGCTCAGGCCTGCATGGGTCTCAGACCTGGGGCATTCCCGCTGATTTCGACGTCGCCGGTTTCCTGGGCGCCGCCAAGCGCAATTTCGTGACGCTGCAGGATGCCTGGGATCGCTCCGACCTCGAACTCCTGCGCTCCATGATGACCGACACCATGTTTGGCGAGATCCGCGCGCAGTTGACGGAGCGTGAAGCCCAGATGGGGGGGCAGCCCAACAAGACCGATGTGCTCATTCTGGAGGCCCAGCTTCTGGGCATCGAAGAGTTGCCCGAGGGCTATCTGGTCAGTGTCGAGTTCTCCGGCATGATCCGCGAAGAGCCGTCTGCCGGCCCCAGCCCGTTCCGGGAGGTGTGGAACATGACCAAACCCAAGAACGGCGTGGTCGGCTGGCTGGTCGCCGGCGTGCAGGCTTTGCAATAAGCCCCCGATAATCGGGGGACCATGGCAACACAGTCCCCCTTTTCCTTTTTCGGCGAACTGCTCGGCCAACTCGGCGACAAGCTGCATCCACCTCCCTGGGTGGTCGATGAAGTCCAGAATCGTGCGGTTCTGCTGATGAACCATGTGCTGATGCAGGAGCCGCAGGCCGTCGAGCGGCTGGCGCGCCAGACAGGGCGCATCGTCCTGGTCCGGTGGCGGGCCTTTTCGGTGCGGCTGGCAGTCAGTCCGGCGGGCCTGCTGGAGCGGGCGCCCCCGGAGGCGGCAGCCGATCTGTCTCTTACCCTCACCGAAGAATCCCCGGCGGGCCTTGCCCAGGCCGCCCTGCGCGGCGACAAGCCTTCGGTCCGGATCGAAGGCGATGTGCAATTGGCCGCTGATCTGAACTGGCTCGTCGACAACCTGCGTTGGGATATCGAAGAGGACTTGTCGCGCCTGCTGGGTGATGCGCCGGCCCACGCGCTGGCCGGCGGCGCACGGCGCCTGGCTCAGGGCCTGCGCGAGTTCCTCGGCAAGGCTGCTTCAGGCAAGGCGCCGGCATGAGCCGAATCTTCCGGGGTGTCTTCATTCTCTGGATCGTCCTGCGCTATGGCCTCGACGAACTGGTGCTGAGCAGCTTTCAAAAACCCTGGCTGAGCGTGGCGGCGCGCATCCTGACCCTCGGGCGGCGGCTCGATGCCCCGCGCGGCCAGCGTCTGCGCGAAGCGCTGGAGCGCCTGGGCCCCATCTTTGTCAAGTTCGGGCAGGTGCTGTCCACGCGGCGCGATCTCATGCCCGCTGACATCGCCGATGAACTCGCGCGTCTTCAGGACCGGGTCCCGCCTTTCCGGTCGGACCTGGCGGTGTCCATCATCGAGCGCGCCTTTCAACGCCCGCTGGCCGAGGTCTTCGAGAGTTTCGAGCACACGCCAGTGGCCAGCGCATCGATTGCGCAGGTGCACTTTGCCGTCCTGCGCGACCGTGGGGGCCGCTTGCGCGAGGTGGCGGTCAAGGTGCTGCGCCCAGGCATGCTCCAGGCCATTGAAAAAGACCTGAGCCTGATGCGCACCATGGCGGGCTGGGTCGAGGGTCTGTCGGCCGATGGAAAGCGGCTCAAGCCGCGCGAGGTGGTCGCCGAGTTCGACAAATACCTGCATGACGAGCTCGACCTGGTGCGTGAGGCCGCCAACGCCGCGCAGCTGCGGCGCAATATGGAAGGCCTCGACCTGGTGCTGATTCCCGAGGTGTTCTGGGATTTCTGCCACTCTGAGGTGATGGTCATGGAGCGCATGACGGGTGTTCCGATCAGCCAGATCGAGCGGCTGCGCGAGGCCGGTGTCGACCTGGGCCGGCTGGCACGCGATGGCGTCACGATCTTCTTCACCCAGGTGTTCCGCGATGGCTTTTTCCATGCCGACATGCACCCGGGCAACATCCAGGTCAGTCTGGCACCCGAGACCTTCGGGCGCTATGTGTCGCTGGATTTCGGCATCATCGGCACGCTGACCGAATTCGACAAGGACTATCTGGCCCAGAATTTCACGGCCTTTTTCCGGCGCGACTACAAGCGGGTGGCGCAACTCCACATCGAGTCGGGCTGGGTGCCGCCGGATACGCGCGTGGACGAGCTCGAATCGGCCGTGCGCTCGGTGTGCGAGCCGTACTTCGACCGGCCCCTGAAGGAAATCTCGCTGGGCCTGGTGCTGCTGCGGCTGTTCCAGACTTCGCGCCGCTTTCAGGTCGAGATTCAGCCGCAGCTGGTGCTGCTGCAGAAGACGCTGCTCAACATCGAAGGGCTGGGCCGCCAGCTCGACCCCGACCTGGACCTGTGGAGCACGGCCAGGCCCTTTCTCGAAAAATGGATGCTCGAACAGATCGGCCCGCAGCGGCTGCTGCAGGAGATCAAGGACCAGGCGCCGCGCTATGCCAAGCTGCTGCCCGACCTGCCGCGCCTGTTGCACGATTTTCTCAAGCAGCCGTCCAGGATCAGCCGGGGCGACCTGCAGGAGCTGATCCGCGAGCAACGGCGCACCAACCGCCTGCTGCACGGTCTGATCTATGGCGCAGCAGGTTTCATTCTGGGGCTCGTGGCGATGCAACTTGTCGCGCATTGGCGGCTGATCTGAGCGATTTTTTTCGGATAATGCCAAGCATTCATTGAGGAGAGTGCCTTGCTGCTGACCCTGGTTTTCGCCTACCTTCTGGCCACCATCGCCATCGGCCTTTACGCGGCCAGGCGCGTCAAGAACACCGCGGATTTCGCGATCGCGGGACGCGGGCTGCCGTTGGTCATGATCGTCACCACGACCTTTGCCACCTGGTTCGGCTCCGAAACCGTGCTGGGCATTCCCGCCAAATTCGTGGAGGGCGGGCTCAACGGCGTGATCGAAGATCCCTTCGGCGCTGGCACCTGTCTGATCCTGGTCGGCCTGTTTTTCGCCGGCAAGCTGTACCGCATGACGCTGCTGACCATCAGCGACTATTACCGCGAACGCTACGGCCGCACGGTCGAGGTGCTGTGCTCGCTGATCATCATGCTGAGCTATCTCGGCTGGGTGTCGGCCCAGGTGACGGCGCTCGGTCTGGTGTTCCACGTGCTGTCGGGCGGCGTCATCAGCATCCCCGTTGGCATGGTCATCGGCGTCGTCTCGATCCTGGCCTATACCCTGTTTGGCGGCATGTGGTCGGTGGCGCTGACCGATTTTCTCCAGATGATCATCCTGGTGGTCGGCCTGGCGGTGATCGCCGTGTTCGCCGCCAACATGGCAGGCGGCGCAGACAAGGTGGTGTCGCTGGCCCTGAGCCGGGACCTCTTCAAATTCTGGCCGGAGCCGACGTTCAAGGACATGATTTTCTTCTTCGCGGCGGCCATCACCATGATGCTGGGTTCCATTCCGCAACAGGACGTGTTCCAGCGGGTGATGTCGGCCAGCAGCGAGAGCGCGGCAACCAAGGGCCCGGTGATTGGCGGCGTTTGCTACATCCTGTTCGCCTTTGTGCCCATGTTTCTCGTGGCCAGCGCCTTGATCATCATGCCCGAGAAGGCGGCAATGCTGCTCAAGGAAGATCCGCAGAAAGTGCTTCCCACCCTGGTGCTCGAGAAGATGCCCTTCGTCATGCAGGTGCTGTTCTTCGGCGCGCTGCTGTCGGCGATCAAGTCCACGGCCTCTGCCACGCTGCTGGCGCCCAGCGTGACCTTCGTCGAGAACATCTGGCGGCAGTTCCGCCCCCGCATGGGCGACCAGCGCGAACTCAGGACCATGCGCATCACGGTGCTGGTCTTCAGTGGCTTCGTGCTGACTTACGCCATCTCGATGAGTGGCACGCCCATCTATGAAATGGTCTCCGGCGCCTACCAGGTGACGCTGGTCGGCGCCTTCATTCCACTGGTCTTTGGCCTGTACTGGAAGAGGGCCACGACGCAGGGTGCGCTGCTGTCCATTGTGCTCGGCTTGGGGGTATGGGCCGTAGGCCTGGTCTCGCCACTGGGGCAGGACTTCCCGGCGCAGTTGGCGGGCATCCTGGCGGCGTTTTGCGGCATGGTGGCCGGTTCGCTGGGGCCGCAATGGGTCCGCAACACGCACGGATCGCACCACAAGGTCATTGGGGTGGAGTCGCGAGGGTCGTCTCCGTATAATTGAGGGTTTTCCCCGAACAAAGTACCTTTCAGCGCCATGCCTATCTACGCTTACAAATGCGAGTCCTGCGGGCACAGCAAGGACGTTTTGCAGAAGATTTCCGACGCCCCCCTGACGCAATGCCCCGCCTGCGGCGCGCCAGCCTTCAAAAAGCAGCTGACTGCGGCCGGCTTCCAGCTCAAGGGATCGGGCTGGTATGTCACCGATTTCCGCGGCGGCAGCGGCGCTGCGGCGCCCGCCGTGTCAGAGGGCAAAGACGCGGCCAAGACCGAGTCCAAGGCGGATGCGGGCGGCGCTGCGGCCTCCGGATCCAAGGCTGCCGAAGCCAAGCCAGCCGAGAGCAAATCCGCACCCAGTCAATCCACCGAGAGCAAGCCGGCGGCGGCCAAGTCGGACGCCGCCTCTCCACCCGCCGGCTCTACGCCGGCCCGCTGAAAGCGCCTCATGGGACCACTTCGCAAATGGCTGCTGGCAGGAATGCTGGTCATCGTTCCCCTGGGCATCACCCTGTGGGTGCTCGAGTGGATCGTCACCACCATGGACCGCACCTTGATGATCCTGCCGGAACATTGGCAACCGGATCGCTTGCTGGGGTTCCATATTCCGGGCTTCGGCGTGCTTTTGGCCCTGGCCATTCTGCTGGTGGTTGGCGCCACGGCCAGCAACTTCCTGGGCAAGAAATTGGTGGTCTGGGGCGATGCCGTGCTGGCGCGCATACCGGTGGTGCGCTCGATTTATTCCAGCGTCAAGCAGGTTTCCGACACCCTGTTCTCCGAGAGCGGCAACGCGTTTCGAAAGGCGGTCCTCATCCAGTGGCCGCGCGAAGGCGTATGGACCATCGGTTTCGTGACCGGCGCGCCGGGCGGTGATGTGGCCAATTATCTGCAGGGTGACTACCTCAGCGTCTACGTCCCGACCACGCCCAATCCGACCGGCGGCTATTTCATCATGCTGCGCAAGAGCGACTGCATCGAACTTCGAATGAGCGTCGACGCGGCGCTCAAGTACGTCGTCTCCATGGGGGTGGTGGTACCCGCCACGCCCGGCATCTCCAATATCAAGTAATGCGCCCGCGCGGCGCCGGAAATTCTGTATGGCCATGCGTTCTCACTATTGCGGTCTGGTGACCGAAGCCCTCCTGGGGCAAACCGTTTCGCTGTGCGGATGGGTCAATCGGCGTCGCGACCATGGCGGCGTGATCTTCGTCGACCTGCGCGATCGCGAAGGCTATGTGCAGATCGTGTGCGACCCCGACCGCGCCGAGATGTTCGCCACGGCCGAGGGCTTGCGCAACGAATTCTGCATACGTGTCACCGGACTGGTGCGCGCGCGCCCCGAAGGCACGACCAACGACAATCTCAAAAGCGGCAAGGTCGAAGTGCTGTGTCACGAACTGACGGTGCTCAATCCGTCGGTCACGCCGCCGTTCCAGATCGACGACGACAACCTGTCGGAGACCACCCGCCTCACGCACCGCGTGTTGGACCTGCGCCGCCCTTACATGCAGAACAATCTGATCCTGCGCTACAAGGTCACGATGGAAGTGCGCAAGTACCTCGATGCCAAGGGCTTCATCGACATCGAGACACCGATGCTGGGCAAGTCCACGCCCGAGGGTGCGCGCGACTACCTCGTTCCCAGCCGCGTGCACGAAGGCATGTTCTTCGCGCTGCCGCAGTCGCCGCAGTTGTTCAAGCAGCTGTTGATGGTGGCGGGCTTCGACCGTTACTACCAGATCACCAAATGCTTTCGCGACGAAGACCTGCGCGCCGATCGTCAGCCCGAGTTCACCCAGATCGATATCGAGACCTCCTTCCTCACCGAGGAAGAGATCCGCGAGCTGTTCCAGGAAATGATCGTTACCGTATTCAGAAACACGCTGCAGGTGGACCTCGGCCAGTTCCCCGTGATGACCTACCAGGAAGCCATGCACCGTTACGGCTCAGACAAGCCGGACCTGCGCGTCAAGCTGGAATTCGCAGAAGTCACCGACGTCATGGCCGATGTCGACTTCAAGGTGTTCTCGGGCGCAGCCACCATGAAGGGCGGCCGCGTGGTCGCCCTGCGCGTTCCTGGCGGCGCCAGGGAGGCCGGTGGCCTGAGCCGTGGCGAGATCGATGCCTATACCGAGTTCGTCAAGATCTACGGCGCCAAGGGTCTGGCCTACATCAAGGTCAATGAGCTGGCCAAGGGCCGCGATGGCCTGCAAAGCCCGATCGTCAAGAACCTGCACGACAAGGCCATTGCCGACATCCTCTCGCGCACCAACGCGCAGGATGGAGATCTGATCTTCTTTGGCGCCGACAAGGCCAAAATCGTCAACGACGCGATCGGCGCGCTGCGTGTGAAGATCGGCCAGAGCGAGTTCGGCCGCAAGAACGGTTTGTTCGAAAAGGGCTGGCGTCCGCTGTGGGTGGTCGATTTCCCGATGTTCGAGTTCGACGAAGAGGCACAGCGCTACACAGCGGTGCATCATCCCTTCACGGCGCCCAAGGACGGGCACGAGAACTGGATGGTCGACTCGCCCGAGAAGTGCATCTCCAAAGGCTACGACATGGTACTCAACGGCTGGGAAATGGGCGGCGGCTCGGTCCGCATCCACCGTGCCGACGTGCAGCAGAAGGTGTTCGATGCGCTCAAGATCAGCCCTCAGGATGCCCAGCTCAAGTTCGGCTTCCTGCTCGACGCGCTGCAGTACGGCGCGCCCCCGCATGGCGGCCTGGCATTCGGTCTGGACCGTATCGTCACCCTGATGACCGGCGCCGAATCGATCCGCGACGTGATCGCCTTCCCCAAGACCCAGCGCGCC
>JAURZS010000030.1 GCA_030653255.1 Burkholderiaceae bacterium | reverse complement strand
CGGTTTTCGCTTCGTGCACGACGGCATCGAGGACGTGCGCCGCGATGTGCTGACCGACCTGTCCGAAGCCGAGGTACAGCAGATCGTGCTGCCCAAGCTGCCCAAGGAACTGTTCCGCGACGACCTGGACCGCGTGACCGAAGGCCAGACCGACGAGGTCCTGTCCGACATCCTCATCAGCCGCTCGCGCGAGACCATGGTGTGGATGCGCAAGCAGGGCGTGCGCTTCATCCCGATGTTCGGCCGCCAGTCGTACAAGGTCGAGGGCAAGCACCATTTCTATGGCGGCGTCAACATCGAGGCTGTGGGCGGCGGCTGGGGCCTGGTGGACTTCCTCGTCAAGCGCGTGGAAAAACTGGGCATCGAGATCCGCTACGGCACCGGCCTGCGCTCGCTGCTGCAGGATCAAAAAGGCAATGTCACCGGTGTCAAGGTCAAGGGCCCGGACGGCTTCGGCGATCTGCACGCCAAGTCGGTGGTGCTGGCCTGCGGCGGCTTCGAGGCCAATCCGCGCATGCGCGCAGCCTACCTCGGCCCGGGCTGGGAGTCCTGCCGTGTGCGCGGCACCCGTCACAACACCGGCGACGGCATCCAGGCGGCGCTGGACATTGGCGCGCAGGCCTTCGGTGGCTGGTCGTCGGCACATGCCGTGCAGTGGGACATCAGCGCGCCGCCTTTCGGCGACCGCGTGGTGCTCGACAACTTCCAGAAGCATTCCTACCCCATCGGCATCGTCATCAATCTTGAGGGCCAGCGCTTCGTCGACGAGGGCGCGGATTTTCGCAACCACACCTACGCCAAATACGGCCGCGAGGTCATGAAGCAGTCCCAGCGCACCGCGATCCAGGTGTTCGATGCCAAGACCATCGACATGGTGCGCGACGAATACCGCATCAAGCAGGTCACCAAGTTCACCTCCGACACGCTGGAGGGTCTGGCCGAGGGTCTGGGCGTCGACAAGGAAGGTTTCCTGAAGACGGTCAAGGAATTCAACGCCGCCTGCCAGCCGGGCCACTACAACCCCGCCGTGCTCGACGGCGTCAAGACCGTGGGCATCAGCCCGCCCAAGTCGAACTGGGCCCTGCCGCTGGACAAGGCGCCCTACACGGGGTTTGTGGTCACCTGCGGCATCACCTTCACCTTCGGCGGCCTGCGCGTCAACGGTAATGGCGAAGTGCTGGACACGACCGAGACCAGGATTCCCGGCCTTTATGCGGCCGGTGAACTCGTCGGCGGCATCTTCTACGGCAACTACCTGGGTGGCGCCGGGTTGATGTCCGGAGCAGTGTTCGGCCGTCTGTCGGGCACCAGCGCGGCAGCCTTCAGCAAGAGCGCTTGAACCTGCCCCGACCGCTGGACGACGCCATGATCAAGCCCTATCAGATGTATGTGGACGGACGCTGGAAGGATGCGTCCACCGGCGAACGCTTCGACAGCTTGAACCCCTATACCCAGCAGCCCTGGGCCAGCGTGCCCCAGGCCGGTGAGCAGGACATCCGCGACGCCGTTGCGGCGGCCCGCAGAGCCTTCGAGGGCGGCTGGGGACAGTCTGCCGGCCTGCAGCGCGCCCGGCTGATGCTCCGGCTGGCCGACATCCTGGAGCGCGATGCCAAGCCGTTGAGCCTGATCGAGACCACCGACAACGGCAAGGTGATCCGCGAGACCGGCGGGCAGATGCTGTTCGCGGCGCGGCAGTTCAGGTATTTCGCGGGCTTTGCGGACAAACTGCGCGGCGCGTCGATACCGCTCGATTCCGCCGAGGTGTTCGACTACACCTTGCGTGAGCCCTATGGCGTCATCGGCATTCTCACGGCCTGGAATTCACCGATCTCGCTGTTGTCGAACAAGTTGCCGGCGGCGCTGGCGGCGGGCAATTGCGTGGTGATCAAGCCCTCGGAACACGCATCGGTCAGCACGCTGGAGTTCTGCCGCATGGTGGAGGAGGCGGGATTTCCCCCCGGCGTGATCAACGTCATCACAGGCGACGGCCGCGTGGGCAAGGCCATGGTCGAGCTGGGTGGCTTCGACAAGATCAGTTTTACCGGCAGCCCCGGCGTGGGCCGCCAGGTGGCGGCCGCAGCGGCCATGAACCTCACGCCGTCCATCCTGGAGCTGGGCGGGAAGTCACCCAACATCGTGTTCGACGACGCCGACCTGTCCAAAGCGGTGGTGGGCGCGCTGGCCGGCATCTTCGCCGCCAGTGGCCAGACCTGCATCGCCGGCTCGCGGCTGCTGGTGCAGCGCGGTGTCTACGCGACCATGGTCGAGCAACTGGTGGCGCGTGCCAACAGCATTGTGATGGGCGACCCGGCCGACCCCGCCACCGAGATGGGGCCGGCGGCCAACAAGCCGCAGTTCGACCGCATCCTGCAGGCCATCGACGCCGCAAAGAAGGGCGGCGCCCGGCTGGTGGCTGGTGGTGGGCGCGCCAGCGGCGAAGCCCTGAAGAACGGTTTGTTCATCGAGCCCACGATCTTTGCCGATGTGCGCAATGACATGGACCTGGCGCAGCAGGAAATTTTCGGCCCGGTGCTCGCCATCATTCCCTTCGACACCGAGCGCGAAGCCGTGGCCATGGCCAATGGCACCCCCTACTCCCTGGCTGCAGGGGTGTGGACCCGCGACCTTAGCCGCTCCATGCGCATGGTCCGAGCCATCAACGCCGGAGTGGTCTGGATCAACACCTACCGCATGGTCTCCACGCAAGCGCCTTTCGGCGGCCGCAAGGAAAGCGGTTTCGGCCGCGAGCGCGGTGAAGAGGGGCTGGCGGAGTTCACGACGACCAAGAACGTGATGATCGATTTTTCGGACGAAGTCCGCGATCCCTTTGCCACCAAGACCTGAACCGGCGCGGACCCGCACTGCCGGGTCCGCGCCTTACAGCGCGCCCTGCGCGGCGGCGCGCTGGTAGAACAGCAGGTCGAGCTCCGGCCCGGGCAGGCCCAGGCCGGTAAGCAGCGCGTGCACCTGGCCGCGATGGTGGGTCTGGTGGTTGAACCAGTGCGCAAGCGCCGGGGCCAGCGCCTGTTCGTGCATCTCGGGCGTGGACACGCGGCGGTAGCGGATGACGCCGGCCAGCGCTGCCTCGTCCAGGCCAGCCACATAGGCTTCGATGCGCGCGTCCTCGCTGATGCGGGTCTGGCGCAGGACCTCGAAATCGTCGCATACGATGGCGTCGAGCCGCTCGGGCGCATCACCCTGGCCGGTAAAGCGCCGCAGCCAGATGCGGTCGGTCGCCAGCAGGTGATTGAGCGTGGCGTGCACCGATTTGAAGAATACACCCCGGTCCTCACGGCGCTGCGCATCCGTCAGCGCCGATGCGCTTGCGTAGACCAGCCGGTTGGCCCAGCTGTTGTAGCCGGCGAACATCCGCCAGTGTTCCCGCATGCCGCCCGATGTCATCGCGGCAGGGGCCGCCCTGCGGCCATCAGGCGGCGTTCCAGCGGGATGATGGCCTGCGTGAGCTGGTCTATGGTCTGCTGGCGCTGCGCGCGCACATAGGGGTCGGGCTGGCGCATCTGGTCCAGACGCATTTCTTCGCGCTTGGCGCGGAAGTCATTGATCTGGGTGGTCAGTTGTTCGAATTCGGTTTCGGAGATGTAGCTGGGCGCGGGCGGCTGCCCGCCAGGCATGCCCCAGCCGATCGGGCCGCCATAGCCGTAGTTGCCGGGACTGCCATAGCCGTCGCGGTAGGCTTCAGGGCCGGCGCAACCGGCGAGCAGGGCGACACACGACAGGAGCAGAATGCTTTTCATGAGAGGTTTCCTTGGGCGGGGACGGACGGTGTGAATGGGGCGCTGATGGGAACGATACCCGAAAACGTCGGCACGCATTGTGCGGCAGACCTCATAAGGCCTCATGCGTTCCCGCCGCAGTGGGTCAGCGCAATCCGGTAGCAGCGCAGCCCTGCCGCAGGGTCCTCCTCGCATTCGAGCCTGCCAGCATGCACGGCTGCCACGCGGCCCACAACCTGGTGGCCCAGCCCCAAGCCCAGGCGACGGTGGAGGTCCACCACGTCCTCACCAGCGTGTGTTCTGGTCGTTGCGGCGAGGCTCGGGCCGGTGTCATGGCTTTGCAGGCGGGCAACTGCGGCGCCGTTGTCCCACACCTCCAGCGCCAGCGGCTCGCCGATCACCCGGACCTCAATGGCCGTGCCGCGCGGTGTGTGCGACAGGGCGTTGTCTATCAGGTTGCGCAGCGCCAGTTCCAGCAGTACCGGATGTGCCTGGGCCATGCACGCGGCAGGGGCCGACAGTGACAGATCGTGCCCGCTGTGCAAGGCCGACTGGGCATACTGGGCGGTGACTTGACGGGCGAGTTCGGCCAGGTCCACCTGCTGCATCACTTCTGCCAGCTCGGCGCGGCTGGCCCTTGCCAGCGTGAGCAGGTCGGCCAGCACCTGACCCGCGCGCGCGGCATCCCGCTCGATGTGGCGCAGCGCCTGCTCTCGCTCTTCGGGGGGTAGCGCGCGCTGCAGCGAGGCGGCATGCAGCGACAGGGAGGCCAGCGGCGTACGCAGTTCGTGCGCCACTTCACTGGCCAGCGCGCGCTCGCGTTCCAGCGCAGCGTTGTAGCGCTCGATCAGGTGGTTGATCGAATGCACGACGGTCTTGAATTCCTCGTGGGATGGCGCCTGCAGCAAGGCGCCAGGATGCACGTCGAGCTCGCGCACCTGCCGGCTCAATGTCTGCAGCGGACGCAGTCCGCGCAGCAAGGCCAGCGCCAGCGCCAGTGTGATCACCGGCAGCAGCCACAGTCCGGGCTGCGTGACCTGTTCGGCGATGTCATTGGCCAGGTCGTCGCGCTCGTCCAGGCTCAGCAGTACGGAGATCTTCCGCTGGCGCTGCGGCCCGTCCCAACGTGAGAACGAGCGCCAGCTGGTAGGCGGCGCACCCAGTGTCAGGGTCTCGAATCCCGCGTTTGCATTGAACCCGGGTGTGGGGGCGTCGCCCATGCGTGCGAGAACGCGGCCCGCCCCGTCCCACACCACGATGCTCAGTGACTGCTGATAGTCGTGCGCCTTCAGATTGGTCGGCGGCGCAGGTGGCGTGCTGTCGGCGCGCCGGACAAGATTTTCGGTCGGCATGGGCAGCAGCAGCGTGGCCACGCTGGCCAGATGGCCGTCGGTCAATTCGTCGGCTTCGTGCGAGCCGGTCTGGTAGCCGAAAGCCACGAAGGTCGCCCATACGATCAGAAAAGCGCCAAGCTCCCAGGCCAGGAGATGGCGCAGCAGCGAGGGCTTGAATCTCATGGTGCGGGCTCCACCGGCACGAAATAACCCACCCCGCGCAGGGTTCGGATCACGCCCTCGCCGAGCTTCTTGCGCAGGCGGTGGATATGGACCTCCACGGCATTGCTCTCCACCAGACGGTCCCAGTTGTAGAGGCTGGCTTCGATCTGCTGGCGTGAAAGCACGCGCGGGCGCGCCTCCATCAGCGCCATCAGCACGCTGAACTCGCGCGCTGAAATGTCCACGTTCTGGCCGTTGCGCGCCACGGTGTGCGCGGCCGGGTCGATCTCGATCTCACCCCAGCGCAGCCGCGCCTGCGCGCGGCCGGTGAAGCGCCGGCGCAGGGCGCGCATGCGCGCGGCGAGTTCGCCGGCGTCGAAGGGCTTGGTCAGGTAGTCGTCGGCGCCCATGTCCAGGCCCTCGATGCGCGAGGCGACCTGGTCGCGCGCGGTCATGATCAGCACCGGTGTGGCGGCATCGGGCAGGGCGCCGGGCGGTGCGCGCCGCAGGCGCGCCAGCAGGTCTGCGCCATCGCCGTCGGGCAGGCCAAGGTCGAGCAGCACGATGTCGATGGGCTCGGCGCACAGGCTTGCCCAGGCTGCCTTGAGGGTGGGCGCAACATCGACCGCCCAGTCGTCCTGGCGCAGCGCCAGGGCCAGGCCGTGGGCGATGCTTTCGTCGTCTTCAACCACCAGAACGCGCATGGCCCGATTGTGCGCCAGAGGCGAGCGCTTCGTGGCGTCTGGCAACCGCCGCCTGTGGCGGCACAGCCCGCCGCAGGCGAGATCAATACGCCGTGCCTACAGCGTGTCGATGAAGCTGCGCAGCTTGTCCGAGCGGCTCGGGTGCTTGAGCTTGCGCAGGGCCTTGGCCTCGATCTGGCGGATGCGCTCGCGCGTGACGTCGAACTGCTTGCCGACTTCTTCCAGCGTGTGGTCGGTCGACATCTCGATGCCGAAGCGCATGCGCAGCACCTTGGCTTCGCGCGGCGTGAGGCTGTCCAGGATGTCCTTGACCACATCGCGCAGGCCGGCCTGCATCGCGGCCTCGATGGGCGCGGTGTTGGTGCTGTCCTCGATGAAGTCGCCCAGGTGGGAGTCGTCGTCGTCGCCGATGGGCGTCTCCATGGAGATCGGCTCCTTGGCGATCTTCATGATCTTGCGGATCTTGTCCTCGGGAATCTCCATCTTGGCCGCCAGGATGCCGGCATCGGGCTCGAAGCCGAACTCCTGCAGATGCTGCCGGCTGATGCGGTTCATCTTGTTGATGGTCTCGATCATGTGCACCGGAATGCGGATGGTGCGCGCCTGGTCCGCGATCGAGCGCGTGATGGCCTGGCGAATCCACCAGGTGGCGTAGGTCGAGAACTTGTAGCCGCGGCGGTATTCGAACTTGTCGACCGCCTTCATGAGGCCGATGTTGCCCTCCTGGATCAAATCCAGGAACTGCAGGCCGCGGTTGGTGTACTTCTTGGCGATGGAGATGACCAGCCGGAGATTGGCCTCGATCATTTCCTTCTTGGCGTCGCGCGACGAGGCTTCGCCGTCGTTCATGCGCTTGTTGATGTCTTTGAGCTGGTGCAGCGGAACGACGACCCGGGACTGGATGTCGGTGAGCTTTTGCTGCAGCTCCTGCACCGGCGGAACGTTGCGCGCCATGATGCCAGACCAGGCCTTGCCGGCGGCAGCCTGTTTCTCGACCCACTTGAGGTTGAGCAGGTTGGCCGGAAACTCCTTGATGAAGATGTCCTGGGGCATGCCGCACTTCTCGACAATGATGCGTCGCAGCTCGCGCTCCTTGCGGCGCACATCGTCTACCTGCGAGCGCACCATGTCGCACAGGCGCTCAATGGTCTTGGCGGTGAAACGGATGGTCATCAGCTCTTCGCTGAGCAGCTTCTGTGCCTTGACGTAGGCAGGCGTGCCGTAGCCTTCGCGATCGTAGACGCGGTGCACTTTCTCGAACAGGTCGGCGATGCGCTCGAAGCGGTCCAGCGCTTCGCGCTTGAGTTCTTCGAGCTTCTTGGTCAGGGCCTTGGAGCCACCGTTGCCGTCGTCGTCGTCTTCGGCGTCGAATTCGTCGAAGTCTTCCTCGGCCACATAGTCGTCGGCCTCGTTGGGATTGGAAAAGCCGTCGACCACGGTGGAGATGACGACGCGGCCTTCGCGGATCTCGTTGGCCAGGCGCAGGATTTCGGCGATGGTCGCGGGTGAGGCGGAAATCGCTTCCATCATCGCCATCAGGCCGCCTTCGATGCGCTTGGCGATCTCGATTTCGCCTTCGCGCGTGAGCAGTTCGACCGTTCCCATCTCGCGCATGTACATGCGTACCGGGTCGGTGGTGCGGCCGAACTCGCTGTCCACGGTGGACAGGGCGGCTTCGGCTTCTTCCTCGGCCTCTTGCTCTGTGGCTGCGGTCGGGCCGGTGTTGTTCAGCAGCAGGGTCTCGGCGTCGGGTGTCTGCTCGTTGACGGCCACGCCCATGTCGTTGAGCATGGAAATCACGACTTCCAGTGTTTCGGCTTCGACCAGCTTGTCTGGCAGGTGGTCGGA
>JAURZS010000027.1 GCA_030653255.1 Burkholderiaceae bacterium | reverse complement strand
TTGAACATGGTGGGCAGCCGCCAGAAGGTCTTGATGTCGTTGTGCGAGGGGTACTTGGCCACCAGGTCGGGGCGGATGCCGTAGATCGGCTCGCGGTGCTGCGGAATGGCATCGGGAAAATTCCAGACCACAGCGCGCGCCTTGGCGTTGCCGAACACGTGGCAGCCATGGCCCTGCATGACAACACGGATGATGCCGCCTGAAGGGTCGGTCTTCCAGTTCTTGCCCTCGGCGGCGGTCTTCTCGGCGTCGGTGAGATCGTCCCACCAGCCGAGCTTTTTCATCAGCACATGGTCGAACTCCGGATAGCCGGTGGTGATCTCCGCGCCCAGCGAATGCGATCCGTCCTCGGCCAGCAGGTTCACGCCGTCGCGCTGCACACCGAAGTTCGCGCGGAAGTTGCTACCGCCGTCCATGACGTGCTTGGAGGTGTCGTACAGATTGGGCGAGCCGGGGTGCTTGAGCGAGGGATTACCCCAGCAAGGCCAGGGCAGGCCGAAATAATCGCCGGCGAGGTCATAGCCGGTTTCCTTGTCCTTGCCGCCCTTGGACTTGAGCGTCTTGACGTCGAACACATGCATGTTTCGCATGTGCGCCTTGAGCCGCTCCGGGCTCTGGCCGGTGTAGCCGATGGTCCAGACCGAGCGATTGATCTCGCGCAGGATGTCGTCCGGCACGGGCTCGTCCATGCCCTTGACCTTCTGCATCTTGTAGTTCTTGGACAGCTCCTTGGCGAAGCCGAGCTTCTCCGCGAACTGGTGCATGATCATGTGGTCGCTGCGGCTTTCCCACAGCGGCTCGATGACCTTCTCGCGCCATTGCAGCGAGCGGTTCGAGGCGGTGCACGAACCGCTGGTCTCGAACTGGGTCGCGGCGGGCAGCAGGTACACGGCGCGGTTGGGGTTCTGGTCTTCAGCGCGGCCCGGCATCGCGGCCATGGCGGCCGTGGCCGAGGGGTACGGATCCACCACGACCAGCAGGTCGAGCTTGTCCATGGCGCGCTTCATCTCCAGGCCCCGGGTCTGGGAGTTGGGCGCGTGGCCCCAGAAAAACACGCCGCGCAGATTGGAGTCCTGGTCGATGAACTCGTTCTTTTCGAGCACGCCGTCGATCCAGCGCGAAACCGTGATGCCAGGTTTGGTCATCATGCCGGGGTTGGCAAAGCGCCCCTTGATCCAGTCGTAGTCGACATCCCAGGCCTTGGCGAAATGCCGCCAGGAGCCTTCGACGATGCCGTAATAGCCCGGCAGCGAATCGGGGTTGGGGCCGACGTCGGTCGCACCCTGCACATTGTCATGGCCGCGGAAAATGTTGGCACCACCGCCGGACTTGCCGATGTTGCCCAGGGCCAGTTGCAGGATGCAGGAGGCCCGCACCATGGCATTGCCGATGCTGTGCTGGGTCTGCCCCATGCACCACACGATGGTGCCAGGGCGGCTCTGCGCGAGCACAGTGGCCACGCGCAGCATCTGATCTTCCTTGACGCCGCAAGCCTCTTCAACCTTGTCGGGCGTCCATTTGGCCAGCACGTCCTCGCGCACTTTGTCCATGCCGTAGACGCGATCGTTGATGTACTTCTTGTCTTCCCAGCCGTTCTTGAAGATGTGGTACAGCAGCCCGAACAGGTAGGGGATATCGGTGCCCGAGCGGATGCGCACGTACTCGTCGGCCTTGGCCGCAGTGCGCGTGAAGCGGGGATCGACCACGATCATCTTGCAGCCGGTCTCCTTGGCGTGCAGCATGTGCAGCATGCTCACCGGATGTGCCTCGGCCGCATTGGAGCCGATGTACATCGCGACCTTGGCGTTCTGCATGTCGTTGTACGAATTCGTCATTGCGCCATAGCCCCAGGTGTTGGCAACACCGGCCACCGTGGTGGAGTGGCAGATGCGCGCCTGGTGGTCGCAGTTGTTGCTGCCCCAGAAGCTGACGAACTTGCGCAGCAGATAGGCCTGCTCGTTGTTGTGCTTGCTGGAGCCGACCCAGTAAATGGAGTCAGGGCCGCTGGCCTTGCGCAGCTCCAGCAGCTTGGCGCTGATTTCATTCAGGGCCGTGTCCCAGCTGATGCGCTCGTACTTGCCATTGACCAGCTTCATGGGATAGCGCAGCCGGAACTCGCCATGGCCGTGCTCGCGCACCGCCGCGCCCTTGGCGCAGTGGGCGCCCAGATTGATGGGCGAGTCGAACACCGGCTCCTGGCGCACCCACACGCCGTTCTCGACAACAGCGTCTACCGCACAGCCCACCGAGCAGTGCGTGCACACGGTGCGCTTGACTTCGATCCTGCTGGCGTTGGCGGCCGCCTTGCCGTCAGCCGCCGCCGACTTCTTGAGCAGGGTCAGCTGCGAAGCCGCAATGCCCACGCCCACACCCAGGCCCGAACGGCGCAGGAACGCACGCCGGTCCATGGTGGGCAGGGTCTGCGACAGGCCGCGCCGCAGACTGTGGACGAAAGGCGAGGAGGCGGCGCCGCGCTGCGCGCTGCCGTTCTTTTTGGTCAACAACATAGGAGGCCCCCGTTCAGATCAGGGTGGATTTGTAGTAGCGCTTGACGTGCTCCGACAGGCGGTAGCCGCCGCCTTTTTCGGGCTTGGGCTGCGGTGCCTGCGACACCTGCTGCACTTCGGCGCCCAGGGGCAGAGTGCTCACGGCAGCGGCCGAGGCACCGGCCGTGACGGCCCCGATGAAGAATCCCCTGCGAGAGGGCTTGTGCTGGCTGTCCTTCATACTGCTTCTCCAAAGAACGCTGGCTATGAAACCAATTGCATAGTTACCTTCAATTGCATCCTAGTCCACCTGCGCCCGCACCGCAATGAGGCATACGTCAACCGAGGGACACCCCGACAGGATACTAGGGTAAACACCTAGTCGAGCATATCGAAGCCCTGCGACTCCACCGTTGCGAAGGCCCGCGTGAATTCCGCCAGCGCGGCGTAAAAGCGGGCCCTGGGATGGGCGACGATGGCATCGCACAACGGCCCGATCCAGGGCTGCACCTGTTCGCCGAAGAAGCGCCGCTGCTGAGTCAGGTTGGACACGGCCACATCGTCGCCGGCGATCAGGTAGCGCATGACCTCGCAGACACAGGCAATGTGGTCCTCGGTCTCGGGCACGGCTTCATCGCGTGCCAGGCCCAGCCGCGCGAGTTCTTCGCGCAGCCGCGCCAACGGCTTCTCATTGAGAAAGCCGCTGAGGTAGTGCGATCCAAAAAGATAAATTTCGGGTTTGCCAACGCCACCGAACAAGGCGTCGTACTCGGCGCGCACAGCGTCGTCAGTTTGAGCACGCGCCGCGCCGACCAGCACCCGCCAGGGTTCTTCCAGAAAGCCGCCGGCCGCAGGCGCCTCGGTGACCGCCACACGCAACTGGGCCAGCAGGTCGGCACTTGGCGCCGCGTAATAGAGGCTGGCGAGCAGGCCATAGACTTCGGCCCGGGCGGTTTCCTCGTCCAGCGCGCTGGAGCCACCCAATGCGGCCGAGTCGTGGGGGTCAGATGTCAATCGCGTTCACCTTGAAGCTGGGTTTCATTCGCCGAACGGTTCACAGGTCGGTGATCTTCGTCTCGTCCGGCGAAGAGTAGATATCGATCACGCGGCAGTCGGAGCACATCTTCAGTCGATCGGCCGCAGCGCCCTGGAACATCGAATGCCCCGCGAGCCGGCCCAGCATGGACTCGATCGCCTTGAGCGTGCCGAAGGGCTTGGCGCACCGGATGCAGACATAGGGCTGTGACTCGTTGAGCACACGCGCCTCCTTGCGCTGCGCGGTGAGCAGCAGGCGCGGCTGCAACGTGATCGCGTCTTCGGGGCAGGTGCTGGCGCACAGCCCGCACTGCACGCAGTTCTTTTCGATGAAGCGCAGTTGCGGCAGGGCCGCGTTGTCCTGCAAGGCCGACGCCGGACAGGCGCTGACGCAGCTCAGGCACAGGGTGCATCGGTCCCGGTCCACGGTGACGGAGCCGAAGGGCGCGCCCGAGGCCGGCAGGGCGATCTCCTGCGCCGGGGTGGCAGCGTGCTCGACGAGATGGTCCAGCGCCATCTCCAGCGTGCTGCGCTTTTCCTGCGCCAGCGCAAAGCGGGCCGCCACGACCGGCAGCACGGGGCGCTCGCGGCCCACCTCGCGCAAGGCCCGGTCCAGGTCGGCGGTGCTGGCGGCGCCAAGCAGCCGCAGATGGGTTCCGGAATAGCCCAGGCCGTGCAGTATGGCCTGCGCCACCGCCATCTGCGCGCGCAGCGCATCGAGGTAGGCCGGCGCTTCCTCATCGCTCACCAGCACGACAATCTGCGCGGCGCCCAGGGCGATGGCACTCAGCCAGACATCGATGCCGGTACTGGCCGTGTGCCACAGCGCCACCGGAATGACGTTCGCGGGCAAGCCCTGGAGCGCTGCCGCGCGGCCCGCGCCGATCTGCGCCGCGCGGCCGAGTTCCTCGACCAGGGCCTGGCCCCGCTGCTGGCTGTGGAACAGCAGCACAGGCGCCGTGCCGCCGGCGCGCGCATAGGTCGACAGCAAGGTTCTGAGCTTGACGCCCTGATCGCTCACGCGGGGATAGGCATAGCTCAGCGCCCCCGTGGGGCACACCGTGGTGCAGGCGCCGCAGCCCACGCACAAATGGGGATTGACCGAGATCTGCTGGCGCGATTTTTCGCTGGAGATCGCCTGGGCCGAGCAAACTTCGACACAGGCATTGCAGCCCACGGTTTCATTGCGGCTATGGGCGCAGAGCTTTTGCTTGTAGGCGAAAAACCGCGGCTTGTCGAACTCGCCCACCATGTCGCGCAGGCGCACCAGGGTCTCCAGGCTGCGCCCGTCCCAGTGGAAATATCCCTGCGGCGGCGCATGCAGCGTGATCAGGGGCTGCACGCCCAGGTCGAGCACCAGATCGAAGGTCTCGCTCAGCTGCTGGGGCGCGCGCTGGAAGTCGATGGCACCGATGGCACCGCAGGCTTTCACGCATTCGCGCTGGCTCGTGCAGCGGGTCTCATCGATCTGGTAGTCGGTCCCGATGGCGCCTTCGGGACAGGCGGCCAGGCAGGCATTGCAGCGTGTGCACAGGTCCAGGTCGATCGGGTTGTCCCGCGTCCACGCGAACTCGAAAGCGCCCAGCCACCCCTTCAACGCAGGCGCCTTGCCAGCCTGCACCGGATAGCGCCGCTGTTGCGCGCCCGCGCCGCCGGTGGAGAAGATCGTCACTTCCAGCACGTCGTCCAGCATGGCGGCCGCGCGTTCGGCCTGCTCCAGCGGGCCGACGATCAACACACGTCCGGCGCTCTTGTAGGTGACGGTGGCCACCGGCTCGGGCTCGGGCAGCCGGGCCATCGCGAGCAGCGCCGCGATCTTGGGCCCCGCCTGCGCAGCCTCGGCGCTCCAGCCACCGGTCTCGCGGATGTTCACGAAACGCACCGGAGACACCGCGCCCTCGGTCTGCGTGCCGAGTTCACCGAACAGCCGCTTTTCCTGGGTGCAGGCCACCAGCACTTCCTCACCAGATTGCAGGGCCTTCTGGTACGCGCCGGCCTCGCGGCGGCACAGGGCCGTGTGCAGCGTCAGTTCCTCACCCAGCGCCGCGCCCAGGGCTTTCGCCTGCAGGGGCATGGTCTGGTTGCAGTCGCAAATCAGTGTCGGCATGTTGATTCTGGCTGATCGCGGCATCGGGCGCCGCAGTCGGGGTGATGGATTCTGAAGGCGGCGTCTGCGCACCCGGCGGGTCCGCATCTGCATCGGACTGTGCCACGGATTGCCGCGGCGGCGTATCCGCAACATCCCCAGCCCGTGCTGGGTCTGCTTGGGCCTGCTCATCCGACGCGGGCTTTTCTTCCGAGAACATGCCCAGGAACTTGGCGCTGGCCATCTGGCGAAGCATCGATTCCGGCAAGGGCTCGGGATTTGAGTAATCGTCAATGTAGGTGTCGAGCCGGTCCATGACGTTGTAGTGCGGGTCGGCAAAGAGCTTTTTCATCGCGGTGTTCCGCACCTCGGGGGCGACGCCGCGCGCAATGAAGGGCTTGAAATCAGACTGCGGCGTCAATGCCTGGGCGTCCTCCAGCGTCGGCGCGGGTATCTGGGGTGCAGGATCGGCAGCTTTTGCCGCAGGCCCGGGCGCGGCGCCGGGAGTTTCGGCCGCAGACAGACCGGCGCCAGAGCCCGCCAGCGGCGCCACAGGATCGGCGACGGGCGGCTCCAGCGGCTCGACGCCTTCGCGCACCTGAATCTTGCGCCGCGACCAGCGGCCGAGAAAGCCCTCGCCTTCACTCACTGCCGCCTCCCTGCTTCTTGCCGGTGCTGACCGAAGCCGGATTGCCGAAACGGTCCTGCAAGGCCCTGAAACTCTGGGGGCGCCGCCTGCGCTTGGGCTCCAGCACATGGTGCTCATCGATGAAGGCCTGCAGCCACTCGATGACGGCCGGCGGCGCCGGCGTCTGCTCAACGGTCTCCTGCGCATCGAGCCAGCGGCCGGCATCGTGATAGCTCAGACTCACGGCCTCGGGGCGTGCCAGCGGCTCGGGCGCAATGCCGGCCTGCTCCTCCATGCGCCACAGCACAAACCAGCAGGGCGCGGGCGTCGTGGCGTTGAGGTAGTAGCCCTCGGCATCGTCCCTGAACAGCTCCACCGCATAGCCCGGAAAAAGCCAGCGCTCCTCGCTGTCGCTGCGCAACAGCAGCCGAGGCTGGTCGCCGAAGGCGTCTTCGTTCTGCACCACCTCGTGCAACACCCAGCGCCGGTCCTGCCAGCGGCTCATCGGACCGTCAACCCGCTCGCGGCGCATCACGACCGCGACATACAGAGTGGGGCGCGCGCTGTCCACCCCTGTGCCCTCAGGTGTTCTTGGAGATCGTGATGGTCGGGAACTTGGACGAGAAGTCCTTGTTCTTCGCGGCAATCGACACCGCCACGCGGCGCGCAACCGCCTTGTAGATGCCCGCGACTTCGCCGTCCGGATCAGCCACCACCGTCGGCTTGCCGCTGTCGGCCTGCAGGCGGATCCTGATGTCCAGTGGCAGCGCACCGAGGTAGTCCATGCTGTATTCCTGCGCCATCTTGCGCCCGCCATCGGCGCCAAAGACATGCTCCACATGACCGCAGTTGCTGCAGACATGCACCGCCATGTTCTCGACGATGCCCAGAATCGGCACACCCACCTTCTCGAACATCTTGATCGCCTTGCGCGCATCGAGCAGCGCAATATCCTGCGGCGTGGTGACGATCACCGCGCCCGTCATGGGCACGCGCTGCGACAGCGTGAGCTGGATATCACCCGTTCCGGGCGGCAGGTCCACGATCAGGTAGTCCAGATCCTTCCAGTTGGTCTGCCGCAGCAATTGCTCCAGCGCCTGCGTCGCCATCGGGCCGCGCCAGATCATGGCTTCGTCCTGAGCCACCAGGAACCCGATGGACATGACCTGCACGCCATAGTTTTCGAGCGGCTCCATGGTCTTGCCGTCCTCGGACTCGGGGCGCGCATCGACACCCATCATCATGGGCAGGCTCGGGCCGTAAATGTCGGCGTCCAGCAAGCCGACCCGGGCGCCCTCGCTCGCCAGCGCCAGCGCCAGATTGACCGCCGTTGTGCTCTTGCCCACGCCGCCCTTGCCCGAGGCCACGGCGATGATGTTCTTGACACCGGGCAAGAGCGCGACCCCGCGCTGCGCCGCATGCGCGACCACCCGGGTCTGGATATTGACCGACACATTGCCGACGCCGGCCACACCCTTGGCCGCGGTCACCAGCGCCTGGCGCAACGCCGGAACCTGACTGCGGGCGGGATAGCCCAGTTCGACATCGAAAGCGACATCGCCGCCGGCAATGACCACATTGCGCACCGCCTTGGTGGAAACCAGATCGCGCCCGGTATTGGGATCCAGCACGCCTGTAAGCGCCTGTATCAGCGCCTGTTCTGTCACTGCCATTGAAAGTCTCCTGAAGGCCGCTAGTCTATCCAAGGTATTTCGAATGCCGCCGGCGCTTGGTACGATCCCCCCATCGCCCGTGTGTCCGGGAAGGAAAGGCCTTCATTTGAAAACCGCATTCGCACAATGGTTGATCTGCCTGTCGCTGCTGATCGGCGCCAGCGTGCCGGCCCTGGCTCAGCGTCCGGGCGGACAAACCTCCAACCAGCTGGTCTTCGGCATCAGTGAGGGCACCTCCGGCGGACTCGACCACGCCCAGGTCATGGCCAAGTACAAGGGACTGGCCGACGTCATCGGGCGCGCCCTGAAAATGAAAGTCAGCGTCGTGTTCGCCCGCGAATTCGCACAGCTCGAAGAAGGCATGAAAAGCGGCCGCTACGACCTCGTCATGGCCCGCCCCAGCGACTACCCCTCACGCGGCCTGCGCGACTACGGCTACAGCTACATCGCCAGCGCCAAACCTGAAGGCCAGTGCTTCGTCATCGTGCCCAAAGACTCCCCCATCAAGTCCCTGGCCGAAGTCAAAGGCAAACGCATCGTGCTGCCCGAACAGATCGCCTACATGTCGCGCTTCTGCGCCGCCGAACTGCGCGACAAAGGCATCCTTTTGCCCCAGGAAAAAGTGCAATACGTGCGCGAACAGGCCGCCGTAGCCTTCTTCCTCAACAACAAATTCGCCGACGTCGGCGCCGTGGCCTCCTACTCAGGCATCGCACGCAACTGGGAAAAAGACGGCAACCGCGTCATCCACAAAAGCGTGCTGCAACCCTACTTCCCGCTCATCGCGCGCCAGCTCAAGCCCGACCAGATCAAGGCCATCCAGCGCGAACTCCTCGCCATGCCCGGCAACCCCACAGGCCAGGCCGAACTCCAGCGCATCGGCGTCAAAGAGTTCGACATCACCACCGAATCCCGCCTTCGCGACCTCCTGAAGTGGCTGGGCCTGTAAGTACCACCGGTACATCGGTACCACAGCCCCCACCCGCTCGCAAACCCGCAGCCCAGCAACCTCCCGCCCACCCAAAGCGCGTGGCCGGCGGGCACCCTCCAAAGGGGGCAGACTAAAATCCAGAGCCCCCCGGAAAAACACATGCCCCGCAAACTCTTCGTCACCACCGCCCTCCCCTACGCCAACGGTACCCTGCACATCGGCCACATGATGGAATACATCCAGGCCGACATCTGGGTCAGGTTCCAGCGCATGCAGGGCCACGAAGTGCATTTCGTCTGCGCCGACGACGCGCACGGCGCGCCGATCATGATTGCCGCCGACAAAGCCGGCAAAACCCCGCAACAATTCGTCGCCGACATTGCCGCAGGCCGCAAGCCCTACCTCGACGGCTTCCACATCAGCTTCGACAACTGGCACTCCACCGACGCCCCCGAAAACCACCTGCTCGCCCAAGACATCTACCGCGACCTGAAAAAAGCCGGACTCATCGACAGCCGCAGCATTGAACAATTCTTCGACCCCCAGAAGAACATGTTCCTGCCCGACCGCTTCATCAAAGGCCAGTGCCCCAAATGCGGCGCCAAAGACCAGTACGGCGACAACTGCGAAGTCTGCGGCGCCGTGTACAACCCGACCGAGCTGATCAGCCCCTACTCCGCACTGAGCGGCGTCACGCCAGTGTTGCGCAGCTCCGAGCACTACTTCTTCCGTCTGTCCGACCCGCGCTGTGTCGAATTCCTCGAAGCCTGGACCCGCCAGGCCGGCCACCTCCAGGTCGAGGTCTACAACAAGATCAAGGAATGGCTGGAGCCCGACGAAACCGGCAAACGCCAGCTGGGCGACTGGGACATCAGCCGCGATGCGCCCTATTTCGGCATCGAAATCCCGGACGCGCCGGGTAAATACTTCTACGTCTGGCTGGATGCGCCCATCGGCTACCTGGCCTCGCTCCTGAACCACTTCACCCGACGCAGCGCAGGCGACGCCACCGAAGGCGCGCGCCGCTTTGCCGCCTTCATGGAAGACCCGGACAGCGAGCAGTTCCACTTCATCGGCAAGGACATCATCACCTTCCACACCCTGTTCTGGCCGGCGATGCTGCACTTCAGTGGCCGCAAGACACCCAACGCCGTGTTCGTGCACGGCTTCCTCACCGTCAACAGCGAAAAAATGAGCAAGAGCCGCGGCACCGGCCTGGACCCGCTGAAATACCTGAGCCTGGGCATGAACGCCGAATGGCTGCGCTACTACATCGCCGCCAAACTCAACCCGCGCAACGAAGACATCGAATTCAATCCCGAAGACTTCATGGCCCGTGTCAACAGCGACCTGGTCGGCAAATACATCAATATCGCAAGCCGCGCCGCGGGCTTCATCAGCAAACGCTTCGGCGGCAAACTGGGCGCGGTGGCGGACGATGGCGCGGCCTTGCTGCAGCTCTTGCGCGCCGGCGCCACCGACATCGCCAGCCACTACGAAAGCCGCGACTTCGCCCGGGCCTTGCGCGAGGCCATGCTGCTGGCCGACCGCGTCAACGAATACGTCGACCAGAACAAGCCCTGGGAGCTGGCCAAGCAGCAGGGTATGGACGAGCGGCTGCACCAGGTCTGCAGCACCTGCATCGAGTCCTTCCGGCTGCTGAGCATCTACCTCAAGCCCGTGCTGCCTGTGCTGGCCGCGCGGGTCGAGGAATTCCTGCAATCCGGACCCCTGGTGTTTGATGACGCAGCCCGCACGCTGGGTGCCGGCCATGCCATCGGCGAATACCGTCACCTGATGCAGCGCGTCGAACTCAAGCAACTGGAAACCCTGTTCGAGGCGCCGCCCGCGCCCGTGGAACAGGTCGCGCCGCCTGGCGGCGAAGACATCGCCGGTACGATCGCCATCGACGACTTCGCCAAGATCGATTTGCGCATTGCCAAAATCGTCGACTGCCAGGCCGTCGAAGGGTCGACCAAGCTGTTGCGCCTGACGCTGGACGTCGGCGAGGCTGCCACGCGCACCGTGTTCAGCGGCATTGCCTCGGCCTACAAGCCCGAAGACCTGATCGGCCAGCTGACCGTCGTGGTGGCCAACCTGGCGCCGCGCAAGATGAAATTCGGCCTGAGCGAAGGCATGGTTCTGGCCGCAAGCCACGCCGACGAGAAGGCCAACCCCGGCATCTTTGTTCTGCACCCTTCGGCCGGTGCCAAACCCGGCATGCGCGTGCGCTGAGAGGCACAGATCCGAATGCATGAGCATTAAGCTCAAGTTTCCACACAGGGCCTGAATTGGTCGGGCGCTAAAATTGAGCATGAAGTTTCCATTTGCCGCGATCGCGCCGTTTCGGCCCCGCGCGATCGATGCCTGGCGAGGCTATACACGCGACACCTTCAGCAAAGACCTCGGCGCCGGCCTGACCGTCGGCATCGTCGCCCTGCCGCTGGCGATGGCCTTTGCCATCGCCAGCGGCCTCAAACCAGAGGCCGGCCTGTGGACAGCCATCATCGCGGGCTTCCTCATCGCGCTGCTCGGCGGCTCCAATGTGCAGGTCGGCGGCCCCGCAGGCGCCTTCATCGTCATCGTCTACGGCATCATCGAGCGCTATGGCCTGCCCAACCTGCTGATCTCCACCGCATGCGCTGGCGTGCTGTTGTTCCTCATGGGCATGTTCAAGCTCGGCACCCTGGTGCGTTATGTGCCGGTGAGCATCGTCATGGGCTTCACCAACGGCATTGCCGTGCTGATCATCTGCTCCCAGATCAAGGACTTCCTGGGCCTGCAGGTGGCGCGCATGCCAGCGGACTTCTTCGCCCAGCTCCATGTGATGGGACAGAACATCCAGAGCTTCAACCCCTACGCCTTTGCACTGGGCCTGGCCTGTCTGCTGGGCCTGTTCGCCTGGCCGCGCCTGTTCGCCAACAACCCGCGCAGCGACGATACCGTGCCGGCCCTGTTCAGGACCCGGGCCATGCGCATCGCCGCGCGCCTGCCCGGCCCCATCGTGGCGCTGGTGAGCCTCACGCTGCTGTCCTGGTCGCTAAGCCTGCCGGTGGAGACGATCGGCATGCGCTTTGGCGCCATACCCCAGGGTCTGCCCACGTTTGCGCTGCCGGACTTTTCCTGGGAGACCGTCAAGCTGCTGGTGACGCCCACGCTCACCATCGCCTTGCTCGGCGCCATCGAGTCGCTGTTGTGCGCCCGCGTGGCCGACCAGCTCAGCACACTGCCCCGGCACGACCCGAACCAGGAGCTGATGGCCCAGGGCGTTGCCAACTTCGTCGTGCCCTTTCTGGGGGGCATGCCGGCCACAGGCACCATTGCGCGCACCGTGACCAACATCCGTGCGGGCGCATCGACGCCTGCCGCAGGCATCATCCATGCGCTGACCGTGGCGCTCGTCGTCCTCGCGGCCGCGCCGCTGGCGCTGCACGTGCCGCTGGCGGCGCTCGCCGGCATACTGGTGTTTGTGGGCTGGAACATGGGCGAGTGGCGCGCACTCGTGCACCTGCGTCAGCACACCAGCCACTACCGCATCCTGATGCTGGGCACCTTCTTCCTGACGGTGGTGTTCGACCTCACCGTGGCCATGGAAGTCGGGCTTGCCGTAGCCTGCGGACTGTTCGTGCGGCGTATGAGCGCGCTGTTCTCAGTGGAGCGGGTGGCTGCGGAAGACGGCACCCTTGCCTACAAACTTTTCGGCGCGTTGTTCTTCGGCGCCGTCGCCAAGATCGACACGGTCGTGCAGGCCGTAGAAGACAGCCCGCAAGGTGTGGTTGTCGTGCTGGATGCCGTGCACCTGGTGCTGCTCGACACCTCGGGACTGGACGCCCTGCGCCAACTGCACAGGAGCGTGCTGCGGCGGGGCGGAACATTGCGCATCGAATCCGTCCAGGCGCAGCCACGCGCCATGTTCGAAAAGTCCGGATTCCAGCGCGAATTGTCAACCGGCGTCGCAGCCGGGGCGGGTCATGGGGCCTGAGCGCTAGAATCACCCGATGTCCTTCTTCCGCCGCCCCGACTACACCTCCGAAGCCACCCAGTTCATCGAAGAACTGAAAGCCGTCAAGCCCGACCTCGAGGCACAGCAAAAAGCCGGCCGCGCCCTGCTCTGGGACAAACAGGTCGACCGCAACGCCTGGCAGGAATTCCGGGCCGGCCAGGTGCCGCAGCAACCCTACGTCTACCAGACCCGCTGACGCTGCCGTGACCGGCCCCGAAGACCTTCTGACACCAGACGCCGCGACTGCGGCCACCCTGCCAGGCATGCCCGAGGTGGTCGACCATGTGGCCGTGGCCCGGCTCTATGGCGAGCCCCTGTTCGCCATGCCGCAGGACCTGTACATCCCGCCAGACGCACTCGAAGTCTTTCTGGAAGCCTTCGAAGGCCCGCTGGACCTGCTGCTCTACCTGATCCGCAAGCAGAACTTCAACATCCTGGACATCCCCATGGCGGGGCTCACACGCCAGTACCTGGTGTACGTGGACGAAATCCGCTCCCGCAATCTGGAGCTGGCCGCCGAATATCTGCTGATGGCCGCGATGCTGATCGAGATCAAGTCGCGCATGCTGCTGCCCCCGCGCAAGACCGCCGAGGGCGAAGAGCCCGAAGACCCACGCGCCGCACTGGTGCGCCGCCTGCTGGAGTACGAGCAGATCAAGCTGGCCGCCGCCGGCCTCAATGAAATTCCGCAGATCGGGCGCGATGTGCTGCGCGCGCAGGTCTACATCGAGCAGTCGCTGCAGCCGCGCTTTCCCGATGTGCACGTGGCCGACCTGCAGGAGGCCTGGAGCGACATCCTCAAACGGGCCAATCTGGTCCAGCACCACAAGATTTCGCGCGAAGAGTTGTCGGTGCGCGAACACATGAGCATCGTGCTGCGCCGGCTGCAGGGCCAAAAATTCGTCGAGTTCGAAGATCTGTTCGACCCGGCGCGGGGCGTGCCGGTGCTGATCGTCACCTTCATCGCGCTACTGGAACTGTCCAAGGAAGCGCTGGTCGAAGTGACCCAGGCCGAAGCCTACGCGCCGATCTACGTGCGGCTGGCGTACTCGCCGGCCTGACGCATCTCGTCGCGAGGGTCGCGCCCCATCAGTGCGGCAACGGCATCGGCCGGCGCCAGCCGGCCATCGAGCAAAGCGACCACACACTGAGAGATCGGCATGTCCACGCCTAGCGCCTGAGCGCGCTGCACCACGGTGCGCGCGCAGTAGACGCCCTCGGCCACATGGCCCAGCGACTCGACCGCCTGCGCCAGCGTCTGGCCCCGCGCCAGCAGCAGCCCGATCTGCCGGTTGCGCGACAGGTCGCCGGTGGCTGTCAGAACCAGATCGCCGAGCCCGCTCAAGCCCATGAAAGTCTCCGCCCGCGCGCCCAGGGCCAGCCCCAGGCGGGTCATCTCGGCCAGGCCGCGCGTGATCAGCGCGGCGCGGGCATTGAGACCCAGCGAAAGGCCATCGCACAGGCCGGTGGCAATTGCCAGCACATTCTTGACTGCGCCCCCCGTCTCGACACCGATCAGGTCGTCGTTGGCGTAGACCCGCAGTGCGGGTCCGTGAAAGGCGTCGACCAGGGCATCGCGCACTGCGGCTTGGGTGCTGGCGGCGACCAGCGCCGTCGGCCGGCCGCGGGCCACTTCCTGGGCGAAGCTGGGCCCGCTGAGCACCCCCACGGACAGGCCGGGCGCGACTTGCTGCGCCACCTCGTGTGGCAGCAAGCCGGGCGAGGCCGCATCGAGCGAAGCCTCGAAACCCTTGCACAGCCAGGCCAGCGGCATGGCGCCTTGCGCCAGCAGACTCAGCATGCCCCGCAGACCAGACATGGGCGTGGCCACGACGACAAGGTCCGATCGCCCGGCGAGCTCAGGCAGGGCCTGAAGCGGCTCGTCTGCGATACAGAGCTTGTCCGGAAATGCGATGCCGGCCAGATAGCGCTCGTTGCTGCGTTGTGCCGCCATGCGGGCCGCCTGCTCGGCGTCGCGGGCCCACAGCGTGACGCGGTGGCGTCCGGCGGCATTGACCGCCAGTGCCGTACCCCAGGCGCCTGCGCCCAGGACCGCGATGTTCAGGCTGGAGCCCATGGCTGCAACGCGCGGCGCTTCAGCTGAGGATGATGCGCGGGGCTTCTTCCTTGGCCTGGTCGTCCTGGCCGGCCGCTGCCGCAGCCTGCTGCTCGTACATGGCCTGGAAGTTGATCTCGGCCAGGTTGACCGGCGGAAAACCGGCGCGCTGGATCAAATCGGCCACATTGCCGCGCAGATAGGGATAGACGATCTGGGGGCAGGCAATGCTCAGGATCGGGCCCATCTGGTCTTCAGGCAGGTTGCGGATCTCGAAGATGCCAGCCTGCTTGGCCTCGACCAGGAACACGGTCTTGTCCTTGATCTTGGTCTGCACCGTGGCCGTCACTGCGACTTCGAAGATGCCGTCGGCCACCGGGGCCGCCTCCACGCCGAGTTGAATGTCCACGGCCGGCTGTTCCTGCTCCAGCAGGATGCCGGGCGAATTGGGCTGCTCCAGAGAAGCTTCCTTGAGGTAGACGCGCTGGATCTGGAATACGGGTTCTTGAGAATCGGCCATGAAAGTACTTTCGGGATGAAGACAGCGCCAGCCCACGGGGACGGGCGGCGCGCGCGGTTCGCCAGCAAGGGCGGACCGGGGATTATCTCAGGTGCGGCCCAGCAGGGGCAGCAGCTCGCCGCGCCGGTCCAGCGCCATGAGGTCGTCGCAGCCGCCCACATGGGTGTCGCCGATGAAAATCTGGGGCACGGTGCGCCGGCCGGTGAGCTCCATCATCTTCACGCGTTCGCCGTCGACCAGGTCGATGCGAATCTCGTCGATATGGTCCACGCCGCGGGACTGCAAAAGTTGCTTGGCGCGCACGCAAAAAGGGCAGGACGCCGTGGTGTACATCTTGACGGAAGACATGGTGTGACTCGCTACTCTCTGGTTCAGGCTTTTTCAAGTGGAAGATTAGCGTCTTTCCAGGATTTCAGTCCACCAGCCAGGATTTGAGCCTGCTCGTAACCCAGTTTCTTGGCCACGCCCAGCGCCCGGTTGGCGCGCGCGCCCGTGGGGCAGACCAGGATCAGGGGCAGCGTCTTGTTCCTGGCTACACCGGGGAGCTTGTCTTCCAGTTCGTTCAGGGGCACGTTGCGCGCGCCACCGACATGGCCAAGGGCGAATTCCTCGGTTTCGCTGACGTCGACGACCACCGCCTTCTCACGGTTGATGAGCTGCACCGCACCGGCGGCTGACAGGCCGCCGCTGGTGACGCCTTTAAGGATGGGCCACATCAGCGCGGCGCCGGAGCCCAGGGCCACGGCGATAAGCATCCAGTTGTCGAAGAAGAATTTCACGGTTGTCCTAGGGGTTGGCAAGCAGCGATTTTAGAATGAGGGATCGACCACCGCATTTTTGACAGGGCCCTCATGTACAAACTCGTGCTGATCCGCCACGGCGAATCCACCTGGAACCTCGAAAACCGCTTCACCGGCTGGACTGATGTGCCGCTGACGCCGCTGGGCGTGGAGCAAGCCAAATCCTCCGGCCGCCTGCTGCGCGACGAAGGCTACGACTTCGACCTGGCCTACACCAGCGTGCTCAAGCGCGCCACCCATACCCTGTGGCATTGCCTGGACGAACTCGACCGCACCTGGCTGCCCGTGGTCAACACCTGGCGCCTCAATGAACGCCACTACGGCGGCCTGCAAGGCCTGAACAAGGCGGAAACCGCCAAAAAGTATGGCGACGCGCAGGTGCTCGCCTGGCGCCGCAGCTACGACATCCCGCCGCCGCCCCTCGAACTCGACGACCCGCGCAGCGAGCGCCCAGACCGCCGCTACGCCAAGCTCGGGCCCTCGGAGTTCCCGCAGACCGAATGCCTGAAAGACACGGTTGCGCGCGTCATGCCCTTCTGGAACGAAGCCATGGCCCCGGCCATCAAGTCCGGCCGCCGCGTGATTGTGGCCGCCCACGGCAACTCCATGCGCGCCCTGGTGAAATACCTGGACCAGGTGTCGGACACCGACATCGTGGGCCTGAACATCCCCAACGGCATCCCGCTGGTCTACGAACTCGACGCCGAACTCCGGCCGCTGCGCCACTATTACCTCGGCGACCCCGAGGCGGCGGCCCGCGCCGCAGCCGCCGTGGCGGCCCAAGGCAAGGCCTGAACCGCCACGACAGGTCAAGGAGAGGTAAAGTCCGCCCGCCGCAGCTCCAGACGCAGGCTACCGGGGAACCTAGTCCGGGTATCCGTCTCCAAGGTGTATATTGCCCACAGTGACAGGTGTTTTTAGGTGCTATATGGGTCAAAAACTCAAAATTGCCGGCTGGATTTCCGCTGGCGCCCTCGCAGGCGCCTTGACAACGGTCTCATTGCAGACCGTGGCCAGGGGTTCGCTCGCCCCGCTGCCTCTGGAAGAGCTGCAGCAGCTCGCGGCCGTGTTCGGCATGGTCAAGACCGACTACGTCGAGCCTGTCGATGAACGCAAGCTCATCAGCGACGCCATCTCCGGCATGGTTGCAAGCCTGGACCCTCACTCCCAATATTTCGACAAGAAATCCTTCAAGGAATTCCGCGAAGGCACCTCGGGGCGCTTTGTCGGCGTGGGCATCGAGATCACCCAGGAAGACGGCCTGATCAAGGTCGTCTCGCCCATCGAAGGCTCGCCGGCCTTCCGGGCCGGCCTGAAACCCAACGACCTCATCACCAAGATCGACGAGACCCTGGTCAAGGGCCTGTCGATCAACGACGCCGTCAAGAAAATCCGCGGCGAGCCCAATACCAAGGTCATGTTCACCATCTTCCGCAAGGAAGAAAACCGCAGCTTTCCCGTCACCATCGTGCGCGAGGAAATCCGTACACAGTCGGTGCGCGGCAAGGTGGTGGAGCCCGGCTACGCCTGGGTCCGCCTGAGCCAGTTCCAGGAGCGCACGGTCGACGACTTCGTGCGCAAGATGGAAGAAATCTACCGGGCCGAACCGCAACTCAAGGGCCTGGTGCTCGATCTGCGCAACGATCCGGGTGGCCTGCTCGATGCGGCTGTGGCGGTGTCGGCGGCCTTTCTGCCCGAGAACGTCACCGTGGTGTCCACCAACGGCCAGCTCGCCGAGAGCAAGTTCGTCTACAAGGCCTCGCCCCAGTTCTATCAGCGCCGCCCCGGCAACGACCCCCTGAAGCGCCTGCCCGCAGCCCTGAAGACCGTGCCGCTCGTGGTGCTGGTCAACGAGGGCTCGGCCTCCGCCAGCGAAATCGTGGCCGGCGCCCTGCAGGACCACAAGCGCGCGACCATCCTCGGCAGCCAGACCTTCGGCAAGGGCTCGGTGCAGACCGTACGCCCGCTCGGCCCGGACACGGGTCTGAAGCTCACCACGGCGCGCTATTTCACACCCAGCGGCAAGTCGATCCAGGCCAAGGGCATCGTGCCCGACGTGATGGTCGACGAAAGCCAGGAGGGCAACCTTTTTGCCGCGCTGCGCACGCGTGAGGCCGACCTCGAAAAACACCTGGGCAGCGGCCAGGGCGCCGAAGTGCGTGACCAGGCGCGCGAGAAGGCGCGCGAGGAAGCCCGCAAGAAGCTCGAGGAAGAGGCCCGCAAGCCGCCACAGGATCGCAAGCTGCCCGAGTACGGCAGCGACAAGGACTTCCAGCTCGTCCAGGCGCTCAACCAGTTGAAGGGCCGTCCAGTCCTTATCAGCAAGACCATGGTCGAGCGCCGGGAAGAAAAGAAGGAAAACTGATCCTGAACGACGAGCAACTGCTGCGCTATTCGCGCCACGTCCTTCTCGACGAGATCGGGATCGAGGGCCAGCAGCGGCTGCTAGCGTCCACGGCGCTGGTCCTCGGCGCAGGCGGGTTGGGCTCTCCGGCGGCCCTGTATCTGGCCGGAGCCGGTGTCGGTCGCATCACCCTGGTCGATGATGATCTGGTCGACCTCACCAACCTGCAGCGCCAGATCGCGCACACCATGGCCTCGATCGGGCAGCCCAAGGCCTTGTCCGCGCAGCGCGCCATTGCAGCGCTCAATCCCGATACCGATGTGCGCTGTGTCCTGGCGCGCGCCGACGCGCAATTGCTGGAGCCGCTGGTCGCGCAGGCCGACGTGGTGCTTGATTGCAGTGACAACTTCGCCACCCGCCATGCCCTGAACGCTGCCTGCGTCAGGCAGGGCAAGCCACTGGTGTCGGGCGCGGCGATCCGCTTCGACGCCCAGATCACGGTCTTTGACCCCCGCGATGCCGCTTCACCCTGCTACGCCTGCGTGTTCCCGCCGGCCAGCGCCTTCGAGGAAGTCGCATGTTCGACGCTCGGCGTGCTCGCGCCCCTGGTCGGCATCGTGGGCGCCATGCAGGCGGCCGAGGCGCTGAAGCTGCTGAGCGGCGCCGGTCCGTCGCTTGCGGGGCGCATGCTGATGCTCGACGCGCGCGCCATGCAGTGGTCGGAGCTGAAACTGCCGCGCAAGGCCGGGTGCCCCGTTTGCGGCTGAGTCCTGCAGCCCGCGTAGGAAGCGTCCTACCCCACATGGCGCATAGCGCAGGCACAATGCACAAAGTCGCTGGTGTCCTCCACCCAGGCTCACACCACATGCAACTGTCCAGCCATCCAACCGCAAAATACCGTGATCGGATCCTAACTGTGGGACTCAGAACCTATATCGTTGAGGACAACGCAACGATTCGGGACAACCTGGTCGACACCCTCAAGGAGTTGGCCGATGTCGACACGCTGGGCTTTGCCGAGACCGAGGCCGAAGGCAGCGACTGGCTGGCTCATCCCCAACAGCCCTGGGATCTCGCCATCGTCGATCTGTTTCTCAAGCAAGGCAGCGGATTGGGCGTCCTGACCTCCTGCCGCCAGCGCAACTCCGCACAGCGTGTGGTTGTGCTCAGCAACTATGCGACTGCGGAGATGCGCCAGCGTTGCCTGAGTCTCGGGGCCGACGCCGTGTTCGACAAGTCAAACGAGATTGATGCGCTGATCGACTACTGCATTGCACAGGGCGAGAGACTCGGCCGTGCAGCTAATCGATAAGCTTGCTCTTCAGCGCATAGTAGGTGAGGTCACTGTTGGTCGCCAGGCCCATTTTCTCCATCAGGCGCGTGCGGTAGGTGCTGACCGTCTTGACACTGAGCGACAGCGCCTTGGCAATGTCCCCTGCAGTCTCGCCGCGAGCCAGCCGCAGAAAAACCTGGAACTCGCGCTCCGAGAGCTGCTCGTGGGGCGCGGCATCGTCCTTGCGGTTGAGCTGCTGTGCAAGAAGCTCCGCCACGCTGGCAGAGATATAGCGGCGTCCCACCGCGACCGTGCGAATGGCATTGACGATCTCGATCGGGTCGCACTCCTTGTTAAGGTAGCCGCTGGCGCCCTGACGAATCAGGTTCATCGCGTAATGCTCTTCGGGGTAGCCGCTGAGAATCAGGATGCCGACGTCCGGCGCCTTGGCGCGGATCATGCCCATGGCATCGATGCCACTTTGTCCGGGCATGGACAAGTCCATCAGAAGGACATCGATCTCGACATTGCGCACCAGGTCGATTGCCTCGCGGCCGCTGGCGGCCTCGCCCACGACGCGCAAGTCGACGTGGTCCGAAAAGAACTGTCGAAGTCCTGCCCGCACAATCGCATGGTCGTCCACAATTCCGATTCTGATCATTTGCTGATTATTCCCGATTAATCCCGACACGGCTATGGAGGCATTCATGCGACAACTGGCAATACCCAGAATGGCCATCAGCCTGACTCTGGCGGTGCTGGCGGCCTGCGCACTGATCGGCATCAACGAAGTGGGCAACTGGCGTTCGAATGAGGCGCTCGACAACGTCACTGAAGCCCAGCGCATGGGCGAGGCCGTCAACAAGCTCTTGCAGCAGATGCTGGATGCAGAGACGGGCCAGCGCGGCTACCTTCTCACCGGCGACGCCCTCTACCTGGAGCCCTACCAGGCGTCCATCGCCGAGATCGGGCAGACCACGCAGGCGCTGCGCCGGCTCTACCTCCCTTTTGCGGACCAGGCGCAGACGCTGGCCACACTGAACTCCAACGTGGAGCGCAAGCTCGGCGAGATGGAACTCTCGGTAAGCATGCGCAAGCAAGGCAACGAGGACGCGTGGAAATTCGTCCTCACGACCGACGTGGGGAAGAACTACATGCAGGCCATCCGCGAGAACTCCAACAAGCTGATTGAGTCCAACCAGCAGCGCCTGCTGCGCGGCCAGACTCAGATCGTCCGCGCGCTGCAGTTCTCGCGTATTGGCATCGCCATCATGGGTCTGCTGAGCCTGCTGGCCTTCTACATGTACCTGCTGCAGACCACGCGCCTGAATCTGGCCGACCGGCGCGAACAGGAGTCCCTCAAGCGCGAGCGCGACCAGCTCGAGCGCCAGGTGCGCGAGCGCACGGCCTCGCTGGCCGAACTGGCCACCCATCTGCAACAGGTGCGCGAGGAAGAGCGCGGACACCTGGCGCGCGAGCTGCACGACGAACTTGGGGCTCTGCTGACGGCCGCCAAACTGGACGTCGCGCGACTGAAATCCCGCGTGGGAAGTGACTCCCCCGAAGCCCTGCAACGTCTGCAACACCTGACCCAGACTCTGAACAGCGGCATCGCACTGAAGCGCCGGATCATCGAGGACCTGCGGCCCTCGTCCCTGTCCAATCTGGGGCTGGTGGCATCGCTGGAGATCCTGGCGCGCGAATTCGGTGAGCAATCAGGGTTGCAGATTGTCACCGATCTGGAAGACGTGGAACTGGGCGGATCCTCGCAGCTCACGATCTATCGGCTGGTGCAGGAATCACTGACCAACATCGGCAAGTACGCTCGAGCGCGACAGGTACAGATTGCGCTGCACAACTTCGAGACCCATGTGATTGTCGAGGTCAGGGACGATGGCGCTGGCTTCGACCTCGCCCATGTGCGGCCCAGCGGCCACGGCCTGGCCGGCATGCGTCACCGCGTGGAGGCGGGCGGCGGGCGCCTGACTGTGAGTTCCACGCCCGGGACCGGAACCCGCATTTCCGCCGTGCTGCCCACCAGCGCCTACCAGGGTGCGGACACGGCTGCCGACAGCGCGGCGCGCCCTGCGCCGGACGCGACCTGACTGTCGGCGGTGTCCTACACCGGTTCAGGCTTCAGGCCGTCAAGTCGGCTGTGAATTGGGCCCTAAGCTGGCACCAGGCGCTTCGAAATCGAACGCCATGTCCCTCCGGGTGACATTCCCTACGGAGCTTCACATGACGACCTCATCCCTTTCCAAGTCCACCCGCGATGCCGCGCAGCGCGCCACCGATGAAGCCATGCAGGCTGTCGAAGATGCAGCTGATGGCGCTCGTGCCTTCGTTCATGATGCTGTGGACAAAGTGTCCGACACGGTAAATGATCTGCGACGCAGCATCGAACCGGTCATTGACAGGATTTCGCACACGACGCAGGACCTCGCCCATAGAGGCGTCAATGCCGCTGCGCAGGCCCGGGACAATGCGCGCAGGACAGCGACGCAATACACCCGAACCACGCAACGATATGTCAGCAGCCGGCCCATCCGTTCTGTCGTCATCGCCGCTGCGGCAGGCGCCATCATCGCAACCCTGCTGATGTCCCTGCGCCGTAGCGACAACTGATCTCCCGCAAACCCCGAACCCACCTCAAGGAAAACACCATGAAATACGCACGCACCATCGCCCTGGCCACACTCACCGGCATTGCCCTCATCACCTCCGGCTGCGCCGTCATGCGCGGTCAGGAGACCGTAGGCGCCTACGTCGACGACGCCGCCATCACCACTGCAGTCAAGTCCAAAATGGTGTCCGACAGAACCGTCGATGCCGGCGCCATCACGGTCGAGACCCTGAACGGCACCGTGTCCTTGTCCGGCTTTGCCAAGTCCAGCGTCGAAAAGGCCCAGGCCGAATACATCGCCCGCAACACCAATGGTGTGCGCATGGTGCGCAACAACCTGGCCATTCGTCCCTGATTGACCTGGCGGCCAACGCCAGGCCGCCCATGAATGCGGGGGCCGGAGTCATCTCCGGCCCCCGTTGCTATTTCAGCCGGCCTTGACGGACAGCATGTTCCGCACCGAGGTCACGCCTTTGACACTGGCCGCGATCGCGGTGGCGCGTTCCCTGGCCAGGTTCGACGTTGCAGGGCCCTGTAGCGTCACGACGCCATCCTTTGTCTCCACCGTGATCCTGATCGCGCTCAGGTCCGGATCCTTCGCCAGCCCTGTCTTCACGGATGCACTGATCGCAGCATCGTCGATCTTGTCGGCCAGCGCCGATCCTGCCTTCTGCACCGAGGCCTTGGCGTCTTGCGCCGCATGCTTTGCCGCTGCTTCGGTGCTGGCGACAGCTTCCTTGACCTCGCGACCGGCCTCGGCGGCAGCCTGCCCGGACTTCACCACGACCGAGTCGAGTTTCTGTCCCGCTGTGCGGTCATCGGCCTTGTTGCAGGCGGACAGCCCCAGCAGCAGAGTCAGGGAACAAATCAGAGCCAATGGCTGGCCAATGCGCGCATAAGTTTTTTTCATGATGGACTACTTTCCTGGGTTGAATGCGAACAGGCTGACTTTCAGCCCATGCCCTTCGACTCTAGGCGGCCCAAGCCGCACGTCGTGTGGGATCGGGCCTGATCTGCTGTAGGACAGTCGCTCGTCCGGCGAAACGGCGGCTGCTGCAAGCCCTATCCGTTAGGATCGCAGCAGGCAAGCCCGTTCCTTCCATGAAACAACTCCACCGCTGGTTTCCCTTTCTGACCTGGCCGCGACCCGACCGTGCGATGCTCAGTGGCGAGGTTATGGCGGGCATTACCGTCGGACTGATGGTCCTGCCCCAGGGCGTGGCCTATGCGGTGCTCGCCGGCATGCCGCCCGTCACCGGCATCTATGCCTCGCTGCTGCCCGCCCTGGTCGCTGTGCTGTGGAGTTCGTCCACGCGCTTGTCGGTAGGCCCTACTGCACTGACCTGCCTGCTGATCTACGCATCGCTCACCGGCCTGGCTGCGCCGGGTAGCGCGCACTGGGTCGAACTGGCCGTTTGGCTGGCGCTGATGTCCGGTGCGTTGCAGGTGGTGCTGGGCCTGGCCCGCTTCGGCTGGCTGCTCAATCTCATCAGCTCCCCGGTGCTGACGGCGTTCACGCAGGCTGCGGCCGTGCTCATCATCGTCTCGCAACTGCCTGCCCTGCTGGGTTTCGAAACAGGCTGGACTCAGATGCTGGAGCAGCCGCGCATCAATCCGATGGCCGCGGGCTTTGGCATCGGCAGCCTGCTGCTGCTCGTCCTTTCCAGGAAACTTTTGCCGCGCTTCCCCGTGGTGTTGCTGCTGGTGCTGGCCAGCGCCGGCCTGGCTGTCGTGTCCGGCTTCGAGGCCGCCGGCGGCGCCGTGATCGGTGCCATGGCCGCCGGGCTGCCCATGCCCTATGTTCCCTCCTTGCTGAGCTGGCACGAATTCAGTCAACTCCTGGTGCCGGTGCTGGTCATCACGCTCGTGAGCTTTCTTGAAACCGCATCCAGCGCCAAGGTCGACAGCCAGCGCGGCGGCAAGCAATGGGATCAGGATCAGGACCTGATCGGCCAGGGGCTGGCCAAAGTAGCCTCGGGCCTGTGCGGCGCTTTTGCCACCAGTTCATCGTTCTCCCGCTCGGCGCTCAATCTGTACGCCGGCGCGCGCACCGGATGGGCCACGATCGTGTCCGTGATCGTCGTGCTGCTGGCGTTGCTGGTGCTCACGCCGGTGCTCAGCCACGTGCCACAGGCGGTGCTCGCAGCCATTGTCGTCGTCGCCGTGATCGGCTTGCTCAAGCCGCAGGAGTTCACGCGCCTGTGGCAGATCTCGAGGCCCGAGGCCGTCACCGCCACCATCACCTTCGCCGTGACGCTGCTGAGCGCACCGCGCCTGTACCTGGGCGTTGTCACCGGCCTCATCCTGTCGCTGTCGCATTTCCTGTACCACCGCCTGCACCCGCGCATCATCGAGGTCGGCCTGCATCCGGACGGCAGCCTGCGCGACCGTCATCTGTGGAAGCTGCCGCCCCTGGCGCCCGATCTGTACGCCCTGCGCATGGATGACGAGCTTGATTTCGCCTCCGCCAGCATGTTCGAGCGTGCCATCGTTGAATACCTGGGTGCCCACCCGCATCTGGCGCATGTGTGCCTGTTTGCGCAGCCCATCAACAGTATTGACGCCACCGGCGTCGAGCGCTTTGGTCAGATCAGGGCGATGCTGGCCGAGCGTGGCATCACGCTGCACATCAGCGGCATCAAGCTGCCGGTGGAGCGCGCGCTGCGCCGCAGCGGCGAACTGGTCGAAAACCCCTTGCTGCGCCTGTACCGCACCGATGCCGAGGCTCTGGGCGCGCTGCAGCGCCGCTCAGGCCCGGCCGATGATTGACGCAGTGGCCATCAGCTCTTCGAGCAGGGCCAGCGACACTTTGCCCGACATGGCGTAGGGGTCCAGTTCCGGCTTCTCGGAGTATTTCAGCAGGATGGACTGGTTGAGCTTGAGCAGATTGACCTGCCCCATGGTCCAGCCGCCGAAACGGCGTTCGGAGATTTCTTCATAGTGCAGCAAGACCACATCCTTGTGGCGGGGGTCGCGCTGAATATGGCCGAAGAGTTCACTGACCGCCATGCGTCCGCCTTCGATGGCCTGCAGGAAAATGCCGCCGCCGTAGCAGAGAATGCCGGTGATGCCGCTGATGGGGTTGTGCAGGCGCGACTGCGACAGAATGGCCTCGATCGCCGCAGGAGCGGTATCCACAGCGCGACTGGCGTAAAGCAGGCGTACGAGCATTTCAGTCTTTCCTGGGAATGAGCGAGAGGAATTCCCGGCGCAAGGCAGAGTCCTTGAGAAACACGCCGCGCATGACCGAGTTGATCATCTTGCTGTCCATGTCCTTCACGCCGCGCCACGCCATGCAGTAGTGACTGGCTTCCATGACGATCGCCAGGCCATCGGGCTGGGTCTTCTCCTGGATCAGGTCGGCCAGTTGCACTACAGCCTCCTCCTGGATCTGCGGACGGCCCATGACCCACTCGGCCAGTCTGGCGTACTTGGACAGGCCGATCACATTGGTGTGTTCATTGGGCATCACGCCGATCCAGATCCGGCCGATGACTGGACAGAAGTGATGGGAGCAGGCGCTGCGCACCGTGATGGGGCCGACGATCATCAACTCGTTGAGGTGCTCGGCATTGGGAAACTCGGTGATGGTGGGCGCGTGCACATACCGTCCCCTGAACACCTCGTTGACATACATCTTGGCGACACGGCGAGCCGTGTTTTGCGTGTTGTGGTCGCCCGCGGTGTCTATGACCAGGCTGTCGAGCACGCCCTGCATCTTGCCCTGCACTTCGTCGAGCAGCTTGTCTATGTCGCCGGGCTCCAGGAATTCGGCGATGTTGTCGTTGGCGTTGCAACGCTTGCGCGCAGCGACAATGCGCTCGCGGATCTTGACGGAGATGGGAACACCCTCGTCTTCGTTCGGTTCGGGCGCGGAAGGTTGCATGGCAGCCTGTGACTTCATGAGCATCCCCGGATGGTAGCAGCGATCGAAATCATGGGTATTATGCTATTAATTATATAGCAACAAGCTCTCTATTCCAGAGGGTTTCACGCTCAGTACTCCTTCCGATGGATCAACAGTGCCAGACGCATCAACAGGCGCGCGAGACGCTCCATGCAGCGCTCGCGCCAGGATCGGCCCGCGTAGGCCATCGCGTCCATGCGCAAGCCCTCCTCGTCCATGGCGCGCAGCAGCCGATCGCGCAGACTCTGCGCGAAGGCCGGGTCCTCGATCACGATGTTGGCCTCGCGCGCCAGCAGCAGACTTAGCGGGTCCAGATTGGACGAGCCGACCGTCGCCCAATGGCCATCGATCACCGCAACCTTGGCGTGCAAAAAGCTCGGCGAATACTCGAATATCTCGACCCCTTCGGCCAGCAAGGCGCCATAGACGTGGCGCGCTGCATAGTACTGCATGAAATATTCATAGCGACCCTGCAGCAGCAGCCTGACGCGAACACCCCGCCGCGCCGCCAGAATCAGCGCGCGGCGCATTTTGCCGCCGGGCACGAAATAGGCATTGGCAATGATGATTTCCTCGTGTGCCTGGCTGATGGCCTTGCGGTAGGCACGCTCGATACGGGTGCGATGGCGCAGGTTGTCGCGCAGCACCAGTGCCGCCCGGCTGGCGGGGCCCACGGTCGCATCACACCGGGCCTGCGCGGCGGCCTGGATTTCGGCCACGGGCGGCAGCCCGTGTCCATCGTCCTCCGTGGACTCCAGCGCGCGCAGCGCCTTGATCGGATGCTGCTGCCTGAGTAACTGAGCGGCCAGCATGCGCAACCACAGACGCTCCATGGTGACCCGCACTTCCTGAACCAGCGGCCCTTCAACCTGCACGGCAAAGTCCAGCCTCGGAGCCTGAAGCGCGCCGTGGTTGGGATCGTAAAAATCGTCGAGTACATTGATGCCGCCGCAAAACGCGACACAGCCATCGACCACGCACAGCTTGCGATGCATGCGCCGCCAACGGCCGGGAATCAGCAGCCCCAGCGCCCCCGATGGCGAATAAACATTCCACTGAACCCCCGCCGCGCGCAAGCGCCCGGCCCAAGGATCCGACAACTCCCCGGTGCCCAGGCCATCGACCACAATCTGCGTGACGACCCCGCGCCTGGCCGCACGCTCCAGCGCCTCACCCACCTGCGCCGCGCTGCCGGAAAAATCCAGGATGTAGGTCTCCAGGCGGATCTCTCTTTGTGCGGCGTCCATGGCCTTGATCATGGCCGGAAAGAGCTGCCCCGCCCCCTCCAGCAGGCGCAGCTGGTGGCCGTCTCGCAGCGAAGGCGTGGACTGTGACATGTCAGACCCGCTGTGCGATGCGCCCGGGGGAAGACTTGGCGTTCATGCCGCGAATTGTGGCAGCAACAGGATCGCTTCGGCGTTCGACGGCGAATAGCACAGGTCGGCAGCCTCGCGGTGAGGCAGCCAGCGCCAGTCGGTGTGCTCGCGTGGCGCGAGCCGCACCGGCGTGTGGGCAGGCACGCACAACCCAAAAACCCGCTCGGTATTGCGCGTCACGCCCGGCGCGTAGCGGTGCAGCCAGCGCGGGTAGATGTCATAGACATTCTCCAGGCCCCAGTCACGCAGCGCGCCCGCCAGCGGTGTTCCGGCGGCGCAATCGATTCCGGTTTCCTCGAAAACCTCGCGCACGGCAGTGTCGTGGAAAGACTCGCTCTCGCGGTCCTTGGCGCCGGTCACCGACTGCCAGAAATCGTCGGAATCGGCGCGCCTGATGAGCAACACCTGCAAGGCGCTCGTATGAATCACCACCAGCACCGACTGGGGGATCTTGAAAGGCCGGGACCGCCCGGGCCCGGGGGCCTCAGGCCTTGACTGCGTCGGCATTCCTCAACTTGATGTGCAGCTCGCGCAGCTGCTTTTCATCGACCGGGCCAGGCGCCTGTGTCAGCAGATCCTGGGCGCGCTGGGTCTTGGGGAAGGCGATCACGTCGCGGATCGATTCGGCGCCGGTCATCAGGGTGACGATACGGTCCAGACCGAATGCCAGGCCGCCATGCGGGGGCGCGCCGTACTGCAGCGCGTCGAGCAGGAAGCCGAA
>JAURZS010000024.1 GCA_030653255.1 Burkholderiaceae bacterium | reverse complement strand
GACTGTGTAAGCGTCATCACGCGCGGCTTGACCGTGTCGGCGTCCACATTCTTCAACAGCGGGTTGGCGCGAATCTTGGCCTTGATCGCGGCAGGCTCGAACTCGCTTTGCGGAATCGGGCCGATGATGCCAAAGTGGTTGCGCGTGGGCTTCATGAACACGGGAATCGCGCCGGTCATGATGATGGCGTGCAGGATCGACTTGTGGCAGTTGCGGTCCACCACCACCACATCGTCTGGCGCCACCGTGTGGTGCCACACGATCTTGTTCGAGGTGCTGGTGCCATTGGTCACGAAGAAGCAGTGGTCGGCATTGAAGATGCGCGCGGCATTGCGCTCGCTGGCGGCCACCGGCCCCGTGTGGTCCAGCAGCTGTCCGAGTTCCTCCACCGCATTGCAGACGTCGGCGCGCAGCATGTTCTCGCCGAAGAACTGATGGAACATCTGGCCTACCGGACTCTTGAGGAAGGCCACTCCGCCCGAATGGCCCGGGCAGTGCCAGGAGTAGGAGCCGTCTTCGGCATAGTCCAGCAGCGCCTTGAAGAACGGCGGCTGCACACCCTCAAGGTAGCTGCGCACCTCGCGGATGATGGGGCGCGCCACGAACTCCGGCGTGACCTCGAACATATGGATGAAACCATGCAGCTCGCGCAGGATGTCGTTCGGGATGTGGCGCGAGGTCTTGGTCTCGCCATACACATAGATGGGCACTTCAAGATTCTTGCGCCGCACCTCGTTGATGAAATTGCGCAGGTTCAGCACCACCGGCTGGATGACCTCCGCATCGGCGTCGACGGTGAACTCTTCGTCGTCGATCGACAGAATGAAGGCGCCGGCACGGCTTTGCTGTTGCGCAAACTGCGACATGTCGCCGTAGCTGGTCACGCCCAATATCTCGAAGCCCTCGGACTCGATGGCCTGGGCCAGGGCGCGGATCCCCGACCCGGACGTGTTTTCCGAGCGGAAGTCTTCATCGATGATGACAATGGGGAAGCGGAATTTCATGGGAGGCTCCAACGGCAGGACGCCAAAAAAGGGCAAAACAGCCGCGAAGTGTAAGGAATAAACCTGACCCCACCTTGCCACCGACCTCTTTTGTCCCAAAATGTGGCTCTGGCAACACAAACACGGAGGGGCCATGCCCGAATCGACAATCTGGTGGGTGCTGACAGGCGCGGCCGTCGCCATCGAACTGTTCACTGGCACTACCTTCTACCTCCTGATGCTCGCCATCGGCCTGGCCGCCGGCGCCCTGGCTGCGCATGCCGGCCTCGCGCAGTCCGGCCAGCTGCTCGCGGCGGCGGTGGTCGGCGGCGGCGCTGTCATTGCCTGGCACAACCTGCGCGACCGCGGCCCTGCCCTGCAGTCCGCAAACACCAACCGTGACGTCAACCTGGACATCGGCGAGACCGTCCAGGTCGACGCCTGGAACGCCGACGGCACCGCCGGCGTGCACTACCGCGGAGCCCACTGGAGCGTGCTGCTGCGCCCGGGCCAGCAGCCCCAGCCCGGCGCCCACAAAGTGGTCGAAGTCCAGGGCAGCCGGCTCATCGTCGAGCGCATCGCCTGAGCGCCATGCCTCCCTTCACCTCGCCTTACCTCACTGCAGAAAGCACCGCCATGACCGTTGCCATCATTCTTTTCATCATCGCCGCGATCTTCATCGTGCGCTCCGTCAAGGTCGTGCCCCAGCAAAACGCCTGGGTCGTCGAACGGCTGGGCAAATACCACGGCACGCTCACGCCGGGCCTCAACTTCCTCGTGCCCTTCATCGACCGGGTGGCCTACCGGCACAGCCTGAAGGAAATCCCGCTCGACGTGCCCAGCCAGGTCTGCATCACCCGCGACAACACCCAGTTGCAGGTCGACGGCATCCTGTACTTCCAGGTCACCGACCCCATGCGCGCGAGCTACGGTTCGTCCAACTACATCGTGGCCGTGACCCAGCTGGCCCAGACCTCGCTGCGCAGCGTGATCGGCAAGCTGGAGCTGGACAAGACCTTCGAGGAGCGCGACATCATCAACGCGCAAGTCGTCCACGCCATCGACGAGGCCGCGCTCAACTGGGGCGTCAAGGTGCTGCGCTACGAAATCAAGGACCTCACGCCGCCGAAGGAAATCCTGCTGGCCATGCAGGCGCAGATCACCGCCGAGCGCGAGAAGCGCGCCCTGATTGCCGCCTCTGAAGGCCGCCGCCAGGAGCAGATCAACATCGCCACCGGCGAGCGCGAGGCCTTCATCGCCCGCTCCGAGGGTGAGAAGCAGGCCGCACTCAACAACGCCCAGGGCGAGGCCGGCGCCATCGTCGCCGTGGCCGAGGCCACAGCGCAGGCCATCGAACGCATCGCCCAGGCCATCCGCCAGCCCGGCGGCGAACAAGCCGTGCAGCTCAAGGTCGCCGAGAAGGCCGTGGACGCCTACAGCCGCGTGGCCACCGAGGCCAAGACCACCCTGGTGGTGCCCAGCAACATGACCGAAGTCGGCACGCTGATCTCCTCGGCCAGGAAGATGGTGCAGACGCACAGGGCAGACTGAAGCGGCGCTTTGCCCGGCGGACCCTGCTACGGGCGGGCAGTGCCTGCGGCGCTGCTACAATCATGGGCTCCGGAGAGGTGGATGAGCGGTTTAAGTCGCACGCCTGGAAAGCGTGTGAGGGTTAATAGCCCTCCGCGGGTTCGAATCCCGCCCTCTCCGCCAAATCAAAACCATAAGTAGTTGATCTGTTTAGGGTTTTTTCATTTCTTGGCATACATTAAAATGCCTACCCCCCATAGAACCCACCTAAGATTTTGCGCTTGAATGAGACAAGCATCAGCGAATTGACCCAATTGAAAACCCCGCGCTCGCCGGGCGGCCTGCGCTACTGAAACGCCGCGGTCCTTGACCAGTTTGACTGCTTCATCCTTGGACTCCCGACTGAATTTCCTTCGCGTAACCATAAACCACCTCCGGTTTCATCGAGCACCTTAACAATGGGCCTTTTTGAAACCGGCAGCAGCCCAGATGAAGCGCTA
>JAURZS010000021.1 GCA_030653255.1 Burkholderiaceae bacterium | reverse complement strand
AACAAGCCCGCGAAAGCGAACAATCAGGGTATAACTCCACCAATGAAGAGCATCCATCACCCTCAGCAAGCAGTTCCGCGGGCAGAGTACGGGCGCATGGAAAAGCCTACCCCGCGAGGAGACAGCCAGTGAAAGCCCCAGCCCGCAAAGCCGCCGCAACGGCCAAAGCCAAGAAGCCGCCCGCCAGCGCCCGCTCCACGGCCAGGCTCGCCCCGAAGAAGCCCGCCCCCAAGCCCGTAAAGGCGGCTGCGGCCAAGCCGGCAAAGCGAGCAACGCCGAAGGCTGCGGTCAAGGTGCCGCCCAAGCCAAAGCCCAAGGTCAAGCCGAAGTCTGCGCCCACTGTCAAGATCAAGGCCAAGGCGGGCTCCAAAGTCGCTGCCAAGCCGGCCGCGAAGGGTGCCAGATCCCTTAAGCCGGCACCCAGGCCCGCACCCAAGCCGGCTCCCAAGGCGACTCCGAAGCCTGCCAGCAAACCTGCCGCCAAGGCAAAGCTCCCCGCCGCCAAGCCGAAGGGCAAAGCGGCTTCTCCGCCCCCGAAGCCGGCATCTGCCGGTAAAACAGCATTAAAAGTGCCAAAAACGAATAAAGCTCCGATGACCGCATCTTCTCCCGTCGCCAAAGCGTCTGCCAAGCCAGCGCTTTCACCCGTTGCCCCGGCACCCGCTGCCAAACCGGCCCGCACGTCCCGGCTGGCTCAGCTCACCGTTCCTTCCATGGCCCAATCGGTGGCGTCCACTGCAGCCAAAGCCAGTTACATGCAAACGGCATCGCCTGCTGTGCTTGCACCCCCGCCTCATGTCGCCGTCAAGAAAGACCCCAAGCTCGCCAATGTCTGGAAAACCAAGTCCGCCGAGGACCTGACCGACGCAGAAGTCATTGCCATGCCCGATGGCGAGTACATGAATGACAAGCAAATGGCTTTTTTCCGTCTCAAGCTGGCTCGGCTGCGCGGGGAGATCATTGCCAGCGCCGGTGAGACCACCGAACACCTGCGCGAGGACACTGTCGTCGTGCCCGATCCGGCGGACCGCGCCACCATCGAGGAAGAGCATGCGCTGGAACTGCGCACGCGCGACCGCGAGCGCAAGCTGCTCAAGAAAATCGAGCAGTCGATCCAGCGCATCGACGCCGGCGATTATGGCTATTGCGACGAGACCGGCGAGCCCATCGGTGTGGGTCGGCTGCTGGCGCGTCCCACGGCCACCCTGTCGCTGGAGGCGCAGCAGCGCCGCGAGCTGAAGCAGAAGATGTTCGGCGACTGATTTTTCAGCGCTTCACGTTTCGCCCAGAGAACTTTTCAGAGCCACTACTTAAATGGCCAAAGACGATAACGGTGGCTTGCTGTCCAAGGTAGTGAAGTTCGTTCGCAATCCGACGACGAACTGGTCGGACCTGGACACCCAGGATTCCGACAAGGAGAACAGCTACAGCAAGCAGATGCTCAAGGAGATGATCGAGCGCAAGCGGCGCAACGATTTCGTGCGCAAGCGCGAGTTCGACATGCTGCGAAAGCTGCGCCGCAGTGAGGCCATGGCCGGCCAGGACCCGACCGCGCGCCCCTCCTTCTTCCAGAGTTCCATGCCGTCCAAACCCGACGACCGGGCCACGACGCTGAAGAAGATCGACGAAATTGAAGCCCAGATGTCCATGCAGTGGTGGAAAACCAAGCATGGCGACTCCACCCTGCGCAGCAGCGGTTTCAATCCATCGTCGCGCGGCCCCTTGACCAGCAGCAGCCAGCCGCTGTCGACCAACAGCCAGCCGCTGTCGAATTCGAGTACACAGCCAGCCCTATATGGCCGGACCGATTTGTCGCCGCTTTCCACCAGCAAGGTGAGGCTGCCGTACAGCACGATACAGAGTACGCAGCCCTATCCGTCCCCTGGATTCGCGGCCTCACCCAGCTTCGCCCACACCGACCCTTCGGCTACCGGGCAGCCCGTCCAGACCGGGCCTGACAATGCGCGGCGAGCCAGGTCGGGCGAGCCGCAGCGCGGCGCGTCCATTGATGGGCTGGCGGGCAGCTACGACGGCTCAGCCGCCGGATTCACGGCCTCCAAGCTGTTCGCGGTGGAGGTCGACGATTTCGCGCACGACCCCGAGCTCGAGGAGGCTGCGATCCGGTTCGCCAATGGCGACGACAAGGGCGCCGAAGCCGGACTGTTGGAGGTGCTGGGCGCCAAGGGTTCGCGCGTCAACCACGAGGAAACCTGGATGACGCTGTTTGATCTGTACCGCGCAACGGGCCAGGTCGAGCGCTTCGAGAGTGCGGCAATCGATTTTGCCGGGCGTTTCGGCCGTTCCGCGCCCGCCTGGTTCTCCATTGCCGAAGCCGCGATCGGCGCCCAGACGGCGGCTGCGCCGCTGCCACCAGGCGCCGTGGAGGCCGCCCACTGGCAAGCCAAGGGCAGTGTGGGATTGCAGTCGGTGGCTGCGCTCAGTGCCGCCCTGGCGCGCACACCCCAACCCTGGCGACTCGACTGGAGCGCCATGACCGGCATCGAAGTCCCGGCGCTGGAGCCGCTGTGCCGGGTCTTTGCCGAATGGGCGGCACAGCCGGTGCAGCTTGGCTTCATGGGCATCGACTTGTTGGACCGCGTGCTCAAGGCGGCCACGCCGTCAGGTGACAAGCGTGTCAATCCCAACTGGTGGCGTCTGCGCATGGAGGCCTTGCGCGTGATGCACAGGCCTGACGAGTTCGAGTTGGTGGCGCTGGACTACTGCGTCACCTACGAGGTGTCGCCGCCGTCTTGGGAAAGTGCGCGCTGCGACTTCAGGGTGATCCAGGCCGACGGCAGCACCGGCGCCGCGAGCAAATTCATGGACCCGTCATTCCGCGACTCCGGCGCCTCCGGCGGACAGGCCGGCTACGCCGAAACCCAGATGCCGGTGCAGTCACAGCTGACCTCGCACAGCGCCAAGGCCGAACTGGCCGGACAGGTGCTGGGCGACGCGAGCGAGGCGTTGGACATCATCGAGGTCAGACTGACCGGCGCCGATGTGATGACAATTTCCTGCGCACGCCTGGTGCGCATCGACTTCTCGGCCGCCGGCACCCTGCTGAACTGGGTTACCTCACGCCAGACCGAAGGCCGGCAGGTTCAGTTTGTCGGGGTGCACCGCCTCATTGCGGCGTTCTTCAATGTGATCGGTATCAGCGAGCACGCCCGCGTCGTCCCGCGCAACGACTGAAATTCTCCGCGCCCGGTGTTGCGTGGCGACACGCTTCAACCATCACTTTCACAGCCTGCGCTAAGTACTTAATTTAGAACGATTTTCTGCCTGCAGAACTTTTTAAATCGCTCCTAAGTCGTTGATTTCATTGCAAAAATTGTTGCGGCAGCAGCTTGCGATGGAATGATTTCCTGCTACAGTGCAAAAAAGTGCAATTAAGTGGTGAAAAGTGTCCTTTTCTCCCGAAATCGATTGTCTTTCACGCAGCAGGGGTTTTCAACGTGTTCCAAGGGGCTTCGTCTCTCAGTCTTGACGCCAAGGGTCGGCTTTCAGTGCCGACCCGGCATCGCGACGTGCTGCAAGCCACTGCAGCCGGTCAGCTGACGGTGACACAGCACCCGCACGGCTGCCTGATGATTTTTCCGCGCCCCGAATGGGAGCGCTTCCGTGAGCGTGTCGCATCGCTGCCGATGGATGCCCACTGGTGGCGCCGCATCCTGTTGGGCAATGCCATGGATGTGGAACTGGACGGCACCGGCCGCGTGCTGATTTCGCCGGAACTGCGCGCCGCCGCCGGCATCGGCAAGGAAACGCTGTTGCTGGGCATGGCAAGCTACTTCGAGCTGTGGGACAAGGCCACCTACGATGCCCAGGCGGCGAAGGCGATGCAGGGGCCGATGCCTGACGTCTTCAAGGAATTTTCCTTCTGAAAGATGACGGTGGACAACACATGGCAACACACCACCGTCTTGTTGAACGAAGCAGTCGAATCACTTCTCACCAAGACCGATGGGCACTACATCGATGCAACCTTCGGCCGCGGCGGGCATTCACGCCTGATCCTGTCGCGCCTCGGGCCCCAGGGGCGGCTGCTGGCCTTCGACAAGGACCTGGATGCCGTGGCCGAGGCCCGGCGCATCACCGATCCGCGCTTTTCCATCCGTCACGAAGCCTTTGCCGGACTGGGCCAGTTGCCTGCGGCGAGTGTGACGGGCGTGCTGCTGGACCTGGGCATCAGTTCGCCGCAGATCGACAACCCGGCGCGGGGCTTTTCCTTTCGTTTCGACGGACCGCTGGACATGCGCATGGACACCACGCGCGGCCAGAGTGTGGCGCAGTGGCTTGCCGTGGCCGATATTCAACAGATGGCGGAGGTGATTCGTGACTATGGCGAAGAACGGTTTGCTTTTCAGATTGCAAAGGCGATTGCTGCTCGCCGACAGGAACGGGGCCCGGTTTCAACCACCGCTGAACTGGCCGAACTCGTGGCTGGCACGGTCAAAACCCGCGAGCCGGGCCAGAACCCTGCAACGCGCACATTTCAGGCTCTTCGGATTTTCATCAATGCCGAGCTTGAAGAGCTGCAACAGGCGTTAGAGGCCAGCCTCCATGTATTGCAACCCCAGGGCAGACTTGTCGTGATCAGCTTTCATTCGCTCGAAGACCGGATCGTCAAGCAGTTCATAGCCCGCCATTCGCGCGAGGTCTTCGACCGCCGCGCGCCATTTGCCAAGGCACAGCCCATGCCGCTGAAGGCGTTGGGCCGCGTGCGGCCTTCGAGCGCAGAGATCGCCGCCAACCCGCGCGCGCGCAGCGCCATCATGCGCATCGCCGAGCGCCTGCCCGAGGAACTTGCGGCATGACGCGGCTCAATCTGATGCTGCTGCTGGCGGTGCTGGCCAGCGCCATGTATCTGGTGCACACGCAGTACCAGTCGCGCCGGCTGGTGACCGAGCTGGATCGCGCGCAGAACGAAGCCGCGCGCCTGGAAGTCGAGAACGAACGCCTGCAGGCCGAGCGGCGGGCGCAGGCCACACCCTTGCGCGTCGAGCGGCTGGCCAAGGAGCGGCTGCAGATGCGGCCTGCCACGGCCGCGATCACGCAGTACGTGACCTACAAGGGCGCGGAGTCCGCCCGATGAGCAAGAGCATTCTCTACGCCTCCAGCCCATTGCTGGCCAGCAAGACACCGGTGTGGCGCAGCAAGCTGATCGTCGCAGCAGTCGCCTTCGGCTTTCTGGTGCTGGCCGGGCGTGCCGCCTATGTGCAGGTCATCGGCAACGATTTTTTCCAGCGCCAGGGCGAGGTCCGCTTCATGCGCACTCTGGAGTTGCCGGCCAACCGTGGCCGCATCCTGGACCGCAACGGCCTTTTGCTGGCCACCAGCGTGCCCGCGCCCAGCGTGTGGGCCTTTCCCGATCAGGTGGAACGTGATCCGGCCAAGTTGCAGGCCCTGGCCCGACTGCTGGAGATGACCACGACGGAGCTGACGCAAAAGCTCGATGGCAAGGCACGCACCTTCGTTTGGCTCAAGCGGCAGGTCGATGATCCTGTGGCCAAGCAGGTCGCCGCACTGGGCATCAAGGGCATCTACCAGATCAAGGAATACAAGCGGCAGTACCCCGAGGGCGAGGCGGCTGCACACGTGGTGGGCTTTACCAATGTGCAGGACACCGGGCAGGAAGGCATCGAGTTGGCCTTCGACAAAGATCTGGCCGGCCGCGCCGGCTCGCGCCGCGTCATCAAGGATCGGCTGGGGCGCGTGGTCGAGGATATCGGCGAGCAGGTGCCGCCGGTAGACGGACGGGATGTGCAGCTGAGCGTGGACAGCAAGGTGCAGTTCTTCGCCTACCAGAAGCTGCGCGACGCCGTGACGCTGCATCGCGCCAAGGCTGGCAGCGTGGTGGTCCTGGACGCCATCACCGGAGAGGTTCTGGCGCTGGCCAACTATCCAAGCTATGTGCCGGACAAGCGCCGCAATCTCACGGGAGAGCAGTTGCGCAACCGTGCGATCACCGACACCTTCGAGCCGGGCTCCACCATGAAGCCGTTTACCGTCGGACTGGCGCTGGAGACCGGTCGCGTCAGGCCGGAGTCCATCATCCAGACCGCACCCGGCAGCATGCAGATCACCGGCTCACGCATCAGCGACGCGCATCCGCATGGCGCGCTCACAGTGCGCGAAGTGATCCAGAAGTCCAGCAACGTGGGCACCGTCAAGATGGCGATGCAGATGCAGCCGCGCGAGATGTGGGAAATCTTCTCGGCGGCCGGCTTCGGCCAGAAGCCGCAGATCAGCTTTCCCGGCGCGGTGTCGGGGCGCCTACGTCCCTACAAGACCTGGCGTCCCATCGAGCAGGCCACCATGGCCTATGGCTACGGCCTGTCGGCTTCGTTGTTCCAGGTGGCACGCGCATACACGGTGTTTGCGCACGACGGGCAGATCATTCCGGCAACCATGCTGAAAAATTCACAACCCGCCGCCGGCGTGCAGGTGCTGTCCAGTGCCACTGCAGCCGAGATGCGCCTCATGCTGCAGATGGCTGCCGGCCCTGGCGGCACCGGCCAGAAAGCGCAGACCGTGGGTTATTCGGTGGGCGGCAAATCGGGTACGGCGCACAAGCAGGTCGGCAAGGGCTATGCCAGCAACCGCTACCGCTCCTGGTTCGTGGGGCTGGCACCGGTCGACAAACCCCGCATCATCGTGGCGGTGATGCTCGACGAGCCCAGCGCCGGTCGTTACTACGGGGGCGACGTGGCTGCGCCGGTATTCAGCGAGACCGTGCAACAGACCCTGCGCATGATGGGCGTGCAGCCGGACATCGCAGTCAAGCCGCAGATCGTTGCGCGCGCGGTCGAGGAGTCGTTCTGATGCTCGAACTGTCCACGCCCTCGCACGCAGCCGACTGGCTGCGCGCGCGCGTGCGCGGCACGCTGCACGCGGACAGTCGCCGGATAGGCGTGGGCGACGGCTTCATCGCCTGGCCGGGCGCCGCCACCGACGGCCGCACCCATGTGCCATCGGCCTTGTCGCAAGGCGCCGCCGCATGCCTGGTGGAGAAGACCGGCGTGGAGCCGTTCGGCTTCGACCATCCGAACATCGCCGTCTACGAACGGCTCAAGCCGGCCACCGGGCCGATCGCTGCAGAGTTCTTCAAGCGGCCAACCGAGCAACTCGACGTGCTTGCCGTCACAGGAACCAACGGCAAGACCTCGACCTCGTGGTGGCTGGCGCAGGCGCTCTCTCGGCTCGCCCGCCCGCTGCCCTGCGCGCTGGTGGGAACGCTGGGCATGGGCCGTCCGCCCGCGCTTGAATTCAGCGGCCTGACGACGCCGGACCCGGTGATGCTTCAGCAGCAATTCCGCCGTTTCGTGGAGCAGGGCATGCAGGCTTGCGCGATCGAGGCCTCGTCCATCGGCATTGCCGAGCGCAGGCTGGACGGCTGCCGCATCCGGGTGGCGATCTTCACCAACTTCACCCAGGACCACCTGGACTACCACGGTTCCATGGAGGCTTACTGGCAAGCCAAGGCCGAGTTGTTCCACTGGCCGCAATTGCAGTCGGCCGTCATCAACATCGACGACGCGCAGGGCGTGCAACTCGCCGCAACGCTGGCCGGGCGGGGGCTCGATCTGTGGACAGTGTCGTGCATGCAGCCGGCGCGGCTGCGCGCCCTGGAAATTGGGAACGGCGACGACGGCCTGGGATTCTCGGTGCGCGAAGGCGAGCGGCAATGTCGCCTGAACACGGGATTGATCGGTCAGTACAACGTGTCCAATCTGCTGGGCGTTCTGGCTGCCATGCGCAGCCTGGGCGTGAGTCTCGACGACGCTGTTCAGGCCTGCCACGGTCTGCTGCCGGTGCCCGGCCGCATGGAGCGCTTGAGTCATCCCGGCGCGCCGCTGGTGGCCGTGGACTACGCGCACACGCCCGATGCGCTCGACAAGGCCTTGCAGGCCTTGCGACCGCTGGCGAGCGAACGCGGCGGACTGCTGTGGTGCGTGTTCGGCTGTGGCGGCGACCGCGATGCGACCAAGCGCCCGCTGATGGCCGCAGTCTGCGAAAAAAATGCCGACCGTGTGGTCGTCACCAGCGACAACCCGCGCTTCGAAAAGCCTGAGGCCATCATCAGCCAGATCCTGCTCGGCCTGAGCCGTGACGACAGCGTGCAGGTCGAGGCAGACCGCGCCTGCGCCATTGCGCAGGCCATCGCCCAGGCCGCACCGGCCGATGTGGTGCTGATTGCCGGCAAGGGCGCGGAGCAGCATCAGGAGATCGCCGGAGTCAAACTTCCCTTCTCCGACCAGGCGCATGCCCGGGCCGCGCTGAATGCACGAAAGGCGGTGGGGGCATGAGCGCCGCACCGCTGAAAGTCGCCGGGGCCATGCCCGCTGCGCCAGCCATGATGAATCTTCGCGAAGTCCTGGCCTGTCTGCCTGGCGCACGGCTGGCGGGCTCGGGCGACATCACCTTCGAGCGTGTGCACACCGATACGCGCAGCCTGCGCGCAGGCGACCTCTTCGTCGCGCTAAAGGGCGAGCGCTTCGATGCCAACGAATTCCTCGCGCAGGCCAGTGCCAGCGGTGCGGTTGCGGCCATTGCGCACCCGGGTGCGTTGCCTGCCGGGATGCCGGGCATCGAAGTCGCAGACACCCGGCTCGCGCTGGGCGCGCTCGCGGCCGGCTGGCGCAGGCGCTTCCAGCTGCCGCTGATCGCGGTCACCGGCAGCAATGGCAAGACCACGGTGACGCAGATGATTGCTTCGGTGCTGTCCACCTTCAAGGGTGATGCCGCCTTATCGACACAGGGCAATCTGAACAACGACATCGGCCTGCCGCTCACCTTGCTGCGACTGCGCGCGGCGCATGCCATCGGCGTGGTCGAGCTGGGCATGAACCATCCGGGCGAGATCGCCTACCTGGCCGACATCGCCAGCCCCACCGTGGCCCTGGTCAATAACGCGCAGCGTGAACACCTTGAATTCATGGCCACGGTCGAGGCCGTCGCCCGTGAAAACGGCGCGGTGATCACATCGCTGGCGCCGGAGGGTGTCGCAGTGTATCCGGCGGGGGATGCCTATACGTCGATCTGGGACGCGCTGGCCGGCGGGCGCCGCCGCATGACCTTCGGTGCGCAGAACGCCGCCGTCAGCCTGGGCGCGGCGCAGTGGCAGTCCGGCGCATGGGCGGTGAGCGCGCACACGCCAGCGGGTGTGCTGTCCTACCGCCTGCGCATTGCGGGCCGCCACAATGTGCTCAACTCGCTGGCGGCCATTGCCTGCACGCTGGCTGCGGGGGTGCCGCTTGAATGCATCGCCCAGGGACTGGCGCGGTTCGAGCCCGTGAAGGGACGCTCGCGCGCGCTGTCGATTCCGCGCCCGCAGGGCGGGGAAATCACGGTGATCGACGACACCTACAACGCCAATCCGGATTCGGTGCGGGCAGCCATCGACGTGCTGGCCGAGTTGCCCGGCCCGCGCCTGCTGGTGCTGGGCGACATGGGCGAAGTCGGCGAGGAAGGCCCCCGCTTCCATGCCGAGGTGGGCGCGCATGCGGCGCAGCGCGGCATCGAGCGTCTGTTCACACTGGGCGCGCAATCGGTCCGCGCCAGCGCCGCATTCGGCACGGGCGCGCTGCACTTCGACGACATCGACACGCTGTGCCTGGCCGTGCGCTCCACCCTTGCGCACAGCGCCAGCATGCTGATCAAGGGCTCGCGCTTCATGAAGATGGAGCGGGTTCTCGCCTCCATCACCGACCCCACCCCTCACCCGGAGCAAACCCATGCTGCTTAGCCTGGCCCAATGGCTGCAGACCCTTTCCCCGGAGTTCGGATTCTTCCGGGTGTTCCAGTACCTGACGTTTCGCGCCGTCATGGCCGCGCTGACCGCGCTGCTGATCGGCCTGATCGCTGGGCCTTACGTCATCCGGCGCCTGACCCGGCTCAAGATCGGCCAGCCGGTGCGCGGCTACGGCATGGAAAGTCACCTGAGCAAGAGCGGCACGCCCACCATGGGGGGCGTGCTGATCCTGATGTCGATCGCGCTGTCGACCGTTCTGTGGTTCGACCTGAGCAACCGCTTTGTGTGGATTGTGCTGCTCGTGACCCTCGGCTTCGGCGCCATCGGCTGGGCCGACGACTGGCGCAAGGTGGTGCACAAGGACCCCGAGGGCATGCGTTCGCGAGAGAAATTCTTCTGGCAGTCGCTGATCGGCCTGATGGCCGCGCTCTACCTGGTCTTCAGCATTTCCGAGAGCTCGAACCTGCGCGTGATCGAACTGTTCTTCAAGTGGGTGCAGTCGGGCTTTGACGTGAACCTGCCGCCCAAGGCCGGCTTGCAACTGCCATTCTTCAAGGAAATCAGCTATCCCCTGGGCGTGTTCGGCTTCATGATCCTGACCTACCTGGTGATTGTGGGCTCCAGCAACGCGGTGAACTTCACTGACGGCCTGGACGGCCTGGCCATCATGCCGGTGGTGATGGTGGGCTCTGCGCTGGGTGTCTTTGCCTACGTCACCGGCAGCTCTGTCTATTCGAAGTACCTGTTCTTTCCCTACATTCCCGGATCCGGAGAACTGCTCATCTTCTGCTCGGCCATGGCGGGCGCGGGGCTGGCCTTTTTGTGGTTCAACACGCATCCGGCCCAGGTCTTCATGGGCGACGTCGGCGCGCTGGCGCTGGGCGGCGCGCTGGGCACCATTGCGGTCATCGTGCGCCAGGAGATCGTGCTGGCCATCATGGGCGGCATCTTCGTGGCCGAGGCG
>JAURZS010000004.1 GCA_030653255.1 Burkholderiaceae bacterium | reverse complement strand
CCTTTCAGCAGGATTTCCTCGGCACGCGCCAGCGCCTCGGGCTTGCCGGACAGCACGAGTATGTCGCCGTCGGCCAGCGGGGGGTCCGCGCCCTGGTCGGCCTGACGGCCGTTGCTGCGTTTGAGGCTGACCACGCGCACGCCTGCGGCATGCAGGGCATAGTGGCCGAGGGTCTTGCCGATGGCGCGCGAACCCATGGGCAGGATGAGCGTGGACAGGCGCTCCTGTTCGACCTCGTTGACGGTGTTGTCGTCGGCGCCGTGGAAGTAGCCGCGCAGAAGGTTGTAGCGCGCGTCGCGCTGGTTCTGCACGACGCGGATCACGCGGCGCATGGGCACGCCCACCAGCGCCAGCGCGTGGCTGGCCAGCATCAGCGAGCCTTCGATGGCCTCGGGCACGACTTCGGTGGCCCCGGCCTCGCGCAGGCGGTCCAGATCGTGGTCGTCCTGCGTGCGCACGATTACCGGCACCTGGGGCGCATGGGTGCGGGTGTTGGCCAGCACTTTGAGCGCGCCGGGCACATCGAGGTAGGTCACGACCACGGCACTGGCGCGCGCCAGGCCGGCAGCCATCAGCGCCTGCAGCCGTGCTGCGTCGCCGAAGACCACGGAGTCGCCGGCGGCGGCGGCCTGGCGCACGCGGTCGGGGTCCAGGTCAAGCGCCATGTAGGGAATGTCCTCGCCTTCGAGGATGCGCGCGAGGTTCTGGCCGCAGCGCCCGTAGCCGCAGATGATGACGTGCTTGTTGGCATTGATCGACTTGCGCGCGATGGTGGTCATCTGCAGCGACTGCTGCAGCCATTCGCTGCTGACCAGCTTCATCACGATGCGGTTGCTGAAGATCACGATGAAGGGTGTTGCCAGCATGGACAGCACCATGCTGGCCAGTATCGGATTGAGCAGGGCCGGCGGAATCAGGGCGTTCTCGCGGGCCAGCGTCAGCAGCACGAAGCCGAACTCGCCGGCCTGCGCCAGATACAGCCCGGTGCGAAGCGACACGCCTGCCGTGGCGCCCAGCGATTTGGCCAGGGCCGTCACCAGCGCCAGCTTGAACAGCACCGGAATGAAGAGGAAGACCAGCACCAGCGGCCAGCGTTCCAGTACCAGGCGCCAGTCCAGCAGCATTCCCACAGTGATGAAGAACAGGCCCAGCAAGACGTCGTGGAAGGGCCGGATGTCGGTCTCCACCTGGTGCTTGTATTCGGTCTCGGAGATCAGCATGCCGGCGATGAAGGCGCCCAGCGCCAGACTCAGGCCCGCGTACTCGGTCAACCAGGCCAGGCCCAGGGTGATCAGCAGCAGGTTCAGCACGAACAGTTCCTGACTCTTGCGCCGGGCCACGATGGTGAGCCATTGCCGCATGATGCGCTGCCCGCCGGCCAACAGCAGGGCGATCAGTACGGCAGCCTTGAGCCCGGCCAGCGCCAGTGCGGTGACCAGGTGCTCTGTGGAGGCGCCCAGGGCGGGAATCAGTACCAGCAGGGGCACCACGGCCAGATCCTGGAACAGCAGCACGCCCATGACGCGCTTGCCGTGCTCGCTTTCGAGTTCAAGCCGCTCGGACATCATCTTGACAACGATGGCGGTGCTGCTCATGGCCACCGCGCCGGACAGCGCCAGCGCCGTCTGCCAGCTCAGACCCCACAGGGTGGGTGCCATGGCGGTGAGCATCAGCGAGCCGGCCGTGACCAGCAGCATGGTCAGGCTCACCTGGAACAGACCCAGGCCGAAGACGTGCCGGCGCATGGCGCGCAGTTTGGGCAGATTGAACTCGAGCCCGATCACGAACATCAGGAACACCACGCCAAACTCGCCCAGGTGCTTGATGCCCTCGTTGCCCTCGGCCAGCGACAGCGCGTTGGGGCCGATGGCCACACCCACGGCCAGGTAGCCGATCATCGGCGGCAGCCTGAGCGAGCGGCAGGCTACCACCCCCAGCACAGCGGCAAGGAGGTAGAGCAGGGTCAGTTCGAGCGAGGACACCCCCCGATGCTAGCAAGGCCCGGCGAGACTGCGAACCGGCGCGTCGATAGAATCGCGCCATGACTGTCCGTCCCGAACCGGCGCGCGCCTTCGACGCCCGGCAGGCGCTTCGCCTGGCCCATGAAACATTCGACATTGAGTCCGCTGCGGTGCTCGGGCTCAAGCGTCGGGTGAGCGAGTCGTTTGCCCAGGCGGTGCGCATGATGCTGGAGCTGCGCGGCCGGGTGGTGGTGATGGGCATGGGCAAGAGCGGCCACATTGGGCGCAAGATCGCGGCCACGCTGTCGTCCACCGGCACGCCCGCGATGTTCGTGCATCCGGGTGAGGCCAGCCATGGCGACTTGGGCATGATCACCACCAGCGATCTGGTGCTGGCTGTCTCCAACAGCGGCGAAGTCGAGGAGCTGACATCCATCCTGCCCGTGATCCGGCGCCTGGGCGTGCCCCTGATCGCCATGACCGGCGGCCTGGAGTCCTCGCTGGCTCGGCATGCCGACCTGACGCTGGACACCGGGGTCGAGAAAGAAGCCTGCCCCCTGAACCTGGCGCCCACGGCCAGCACGACGGCGCAGCTGGCCATGGGAGATGCGCTGGCCGTGGCGCTGCTCGATGCGCGGGGCTTCAGGGCCGAGGATTTCGCGCGCTCGCACCCGGGCGGGGCGCTGGGGCGCAAGCTGCTCACTCACGTGGCCGATGTGATGCGCACCGGCGAGGCAGTGCCGCGGGTGGGGCCGCAAGCCGCCTTCAGCGACCTGATGCGGGAGATGAGCGCCAAGGGCCTGGGCGCATCGGCCGTGGTCGATGGCCAGGACCTTGTGCTGGGCATCTTCACCGACGGGGACTTGCGGCGCCTCATCGAAAAAGGTGGCGACCTGCGCGCGCTGACGGCGCGCGAGGTCATGCACCCGCAGCCGCGCACGCTGCGCGACGATGCGTTGGCTGTGGACGCGGTCGAGCTGATGGAGCGCCACCACATCACCAGCGTGCTGGTGGTGGATGCCCAAGGCCGTCTGTGCGGCGCGCTCAACAGCAACGACCTGATGCGCGCGAAAGTCATCTGAGACCATGAAGACCGCGCCCGCGCTGAATTTCCCGCCCGAGCTGTTGCTGGCAGCGCAGGGCGTTCGCGTGGCCTTCTTCGACGTGGACGGCGTGCTGACCGACGGCGGGCTGTATATGTCGGAGCATGGCGAAACGCTCAAGCGCTTTCACATTCTGGATGGCCTGGGTCTGAAGCTGCTGCAAAAGGCGGGCATCACGCCGGTGGTCATCACGGGCCGTGACTCCAAGCCCCTGCGTCTGCGGCTGCAGGGCTTGGGCGTCACCCATGCGCACTTCGGTGTGGAGGACAAGCGTCCTGCGGCAGAGAAGGTCCTGCAGGCGTTGGGCCTCGGTTGGCACGAGGCCGCGGCCATCGGCGACGATTGGCCCGATCTGCCGGTGCTGCAGTCCTGCGCCTTTGCCTGTGCACCGGCCAACGCCCATGCCGAGGTCCGGGCCCGGGCGCATCACGTCACGCAGGCGCGCGGCGGCTTCGGCGCCGCGCGCGAATTCTGCGACCTGCTTTTGGTGGCCAGCGGCCGCTATGCAGAATTGCTCAAGGGCATCACGGGATGAGCACCCTGCTGCGCGCGGCCTGGGACCGCACTTCCATCTACCTGCCCATCATCCTGATGGCGGTGCTGGCGCTGGGGACTTACTGGCTGGTGCGCAACACGCCGGTGTTCTCGGAGCCTGCCGGAGAGAAGGCGCTGCGGCATGAGCCCGACTATTTCATGCGCCGCTTCGCGGTCAAGACCTTCGATGCCAACGGCCGCCTCAAGAGCGAAGTCTTCGGCGCCGAGGCGCGGCACTTTCCGGACACCGACACGCTGGAGATCGACCAGCCCCGCATCCGGTCCTTCAATGCCAACGGACATCTGACCGTGGCCACGGCCCGGCGCGCCCTGAGCAATGCCGATGGCTCCGAGGTGCAGTTGTTCGGCGATGCCGTGGTGGTGCGCGATGCGGCGGTGGACAAGGCCGGCCAGCCGGTGCCCAGCTTCGAGTTTCGAAGCGAGTTTCTGCATGCCTTCATGAACACCGAGCGCATCAAGTCGCATCTGCCTGTGGTGATGACACGCGGCGGGGATCGTTTTGCAGCCGACGCCATGGATTACGACAACCTGCAGCGGGTCATGGACCTGCATGGCCGCGTCAGGACCTTGCTGGCTCCCAGGGCCGCGGCGAAGTAAGGCGGGACCTGTCGGACCCGGATCTGCGGGCGCGCCGCGCAAAGCAGGGTGGCCAATGAAAAGGGCTCCAGAGGAGCCCTTTGTTCCCGCTGCGGGCCGAAAGCCCGCCTGAGAGGTTCAGTAGCCGCCGCGCCCGCCACCGTCACGGCCGCCACCGCCACTGCGGGGACCGGAGCCGTAAGGACTACGGAAGCTGCCATCGCTGCCACCACGGCCACCACCTTCGCGGCCACCGCCACCACCACCACCTTCACGTCGGCCGCCGCCGCCATAGCCACCACCTCCTCCACCTCCGGCGCCGCCGTAACCACCACCACTACCACCACCACCATAGCCACCGCCGCCACCGCCGTAGCCACCACCTCCTCCACCGTAGCCGCCGCCGCTGCGTGGGGGCCGGGCCTCCATGGGCCGGGCTTCATTGACGACGACACTGCGGCCGCCCAGGGATTGGCCGTTCATGCCGCTGATAGCGGCTTGCGCTTCGGCATCGCTGCCCATTTCGACAAAGCCGAAGCCCTTGGAGCGACCGGTGTCGCGTTCCATCATGACCTTGGCGCTGGTGACCGAACCGAACTGGCCGAAAGCCTGTTCAAGATCGCTGTCGCGCACGGAATACGGCAGATTGCCTACGTACAGTTTGTTGCCCATGCTGGGAGCTCCTCAAAAAAACACATGAATGAAGCGATGGAGTCCCGAAAACGCATTTGACTGAGGGCAGAGACGCGAAAGTGACCTGTTCACCGCAAACGTGCACGGGCAATCTGCCCACACGGGCGCATTATGGAGCATATATCGGCAAATCATGCAAGCGTTTTCTAGAGGTTTGGCAGCGAAATATCGGGGTTTTCCATGAAAAAAGGCCCCGAAGGGCCTTTTGCTGTGTCTCGCGGCTGAGTCAGCCGGGGATCAGGAGTTTCAGTAACCGCCGCGGCCACCGCCACCGCCGCTACGGCCACCGCCGCCGCCGCCGTAACCACCACCGCCGCCGCCGCTACGGGGGGGGCGGGCTTCCATGGGACGGGCCTCGTTCACGACGAGATCACGGCCACCGATGGATTGACCGTTCATGCCCTTGATGGCGGCTTGCGCCTCGGCATCGCTGCCCATTTCGACAAAGCCGAAGCCCTTGGAGCGACCGGTGTCGCGTTCCATCATGACCTTGGCGCTGGAGACGGTGCCGAACTGGCCGAAGGCCTGTTGCATGTCGCTGTCACTGTAAGAATAGGGCAGGTTGCCCACGTAAAGTTTGTTGCCCATGGAGGACTCCTCAAAAACACTCAATAAACGCGATGGGAGTCAGAACAACGCAATCAACAAACCAATAAAGACTTCAGAGACGCGAAACAGACCGATCACCGCAATAATCGTGGCCCTTTATCAAGGGACACTTTCGCATTATGTGCCAGTTTGGCAAATTGTCCTAATTACTTGATTTCAGGGGGACGCCCATGCTCGATCACCAGTTGACTTCCCGATCGGGCGTGGCGCCAATACGGTGGATCGACAGGTCCGCGCCTTCGTATTCTTCTTCCTGGCTCAGGCGCAGTCCCGTCAGCAGCTTGAGCAGGCCGTAAAGTGCGAAGCCCGCGATCAGGGCCCAGGCCACGCCCATGGCTGAGCCGATGAGCTGGGCGGTCAGGCTGACGCCGCCCAGGCCACCCAGGGCCTTGGCGCCGAAGATGCCGGCAGCGATGCCACCCCAGGCGCCGCACAGCCCGTGCAGGGGCCATACGCCCAGCACGTCGTCGATCTTCCATTTGTTCTGTGTGAGGGTGAACATGCCGACGAACAGGCATCCCGCCACGGCGCCGGTGGCCAGCGCTCCCAGGGGGTGCATCAGGTCGGAGCCGGCGCATACGGCCACCAGCCCGGCAAGGGGGCCGTTGTGCACAAAACCCGGATCGTTGCGGCCCATCATCAGGGCCGCCAGTGTGCCGCCCACCATCGCCATCAGCGAGTTGACGGCGACCAGCCCGGAGATTTTGTCGATGGTCTGCGCGCTCATCACGTTGAAGCCGAACCAGCCCACGGTGAGCACCCAGGCGCCCAGGGCCAGGAAGGGGATGTTGGACGGCGGGTGCGCGGACACGGCGCCGTCTTTGCGATAGCGGTTGGCGCGTGCGCCCAGCAGGACCACCGCTGGCAGCGCCAGCCACCCTCCGACGGCATGGACGACGATGGAGCCGGCGAAATCGTGGAACTCCTGCCCGGTGAGCTGTTTGATCCACGCCTGGATGCCAAAGGCCTGGTTCCAGGCGATGCCCTCGAAGAGAGGGTAGATGAAGCCGACGATCACGGCTGTCGCGCACAGCTGTGGCCCGAAGCGCGCCCGCTCGGCAATACCGCCGGAGATGATGGCGGGGATGGCTGCGGCAAAGGTCAGCAGGAAGAAGAATTTGACCAGTTCATAGCCATTTTTGGCGGCGAGCTGCTCGGCGCCAACGAAGAAGTGAGTTCCGTAGGCCACGCTGTAGCCGACCAGAAAATAGGCAACCGCCGAGACCGAGAAATCCACGAGGATCTTGACCAGCGCATTGACCTGGTTCTTTTTGCGCACGGTGCCGAGTTCAAGAAAGGCGAATCCAGCGTGCATGGCCAGCACCATGATGCCGCCGAGCAGAATGAACAATGCATCCGAGCCCTGTTTTAGTGCTTCCATAGGTCTCCTCTAGAGCGAAATGAAGTTTGTTGGTGCAAAAACTCGGCATCAAGGCCGGCGGCACCAAAAGCAAGCAAAAACTGCGCCAGAATCGTGCGTCGATGGCGGTGCTGCGGCCGGCAGTGCTGCGTCAGCCCTTGATATACTTCACCTCCACGCGCCGATTTGAACCAGATTGCGGGCGCCGGAATCTTCGAATTCCGAAATTCAGCTAAAGACGGCCACCGCTGCCTGAGAAGGTCACCCGGCACCGCTTCGAGCTGAGCCGGGTTTTTTGTTTGGGGACCTTCCATCCGATGTTGATTGCCGTTCCACAATCCATGCATTTCGAGGCACCTCTGCCCTTGCGCAGCGGGGCCTCGATCTCGGGCTACGACCTCAGCTACGAGACCTATGGCACGCTCAACGCGGATCGGTCGAACGCAGTGATGGTCTGTCATGCGCTCAATGCTTCGCACCATGTGGCGGGCGTCTACGAAGGCCAGCCCGATTCGCAGGGCTGGTGGGACACCATGATCGGCCCCGGCAAGCCGGTGGACACCGAGCGTTTTTTCGTCATCGGCGTGAACAATCTGGGATCGTGTTTCGGCTCGACCGGACCCATGCATCCCCGGCCCGGCGCCGGCGGCCGGATCTATGGCGCGGAGTTTCCCGTGGTCACGGTCGAAGACTGGGTCGACTCCCAGGCGCGATTGCTCGATGCGCTGGGCATCGACACGCTGGCCGCCGTCATGGGCGGCAGTCTCGGCGGCATGCAGGCCCTGAGCTGGACGCTGCAGCACCCCGAGCGCGTGCGCCACGCCGTGGTGGTGGCCAGCGCCCCGAATCTGACGGCAGAGAACATAGCCTTCAATGAAGTGGCCCGACGCGCCATCGTGACCGATCCGGATTTTCACGGCGGCAACTTTTATGCGCATGGCGTGGTGCCCCGGCGTGGATTGCGCATTGCGCGCATGATCGGGCACATCACCTACCTCAGCGACGATGTGATGAACGAGAAGTTCGGCCGCACACTGCGCAACCCCGACGGCCTGTACCGCTACACGACGCAGGACATCGAGTTTCAGATCGAGAGCTATCTGCGCTATCAGGGCGACAAGTTCAGCGAGTACTTCGACGCCAACACCTATTTGTTGATCACGCGCGCGCTCGACTATTTCGATCCCGCGCGCGAGCATGGCGGCAGCTTGCGCGCAGCGCTGGCGCGGGCCAGCGCGAAGTTTTTGCTGATCAGCTTCAAGACCGACTGGCGCTTTTCGCCGCGGCGCAGTCGCGAGCTGGTGGAGGCGCTGCTGCACAACCGGCGCGACGTGAGTTATGCCGAGATCGACGCGCCGCACGGGCATGACGCTTTCTTGCTGGAAGACCCGCGCTATCTTGATGTGGTGCGCTCTTACTTCGCGCGCATTGCCGACGAGGCGTCTCATGAGTGATGCCCTCACCATGGACTCGATAGCCCGCCTGGTGCCGCAAGGCGCGCGCGTGCTGGACCTGGGCTGCGGCGACGGCGCCATGCTGGCCTACTTGCACACACACCGCGGCTGCACCGGCTACGGCATCGAGCTGTCCGATGCGAACGTGCTGGCCTGCGTGAAGCGCGGCGTCAATGTGATCCAGCTGAATCTGGACGAGGGTCTGGCCATGTTCGAGGATGCTTCCTTCGACGTGGTGCTGCAGATCGACACCCTGCAGCATCTGCGCAATGCCGAGGTGATGCTGCGCGAGACTGCGCGCGTGGGCCGCACGGGCATCGTCGCCTTTCCAAATTTCGCCCATTGGCCGAACCGTCTCAGTGTGCTGCGAGGGCGCATGCCGGTGACGCGGCGCCTGCCCTACCAGTGGTACGACACGCCCAACATCCGTGTGGGCACGTACAAGGATTTCGAGTCCCTGGCGCAGAAAAACGGCTTGCAGGTACTCGATGCCTACGGCCTGCACGAGGGCCGCGAGGTGCGGTTGTGGCCCAATGCGCGCGCGGGCACGGCCGTGTTCAAGTTCCAGCGCCGATGAGGTAGACCATGCCGCGATTTGCCGCGAACCTGTCATTGATGTATCCGGAGTTGCCTTTTCTCGATCGCTTCGAGGCGGCCGCTGCAGATCGCTTCGAGGCGGTGGAGTTTCAGTTCCCGTATGCCTGGGCGCCCCAGGAAATTGCCGCGCGCCTCAAGGCCAACGGCCTGCGCCTGGTGCTTTTCAATGCGCCGGTTGGAGGCACGGACGCAGCGTCCATTGAACTGGCATCGAATCGCGGCGACCGCGGAACGGCCTGCCTGGCCGGGCGCGAGGCCGAGTTCGACGCGGGATTGACGCTGGCCCTGCACTATGCGCAGGTGCTGGATTGTCCGCGCATCCATGTGATGGCGGGCCTGCTGGCTGAAGGCCAGGAGCGCGAGGCGCTGCAACCCACCTATGTGCGCAATCTGCGCCGTGCCTGCGCGCGCGCCGGCGCAGCGGGCGTGCAGCTGCTGATAGAGCCCATCAATCTGCGCGACATGCCGCGCTATTTCCTGAACCGGCAGGACCACGCCCACGAGATCGTCGAGCAGGTCGGCAGCGCGGGGCTCAAGGTGCTGATGGACCTGTACCATTGCCAGATCGTCGAGGGCGATGTGGCGATGAAGATCCGCAAGTATCTGCCTGGCGGTCATGTCGGCCATTTTCAGATCGCGGGCGCGCCGGAACGTCAGGAGCCCGATGTCGGTGAGCTGAATTACCCGTATCTGTTCGCCTTGATCGATGCGCTTTCAGCGCAATGCAGCTGGGAAGGGTGGGTCGGCTGCGAATATCGGCCGGGCCGTGGAGGGCAGGCTGGCGGCACCTCGGCCGGGCTGGGCTGGCTTGCACCCTGGCGCTCATGCCCCTGACACTGGCTGGGCCAGTTCACAGCGAGCTGGTGGTTCGAAAGAGCCGCTTCATCGGTTGCGTGCAGGCGGTGCCCGACCGCGCCGCGGCATTGGCAGTGGTTGCGCAGCTGCGCGCGCAGCATCCCGACGCGGCGCATGTCTGCTGGGCCTTGCTGGCGGGTGGGCACTCGGCGGCCGTCGATGATGGCGAGCCCGGTGGCACGGCCGGGCGGCCGATGCTGGAGGTGCTGCGGCGCCAGGATCTGGAGGGTGTGCTGGCCACGGTGGTGCGCTATTTCGGTGGCGTGAAGCTGGGCGCAGGCGGCCTGGTGCGCGCTTATACCGACACCGTCGCACAGGCGCTGCTGGGCGCGCAAAAGCTACCCTTGCAGGTCATGCAGACTCTGCATTGCGCTGTGCCTTATGCGCTCGAAGGTTTGTTGCGGCGCGAAATCGACGCCATTGGCGCGAGCTTGCTGCAGGTGGGCCACGGCACCCTGGTGGCTTTCGAGTTCAGCCTGCCGCAGGCGCAGGCCGCCGCCTTCATGGCGCGGCTTGACGATGCGGCGCAAGGGCGCATCGTCTGGACCTGAGGGCATGGGGCGCGGCGCTGGCGTCGCCCTGAGCGCGGGGGTAAAGTAGAGTTTTGGCTGGAGCCCTCCATGAACGCGCCTCTTCACAAAGAACTTCCGCCTGGCCTGCTCGATGCCGCCGCCGTTCTGTCCCACGTCAGCGCCACATGGGACGGCGATATCGTGCGGCAGATCAGCGACTACATCGCCATCCCCGCGAAGTCTCCCGGCTTTGACAAGGACTGGGCGGCGCACGGCCATATCGAGACGGTCGTGCGCAATGCCGCGACCTGGGTCGAGGCGCAGAAGGTCGAAGGCCTAAAGCTGGAGATCGTGCGCCTTGCCGGGCGCACGCCTGTGCTGTTTTTCGAGATCGCCGCAACGCAGCCGGCATCAAACCGGAGCGTGCTGATGTACGGTCACCTGGACAAGCAGCCCGAATTCACCGGCTGGCGCAAGGACCTCGGCCCCTGGAGCCCGAAGTACGAAGACGGTCTGCTCTACGGGCGCGGCGGCGCCGACGATGGCTATGCGGTGTATGCCAGCATTGCCGCGGTGCAGGCGCTCAAGGCGCAGAAGGTTGCGCACCCGCGCATCGTCGGCCTGATCGAGACCTGCGAGGAATCGGGCTCCTATGATCTGCTGCCCTACATCGATGCGCTGCGAACGCGTCTGGGCCAAGTGGAGCTGGTGATCTGCCTGGACTCGGGCGCCGGCAACTACGATCAGCTCTGGCTCACGAACTCGCTGCGCGGCATGGCCGGTGGCGTGCTCAAGGTCGAGATCCTGACCGAGGGCGTGCATTCAGGTGACGCCAGCGGCGTGGTGCCTTCGAGTTTTCGCATCATGCGCCAGGTGCTGGACCGGCTGGAAGACAGCAGCACCGGACGGCTGCTGCCGCAGAGTTTCCATTGCGAGATACCCACCGACCGGCTGGCGCAGGCGCGCGCCACGGCAGCGATCCTGGGCGAGGAGGTCTACAAGCGCTTTCCCTGGGCGCACTACGACTGCGAAGGCGCCAGCGCCTTTGCGCTGCCCACCACCACCGACCCGCTGCAGGCCTTGATCAACCGGACCTGGATGCCCACGCTCAGCGTCACCGGCGCAGAGGGTTTTCCGGCCCTGAAGGACGCGGGCAATGTGCTGCGGCCGTACACGGCCTTCAAGCTGTCGCTGCGCCTGCCGCCCTTGGTCGAGGCCGACCAGGCCGTGCGTGAACTCAAGACCCTGCTGGAAGACAATGCGCCCTACCAGGCGCGCGTCACTTTCGAGGGCGGGGGCGGGGCAACGGGCTGGAATGCCCCGGCCAGCGCGCCCTGGTTCGAGCAGGCGCTCCATGAAGCCTCGCGCGCGCACTTTGGCGCGCCCTGCGGTTATGTGGGCCAGGGCGGCACAATCCCGCTCATGAGCATGCTCAGCCGGGGCTTTCCCGCCGCGCAGATGATGGTCTGCGGCGTTCTGGGGCCGCGCTCCAATGCGCACGGCCCCAATGAATTCCTGCATGTGCCCTACGCCCGCAAGTTGACAGCCGCTGTTGCCGAAGTGATCGCGCGCATGCCTGCCTGAACGCATGACCGACTCCACCCTGTTTCCTTTCACGGCCCTTGGGTTGGACCGGCTGGCGCAACGCTTCTGGCCCACGCTCGATGACAGCGAGCCCCGTGGCGTGGTGATTCTGGTTCATGGCCTGGGCGAGCATGTCGCGCGCTACGAGCGCGTGGCCGAGCGACTGAACCAGTGGGGTTTCGCGGTGCGCGGCTATGACCAGTTCGGCCACGGCCAGTCGGATGGCGCGCGCGGCGCCTTGCCCAGCCAGGAGCGCCTGATCGAGGATCTGGCCGATGTGGTGGACGATGCGCGCATGGGCATGCCCGATCACATGCCGCTGATCCTGCTCGGTCACAGTCTGGGTGGTCTGGTGGCAGCGCGCTTCGTGGCGCGGGCGGTGCGGCCGGTCGATGCGCTGGTGCTGTCCTCGCCGGCGCTGGATCCAGGGCTTCGGCCTGTGCGCCGCGCGCTGTTGCGCCTGATGTACCGGCTGGCGCCGGACCTGAGGCTGCGCAATGGACTGAGTCCGCGCCATCTCTCGCACGACGCTGCAGTGGTACAGGCTTACCGCGCCGACTCGCTGGTGCACGACCGGATCTCGATGCGCCTGGCCCATTTCATCACCGAGGCCGCACCAGACGCGGTGGCGCAGGCCCCCCGCTGGTCGGTGCCTACCTTGCTGCTCTATGCGGGCGCGGACAGGCTGGTCGATCCCGCCGGCAGCCGGGCCTTTGCGGCGGCGGCTCCACCCCAGGTGGTGACGGCGCACTGTTTTGAATCCCTGTACCACGAGATATTCAACGAGGCGCAGCCCGAGCCGGTGTTTGCCGTCTTGCAGGAGTGGCTGCAATCACGGTTTGCCGTGCCGCCGCAAGGGTGATGCTCAGGTCGCCTTGAGTTTGCGCTGGTGCAGAGCCAGCCACAGGATGGCCGCGCCGGACACGCCCACGGGCACCAGAGACCCATAGTTGAGCAGCGTCCAGCCCTGGGTTGTGACCAGCACGCCCGAGCCGAAGGAGCTCATCGCCAGCGTGACGAACATGAAGAAGTTCAGCGCGCCCTGCGCCTGGTCGCGCTCCTCGGGCCGGTAGGCCTGCAAGGCCAGTGCGGTGGCGCCGGTGAACAGGAAGTTCCAGCCCACGCCGACCAGGAACATGGAGATCAGAAATTCCTGGAGGTCTACGCCCGACAAGGCGATGACAATGCACAGCAGGTTGAGCAGCACGCCCAGGCTCATGGTGGGCAGGATGCCGATGCGGCGTATCAGGTGTCCGGTGAAAAAGCCCGGCGCGAACATGCCGATCACATGCCATTCAAGCACCAACGCAACGCTGGAGAAAGGCAGCTTGCACACTTCCATCGCAATCGGCGTGGCCGCCATCAGCAGGTTCATCACGCCATAGCCCAGCGAGCCGCCGAGCGCGGCCACGATGAATACGGGCTGGCGCATGATCTCGCGCAGCGGGCGCCCGCCATAGATGGCGGTCTTGGGCGGCGGGGGGGCAAAGCGCACAAAGGACAGCAGCAGCATCGACAGCAAGGCCACGCCTACCAGCGCAACATAGGCACCAGCAAAGGGGACAGACATCAGATCACGCCCCATGGCCGCCAGATTCGGCCCCAGCACGGCGCCGGCCAGGCCGCCGGCCATGACCATGGAGATCGCCTTCTCGCGGCCAGCCGGCTCGACCATTTCGGCGGCTGCAAAGCGGTAGAGCTGGGCATTGGCGTTGTAGTAGCCGGCGACCATGGTCGAGACCACCAGCAGCCAGAAGTTCCGGGTGTACACCGAATACGCGCACATCAGCGCCGAGACCATCGCCACCATGAGGCCCATCTGAAAGGACGCCTTGCGCCCAAAGCGTTTTTGCGTGTAGCTCACGAGGCCGGTGGACAAGGCCCCACCCACCACATAGCCCATGACCGGCACCGTGGCCATCCACGCCAGCGGCGCCATCCCCCAGCCGACCAACCCGTTGATCGCGATGAAGGTGACGTTATTGGTCAGGAACAGGCCCTGGAGCGCGGTCAGGAGCCAAAGGTTGCGGTTCATGGCACTAGTGTATGCGCTGGTGTACGGCGGTGTCTGCGCGGCCCCTGGGTGCTGGATCGGCGGGCCCGCAAGGCAGCCGGCATCAAGTTAGAACACTGAATGCGGCCAGGACGGCCAGGGGCGCTGTCTCGGCCCGCAGCACGCGCGCGCCCAGGCTGACGGGCGTGAAGCCCTGCGCCATGGCGGCGTCTTCTTCGCCGGGCGTCCAACCTCCTTCGGGTCCCGACATGAAGAGGGTGGCGCCTGCGGGCGCCAGGCTGTCGCGCAGGGGCCGCGCACCGGGGCGCAGCGACAGCAGTTTGCGCGCGGCGCCGTCCAGTTCCTGGTCTTGTGCGCTGCGTCGCGCCCATTCTTCGAAGCGCAGTGGCTCGTGCACACGGGGCACGCGGTTGCGCCCGCTTTGTTCGCAGGCAGCCACGGCGATGGCTTGCCAGTGGGCCTGCCGCTTGAGCGCCCGCTCGCCGCTGAGCTTGAGCACGCTGCGCTCGCCCAGCAGAGGCTGCAGGCTGGCCATACCGAGCTCGGTGGCTTTTTCCACCAGCCAGTCCATGCGGTCGTTGGCGGGCATGCCCACCAGAAGGTGTACGGCGTGCGCCGTCTCGCGTTCGATGGGGCGGTGGGCACCCAGACGCACCTGGACCTCGCTTCGGCCCATGCGCGTGACCTCGGCCTCGAACTCGCCGCCACCGGGCAGTCCGCCAAACAGCGTGATCGTGCTGCCCGGCTGAAGTCTGAGGACCTGGGCATGGCGCGCGGCGCCCGGCGGCAGGTCCAGCAGTTCGCCTTCGGTCAGGGGCGCAGGGCAGTACAGGCGGGGCATGGCTGGACAGGCGGCCGGACTCAGACGCGGCCGAAGGCGTAACCCGTGGCGGCCTGGCTGCCCTCGACCTCGTCGATCAGGCGCAGCAAGGGGCCGAGCTCGCGGTAACGGCTTGCTGTGGCGCGAATGTAGGCGATGAAGCGCGGCGCATCGGCGAGGTATTTGGGTTTGCCATCGCGCAAGGTCAGGCGCGCGAAGATGCCCGCCACCTTGAGGTGGCGCTGCAAGCCCATCCACTCGACGGCCCGGTAAAAGTCTCCGAAGTCGGCATCGACCGGCAGGCCGGCGCTGCGCGCCTGTTGCCAATAGCGCACTGTGATGTCGAGGACGAACTCCTCGTCCCAGCTCAAGAAGGCATCGCGCATGAGACTGGCAATGTCATACGTCACCGGGCCGTAGACGGCGTCCTGAAAATCGAGGATGCCCAGCCGGGGGTCCTCGCCTTCGGGAACCATCAGGTTGCGCGGCATGAAGTCGCGGTGGACGTAGACCCTGGGCGTGGCCAGGTTGCGCCGCACGATCTCGGCGAACACGGTGTCCAGCGTGCTGCGCAGCTTGTCGTTGATGGCGATGCCCCGGTGCTGCGCCAGGTACCAGTCCGGGAACAGCGCGAGCTCGCGCTGCAAGAGGGCTTCGTCGTAAGGGGGCAGCACATCGGCGCGCGATGCGCGCTGCCAGTCGATCAGCGCATCGACGGCTTTCAGGTAGAGCGGCTGGTTGGCGTAGGGGTCTTGCGGCAGGATGACTTCCATCATGGTGCGCGCGCCCAGGTCGTCCAGCAGCATGAAGCCCTGGGCCGCGTCCCAGGCCAGGATGCGCGGCACACGCAGGCCGGCCGCCGCCATCAGTTGCGCCACTTTTACGAAGGGCTCGCAATTTTCCTTGTCGGGCGGCGCGTCCATGATGATGCAGCTGTGCTGCACCGGGTCGGCGCAGTCCACGCGCAGGTAGCGCCGAAAGCTGGCGTCGGCAGATGCAATGCGCAGGCTGTCCGGCGCCAGTCGGTGCGCCGGCGCAATGCCGCGCAGCCATGCCTGGAAGGCCGCGCCGCGGGCAGGATCGGACCAGGAGACGGCGCGAGGTGCAGCCGGCGGAGGCGCTTGCGGATCGACGCCTCGGGGGCGCTGGGGTGGCTGGGATGGGCTCATGGATAATCCATTCTACAAATCCGGCCGTCGGCCAGCCCGGGCCCCGTGCCGGCCTTCGACGGACTCACCTTTTCTCATGACGCGTCCCCTTGAAGCAATCCGGTATTCGCTCCTCTTTGACCTTGTCCCCTGCTGCGTTGCTGGTCCTGATCCTGGCCGGCCCGGGCGAGGCCGGCGCGCAGGATGCGGACGGCTCGTCGGCGTTGCAGCTGCTGGGCACGCCGATGCTGCGCGAGACCATTCCGCAAGAGGTGCGCAAGTCTTTGCCTACCTTCATGTCGGGCAAGCACACCTCGGGCCGCCCCGATCTGGAGACCGTGATCGAGGGCGATGCCATGCTGCGCCGCGGCGACGTGGTGATACAGGCCGACCGGCTCGAGTACTACCAGCCTGACGACCTGGCCAAAGCCCGCGGCAATGTGCGCGTCAATCGGGCAGGCAATGTTTACGAAGGCACCGCGCTCGATCTCAGGATCGATGCCTTCGAAGGCTTTTTCAATGAGCCAAGTTACCGCTTTCTGAAGAACAATGCCTACGGCCAGGCCGCGCGGGTGGATTTCATCGACGACAAGCGCACCATCGTGCGCAACGCGACCTACACCACCTGCCAGCGCCGGCCCGGGCCAAGCTGGATGCCGGACTGGGTGCTGCGCGCCGCCAGCATCCGGCTGGACACCGAAGAAGAGGTCGGCCAGGCCGAGGGCGCGGTGCTCAGCTTCATGAATGTGCCGGTGCTGCCGTTTCCGGCGATGAGTTTTCCTCTGAGCGACCGGCGCAAGTCCGGCGCGCTGCCGCCGACCATCGGCATCGACAGCTTGAACGGGGTGGAGTTGACGCTGCCGTATTACTTGAACATCGCCCCCAACCGTGACGCCACGCTATACCCCACGCTGATGACCAAGCGCGGCCTGGATCTGGGGGGCGAGTTCCGCTACCTGGAGGACGCCTACCGTGGCACGTTGCGCGCCAACCTCATGCCCACGGACACACTGCGCGAGCGCAAGCGCTGGGGCCTGAGCTACACCCATGTCGGCAGCATGGACCTGGGTCTGCCCGGGGTCAGCCCGCTGGGCATCAACCTGAACCTGAACCGCGTGAGCGACGACAATTACTGGCGTGATTTCTCGCGCAATGGCACTTCGCTCACGCAGCGCCTGCTGGCCAACGACGCCATCGCGTCCTGGGGCCAGGGCAATTTTTCCGGCACGCTGCGTACGCTGAAGTGGCAGACGCTGCAGGACGTGACTTCGCCCATCGTCCCGCCATACGACCGCATGCCGCAGCTCATCGGCCGGTATGTGCGCGCCAATCTGCCCGGCGGACTGGACGTCAATGTCGAGGCCGATTACACACAGTTCGAATCGAGCCGTCTGCTCACCGGCCAGCCCAATGCCAGGCGTGCATACACGCTGGCCCAGATCAGCCGGCCATTCCAGTCGCCGGGCTGGTTTTTCACGCCCCGGGCGCAGCTGCATGCGACCAGCTACCAGTTCGACGCGCCGCTGGCCAACGGCGCACGGACCGCCACTCGCGTGCTGCCCACCTTCAGCCTGGACAGTGGCCTGGTGCTAGAGCGCAATGCCAGCTATTTCGGCCGCAGCTTTCGCCAGACGCTGGAGCCCCGCGCCTTTTATGTCTACACGCCGTTTCGCGATCAAAGCCTGCTGCCCAACTACGATTCCGGCGCCAACGATTTCAACTTTGCCACGGTCTACACCGAGAACGCTTTCGGGGGCAACGACCGCATCGCGGACAACAACCTGCTCACGCTGGGCGTGACGACTCGGCTGCTGGATCCAAACACCGGCGCGGAGGCCGCCCGCTTCGGCGTGGCGCAACGCCTGCGTTTCAAGGACCAGAACGTGACCCTGCCCGGAGGCCTGCCGATTCAGGACCGCTTCAGCGACTTGCTGGTTGGCACGTCGATCAACTGGCAGCCGCGCTGGACGGTGGACTCGACGGTGCAGTTCAATCCGCAGACCCGACGCTCGATCCGCTCGACCCTGGGCGGGCGCTACAACCCTGGCAATTACCGTGTAGTGAGCGCCGCTTACCGGTTTCAGCGTGGCGCCAGCGAGCAGATCGACGTCGGCTGGCAGTGGCCGCTGAATGACCTGTGGGGCGACAAGGGCCGCGATCTCGGACCCGGTCAGGGCCAGGGCGAGGGGCGCTGGTACAGTGTCGGACGCCTGAACTTCAGCATGCAGGACCGAAAGCTGGTGGATGCGATCATCGGTCTTGAGTACGATGCAGGTTGCTGGCTGGGGCGCGTGGTGCTGGAGCGGCTGCAAAGCAGCACCTCGTCGGCCAACAAGCGCATCCTGTTCCAGCTGGAGTTCATCGGCTTCACACGCATCGGGACCAACGCCTTGCAGACGCTGAAGAACAATATCCCACGGTACCAGTATCTGCGCGAGCAGACCACCATGCCGAGCCGTTTTGGCAACTACGATTGATGCAGACTGATTCACATGACCCAACGATCTCACGCTCTCTTGCTGGTTTTGCTGGCAGCCTGCACCGCCTTCAGCGTTCAGGCGCAGGGGCTGCGCCCTTCGTTCCAGCTCAGTCCGGTCGTGCCCGCGGCGCAAGCCGGGGTGCGGCAGGCCGACTACATCGTCGCGGTGGTCAATTCCGAACCTATCACCAACAATGAGTTGCGCAGCCGCATGGTGCGGGTGGAGCAGCGTCTCGCGCAGCAGGGCGCGCCCATGCCGCCGCGCCAGGAGCTCGCGCGCCAGGTGCTGGACCAGCTGATCAATGAGCGGGCGCAGGTGCAGCTGGCGCGCGACACCGGCATCAAGGTCGACGAGGCCACGATCAATGTGGCTGAACAGGATGTAGCGCGCCAGAACCAGATCACCGTGGAGCAGTTGCACCAGCGCCTTTCCACCGACGGCATCAGCCTGGCGCAGTTTCGTGACGAGCTGCGCAACCAGGTGCTGCTGGGTCGCCTGCGCGAGCGCGAGGTCAATCCGCGTGTGCGTGTCACCGATCTGGATGTGGACCAGTTCATCCGCGAGCAGCGCGACAGCACGGACTTATCGACTCTGGAGATCAATCTGGCGCAGCTGCTCATTGCGGTGCCGGATAACGCCAATGCGCAGCAGGTGGCAGCCTTGCAGGCCAAGGCGCAGGGCGTGCTGGCGCGGGCCAGGGCGGGTGAGGACTTCGCCAGACTGGTGCTGGAGCTTTCCGACTCGCCGGAGCGCAGCAGCGGCGGGCAGATCGGCTTGCGCAGCGCCGAGCGTTATCCGCCGCTGTTCATCGAGGCCACCCGCAATCTGCGGGTGGGCGATCTGTCGGAGGTGGTTCGCTCGGGCGCGGGCTTTCACGTGCTCAAGGTGCTGGAGAAGCAGCAAGGCGGCTTGCCCGGCGTCAACGTTACACAGAATAATGTGCGGCACATCCTGCTGCGTACGGGCCCGCAGTTGAGCGAGTCAGCAGCGCGAGAACGCATTGTCGCGCTCAAGCGTCGCATCGATGCGCGCGAGGCCGACTTCGCCACGCTGGCCCGCGAGAATTCCCAGGACGCCAGCGCCCAGGCGGGCGGCGATCTGGGATGGACCAATCCTGGTGTGTACGTGCCCGAGTTCGAGGAAGCCATCAATGCCCTGCTGCCCGGGCAGGTGTCGGAGCCGGTGGTGACGCGCTTCGGCGTGCATCTGATCGAACTGCTGGGCCGCCGCGAGGCGACCTTGAGCCAGCGCGAACAGCGCGACATCGCACGCTCGCTCGTGCGCGAGAAAAAGCTCGACGAAGCCTTTGCGACCTGGGTCCAGGAAGTGCGCGGGCGGGCCTACGTGGAGCTGCGAGAGCCGCCGCAGTGAACGCTGCGAAGCGCACGGGAAAGAGCGCTGCGCCAGGCCGCGCACCGGCACAGCGGGCAAACGTGGCAGGACATCTTCCGCGCAAGCGATTTGGACAGCACTTTTTGTCCGATGGCGCGATCATCGAGGCCATCGTGCAGGAGATCGCGCCGCAGGCCGGCGACGCCATGGTGGAGATCGGGCCGGGTCTGGCCGCCCTTACGCAGCCTCTGGTCGAGCGCCTGGGCCGCCTCACCGTGATCGAGCTGGACCGCGATCTGGCCGCCAGGCTTCGCGCGCATGCTCAGCTGGAGGTCATCGAGTCCGATGTGCTGAAGGTCGATTTCCGCGCCCTGGCCGCCACCTTCGGGGCGCGCCGGCTGCGGGTCGTGGGCAACCTGCCCTACAACATCTCCACGCCCATTCTGTTCCACCTGCTGGCCTATGCCGACGTGGTGCAGGATCAGCACTTCATGTTGCAAAAAGAAGTGGTGGACCGCATGGTGGCGCGGCCCGCGAGCGCGGATTACGGGCGTCTGAGCGTGATGCTCCAGTGGCGCTACACGATGGCCAATGTGCTGGCGGTGCCGCCGGAGTCCTTCGACCCGCCGCCGCGGGTGGACAGCGCCGTGGTGCGGATGATTCCGCTGGCCGAACCACCGGCGGTCGATGCACAGCGGCTGAGCGAGATCGTGCGCGTGGCTTTCAGTCAGCGCAGAAAGCTGCTGCGCCATACGCTGGGACGCTGGCTGGAAGCGCAGCCGCCCACAGGGCTGGAATTCGATCTGCAGCGGCGCGCTGAAGAAGTGCCGGTGCAGGAGTACGTGGCGCTGGCCATGTCGGGCAGCGCCTGAGCGCGCCGCGGCGGCGCACCCAGGAGCTTGCGCGGGCGGTTCCCGATTTCAGGCAGCCGCCAGCCAGTACCCTGCGTTGAAGGGGCTGCTCATGCGCAGCGCCAGTGGGGAAACATCCACCAACTTGTCGGTCGGCATTTTTTCGCCCGATTCGGTGGTGAGTTCGATGCCGGAGACCGCCTGGGTGCCGGTAGCCTCGTTAGCCCGTTCTGCTTGGCTGGTGTGTGCAGAACGGGCTACAGAAAAGAATAGAAGCATCGGAAGGGTATCTTCCGGTCTCCCCAGTAGTCTGCGGCGTCGCGGAAGATGTCAAGCAGCTGCTCGCGTGCTTCCTTGTCGAACTTCCCGTTGGCCGGAATCTGTTCCAGCACAACGAGAAAGCCCGGTTGTGGGCCCGATTTATGCAATGGGTCCGTCATGCAATCGTACAGTGCGTCGAAGTTCTTCCCGAAATGCATGGGGAAGGTGAACTGCTGCGCGATCATGTCGAGCACGTCCTGCTTGCTCTGCGCATTGGCCAGGTTCGCGTACAGGAAGTGATGGCCCAGGGACTGCGCCGCCTCCTGCAGGTCCTGCACCCTGAAGGCGCGGATCGACTGCACGATATTGGTTCTGACGGTACGAAGTGGTGTTTCCATCTCCGCTGCTCTTTCCATAGTCTTTGAACTCAGGTTACTTAAAAAAAATCACTCGACGATCCGGCGAAAACTCGCGTAATGGTCGCTTGTGTAGTAACAAGCATCCGGCGCCCTGGGCTGGCCACCGCATACGATGCGCCGGGCTCCCCGGTCGCGTGATCCTGGCGTCTTCACGGTGTACTCGCGGTAGTAGCCGCGGCTTCGGGCCGGCAGCAGTCGCTCCCGGTTGCCAAACACCGAGCCATCCTTGTCAGCGGCGAAAGGCCCGCCTGCCCGAATCCGGTGCAGCGTTTCCTTGCCCTGCGGGGGCAGATCAACGACCGCGACGGTGGGGGCAGGGTTTCCGACAGAGCCCTCGCGGGGCCCCTTGGCAGGCACCAAGCCAGGGATTGAGAGCAAAAACACCAGCAAACTGCTAGTGAGTGCAAACTTGAAGGCTGCGGTACGCGCCATGGATGGAAAACCTTTTTTCTTACCTACGCACTGAAAAATTCGGGTTAACCCGGAAATTTCAGACCGAAGTGTGCCCGATTCGCCCCTAAAAGGCAAGCGGCTGCACAAAAAATGGGCAACTGGCGGCGCTGATGCCGCATTTCTGCAGGGGGTGAGAGAGTCAGTGCTAACTCAGTCTTTTTCCCTGGCCTCATAGGCCGGGCGCTGTTCAGTGCCCGGCCCCACTGGGGCTCAGCGGGCGACGTTGGCGTCGGCCACGGTCAGGGCGGTCATGTTGACGATGCGCCGCACGGTGGTGCTGGCGGTCAGGATATGGACCGGCTTGGCCGCGCCCAGCAACACCGGGCCGATGGCGATATTGCCGCCGGCTGCGGTCTTGAGCAGGTTGTAGGAGATGTTGGCGGCGTCGATGTTGGGCATCACCAGCAGGTTGGCGCCGCCGGTCAGAGTGCTGTGGGGCATGAGGCTGGCGCGCTGTGCCGGGTCGAGCGCGACGTCGCCGTGCATCTCGCCGTCGACCTCAAGCCAGGGCGCCTTGTCGCGCAGCAACTCCAGCACGGTACGCATCTTGAGTGCGCTGGGCTGGTTGCTGCTGCCGAAATTGGAGTGGCTCAGCAGGGCCGCTTTGGGCTTGATGCCGAAGCGCATCATCTCCTCGGCCGCCATGGTGGTGATCTCGGCCAGTTGCGCCGCATCGGGGTCGTAGTTCACGTGGGTGTCGACCAGGAAGACCTGGCGGTCGGGCAGGATCAGGCCGTTCATGCAGGCATAGGTGCACACGCCCGCGCGCTTGCCGATGACCTGATCGA
>JAURZS010000009.1 GCA_030653255.1 Burkholderiaceae bacterium | reverse complement strand
GCGGCCGCGCTCGGGTTGCAGCAGCGGATTGCTGAATCCGGGGAAGTACAACTGGTTGAACGAGGGCGCGACGAAACTGGTGCCGTGCGATGCGCTCAGACGCCAGTTCGGATTGATGCGGTAGCCCACGCCCACGAAGCCGGTTCCGGCGCCGCCAAACTGCGAGTTCCGGTCGCGCCGCGCATTGGCCTGCCAGCTGAGACGGCCTTGCGTGCCGCTCAGCCCCAGAAAGGCCGCATCGATGCTGCGCTGGGAGACGATGTAGGCCGTCGACCCACTCACCGCCTGTTTGCGGTGCTCCAGCCCCGCAAGCACCACACCCAGCGGCGAGTCGATGTGGTTTTGCCAGATCCATTGGTCTTGCTGCGTCTTGAAATCGGAAGGCATGAACGAGCCCACCAGAACGTTGGCGGTATCCACGCTCTGGCCGAAGCTCAACTCGGACCGCCAGCCGGGCAGCAGTTGCCCCTTCACGCCCGCATGCGCCATCAGGCTGCGTACCGCCGATTGCGCGTCCCGCCCCGGACCGTCGTCGAAATGGCTGACCCCGTCGGTATAGACGAGGCCGGCATCGGCGCTCCACCGGTCGTTGAAACGATAAGCCAAAGACGCGTTGAGTCCGTCCTGATCGAACGGGTCCTTGTCGGCGTTGAAATTGCCAAATGGCACGCGCGAGTTGGTGGCCGAAAAGCCGGACTCGCGCTTGCGCTGCAAACCCAGCGCATAGCTCAGCCCGCCCTGCCCGCCACTGACGCCGGCCGTCAGCTGCCGCAGCCCCTGGCTGCCTGCCGTGGCGGTGGCGTACGGATGGAAGCCCTGCCGCCCCGTGCGCGTGAATATCTGCACCACGCCGCCCGCGCCTTCGCTGCCGTAAAGCGCCGAAGCCGGCCCCTTGAGCACTTCGATGCGGTCGATCATGTCGAGTTGAACCGCGTCCCACATCGGCGTGCCGGAGGTCGCCGAGCCATAGCGCACGCCATCGATCAACAGAATGACGTGCCGGGCCTCGGTCCCTCGGATAAACACCGCCGAGACTTTGCCCGCACCACCATTGGCCGAAATCTGCAAACCCGCCGCGCGGGCCAGCAGTTCAGGCACGGTGCGCGCGGCCGATACGTCGATGGCGGCACGGTCGATCACGACCACATCGCTGACCAGCTCGTCGCTGCGCGTGGTGCTGCGTGTGGCCGTCACCACCGATTCGCCCAGGCTGCGGGACGGCTGGGTCTGCGCCCAGGACGAGACGCAGGCCGCAGCGGCGGCGAGCGCGAGCGCGGCGGGGCGCCATTGGAGAAAACGATTCTTCATTGGGATAAACATCTACGAAAAGGTTGCCCTCACCGGCTTCCCCGCCAGTGCATGAGCGACACGACCACGCCCTGAGGAGGCACGGTCACCTTGTTGGCCGATATCCGGGCTGACGGAACGACTTCCACCGCCTTCCCAGGCGCTTGTTCAGCACGCCCAGTGGCCATGATGGAAATTGAATCTTGCGATTCGTCCGCTTACCGTTGCGGGGGCAGCGCAGGTTAGGTTTGTCTGTGACGGACATCCCCCCCTGCTTCCCGTTGAACTGCGGCATGTGAACCACACCGCGAGCACCAACCTCGTGATTTTACGGTGAAAACCCCTCGGCAAACCCTACAATTCGCTACACCCACCCCACCACCTATGGCCAACCCGATTCAAATCGAGCAGATCACCGAGCGCGTCGAGCGCCTGCTGGTTCGCTACGAGGAACTGCAGCGCACCAACACCTTGCTGGCCGCGCAACTGGACACCCTGACCCAGGAACGCGATTCCCTCAAATCGCGCCTGAGCGCGGCGCGCGCGCGGGTCGACGCCCTGCTTGAGCGACTTCCGGAATCCACCGCACAAGCCGCGCCGAAGGGCTCCGCATGAAACAACTCGAGGTTCAGATCCTGGGCCAGAGCTACCTGCTCGGCTGCCCCGAGGGCGGAGAATCGCGCCTGCTCGATGCCGTCGAGCGCGTGGACACCGCCATGTGCAAGATCCGCGATGCCGGCAAAGTCAAGGCGCGCGACCGCATTGCCGTGCTGGCGGCGCTCAACCTGGCTTTCGATGTCGCCGACCGCAGTGTGGCGGCATCGCAGGTTGCAGCCCACGAGCACTCCGCCAGTGCCGAAGGCGGCGGCACGGCCCCTGCCGAAGGAGCCGACCCGCGCCTGACAACCCTGCTGCATAGACTGGATCGCGCACTGGGCGACGACGGCCGGCTGCTGTAGGCGGTACGGCGCAGGGCCTAGAATAGGGACGTCTGCAGTGCACGCCGGGCTTTATATTTCCTTGAACCAATGCTCTTAGAGCCCGGGCTTGGTATATCGCCTGGGGAGCGTGATCATCTCGCGTCAGATGAACCCAACTCCAGGCTGCCCTTGCCCACCTGAACCCCGGTTCAGGATGCCGGTCCGGCGGCACTTGCAGACACCTTTATTCCCTCATCGACAGGCCGGCGCCGGCCCACTCTGATTCCCGCCATGACCTTCGAACCCCTGCTCATCGCCGAACTGCTGCTACTGGGCCTCGCAACCGGATTTCTCGCTGGTCTGCTGGGCATCGGTGGCGGCATGCTGATGGTGCCCTTCATCACCTTCATCCTGTCGCAGCGCGGCGTCGCGCCCGATCTGTCGGTCAAGATGGCCATCGCCACGTCCATGGCCACCATCATCTTCACCTCGATCTCCAGCGTGCGCGCGCACCACAAGCGCGGTGCCGTGCGCTGGGACCTGGTCCGGGGCCTGGCCCCGGGCATCGTGCTCGGCGGCTTCATCTCCAGCCTGGGCGTGTTCGCGCTGCTCAAGGGCAGTTCGCTGGCCCTGTTCTTCGCTGCCTTCGTGCTCTTCTCCGCCACCCAGATGTTTCTGGACAAGAAACCCGCGCCCACACGCCAGATGCCAGGCACGGCCGGACAGCTTGCGGCCGGCGGCGTCATCGGCTTTCTGTCGGGCCTGGTCGGCGCAGGCGGCGGCTTCGTCAGCGTGCCCTTCATGACCTGGTGCAACATCGCCATGCACAGCGCTGTGGCGACCAGCGCCGCCCTGGGGCTGCCCATCGCCTTGGCCAACGTGACTGGCTATGTCATCAGCGGCGCCAATGTGCCCGGTCTGCCGGCCGGCTCCATCGGCTACATCTTCATGCCCGCGCTCATCGTGATCGCCATCGCCAGCGTGCTGATGGCGCCGCTCGGGGTCAAGGCGGCGCACGCCCTGCCGGTCAGGCAGCTCAAGCGCGTGTTCGCCATGCTGCTCTACGTGCTGGCAGCCTATATGCTCTGGAAAGGCCTGCAGGGCTGAGAGCAGCCCCCGTCAGCGCCCGCGGGCTGACGGTGCATGGAACCCGATTGCGCCGGAGAGTCACTCACTCTCTTTGGAGCTTTCGATGAAATTCAGCAACGTGGCCTCCATGCCACCCATGGGCCCGCACGCCATGATCATAGAGCCGGCTCCCTCCACCCCCTATGACCCGCATGGCCCCGCGTCAGGCTGGCTTAGCTACGTGAATTCGGCCCTGACCGCCCAGACCGCAGGCGCGCCCGTCAACCCTGAAAAGGCGAGTGAAGCCTTGGTCATGGCGCTGAGTCAGAGTGACTGGCCCGCCGTACAGCAGCTGATTCGCGGTTACGGCGCGCGCCCCGCGCAAATGCCACCGCTGCTCGAACAATATGTATCCCCGGAAATGGCGCGCCACCAGCTCACCGAACTCGCAGGGCTAGCCAACGACACCACTGCATCCGAAACAGTGCAGACCATCAGGACACTCTTGGAGAATCCGATTTACGCACAAGCATCCCTGTTGCGCGACCCCGTCACCATGCTGACCCCGCTGATGGTCGCAGCCGCCAACCGCGATAGCGAAGACGGCCTGCAGGCCTTTCTCGATGTCCCGGGCGCCAACCCCAATCTGCGTGCCCCTGATGGAAAAAATGCGCTGGACCTTGCCTTGCATGCCTACACAGTGCCAGATGATTTGCCCTGCACAGAGGGCAAAATAATACAACTGCTCGACCACAATTGCCGGGCGAATACCAACATATACGCTCCAGGCGAAATGCCTGTTGACAACCCCGCAGCCCGGGCGCTCGTCGAAAACAACATTCCCCCCATTACGACGGCCGCCCTGAAGGGCATGCCGAACGGCACGATCTGGGCCCTGACGAAGGCAAGCTTGGCCACGCAAAGCCCGGGGCTGTTCGTCGCCAGCGATCTTCCCGACCCCAACCAGCCAAGCACCAATGACCCGATAGAGCGCAGATGCCCGATGGAAGATCTGGTCACTCTACTGACCGATCCACAGTTTCACGAACTGATGAATCACCCGCAGACCATGAAGACCCATGCTCCTTATGATGTCGCCTTCGATATGAGCTCGATCGGGACCGCCTGCTGCAACAAGACCTACGACAGAGCGGCATGCCTGATCGCAGGCGGCCTGCACGCCGGGGTGCCCATGACTCTCATGGCCGAGGAGTTTGCGATGCACCCTGAATGGCTTGACAACGAGAGGGACGGCATCTTAGAGGCTGCGAAGAATGCGTTTCATGCCAATCCCGAACTGTTGCGTACGCCGATGGTCAACCTGATGACACTGTTCATGTTGACCTCCGGATTGACCGTCGATCAAAACACGGGCACGGTCTTGGGGTTCAGCTATGCCCCGGCAGTCGAATTGGCGAACCAGCTGTTACAGCCTCCGCAGGCACCCATTCAATTCGACCCACAGCAACTCCTTGAACAAACTGCCCAAGGTACAGCCCCCCAACAGCTAGTGCGAGATGCCCTGTTACTACTGCCCATGCACGTGGTCGATTTGGGCTTGATCCCTACAGGACTTCCCGATGTACCTGACGGACTTCCCAGATTCCAAAATTTTCTAAATTAACGGTACGGTGCTATCTGGCAGGTCCGTGACGGGGCAGGACTCGCACTAAGCAGAGTCAGGCAGCTCAAGCGCGTGTTCGCCATGCTGCTCTACGTGCTGGCAGCCTATATGCTCTGGAAGGGCCTGCAGGGCTGAGAGCAGCCCCCGTCAGCGCCCCCGGGCTGACGGTGCATGGAACCCGATTGCGCCGGAGAGTCACTCACTCCTTTTGGAGTATTTGATGCACTTCCCGCAAGTGACCCACCTGGCCCCCATGGTCATAGAGCAGCCTGCTCCCCCGGTCCCTGTCACCCCTTATTTGCCGCAGGGCCCTGCGGCCAACTGGCTGAGCATCGTGAACCCCGCCCTGATCGCCGGGGCGCCCGTCAGCCCGGCAGAAATCAACGAAGCCCTGGCCATGGCACTGGCCCAGAATGACGGCCCAGCCATCAAGGAGTTGATTTTCGACTACGCTGCGCCGCCCCTGCAATTGCCGACCTGGTTCGAGCACAACGTATCTCCGGATGACGTGCGCCGCCAGCTGGTCGAACTCGCGGAGCTTGGCAACGACACCGCGTCACCCGAGATGGCGGGGATCGCCAGGTACCTGCTGGCTAACCCGTTTTGCGCACAAGCCTCCCTGACGCGCGGCGCGGACGGTCGCACGCCACTGATGGCCGCGGCCTCCAACCCGCGCAGCGTGAAAATGCTGGAGGCCTTTCTCGACGTCCCCGGCGCCAACCCCAATCTGCGAACCCCCACCGCAGAAAATGCCTTGAGCCTTGCCTTGCTTGCCCACAGCGCCATCGTGCCGGACAGCATGACCACGATGCGGGCCAAGATGGAACTGCTGATAGAGCGCGGGGTCAAGGTGAACACCACCGCCTACGCGCCAGGAGAAATGCCGGTCGACGACGATCTGGCCCGGCGCGTGGTCGGCAATGATATCCACCCCATCACGCTGGCCGTCATGAAGAACATGCCGAACGCCGTGGTCCTGCGCCTGACGCAAGCCTGCCTGAACGCCGGCATTCCGCCGGGCCTGTTCAGTCTCTATGAGCGGGCCGAGTTTGCCGAACCGGGAAGCATCGCACCTACCGAAATCCGATGCGCGATGGAAGACCTGGTCAGGGCGCTGACACCTCCGCAGTTTCGCTGGGTAATGGAACACCCAGCCGCCATGGAGAGCGACGACTATCCGCTCGATATCGGATGCGTCCTGAATGCCTGCGCGGCTGACAACTACGACCGAGCGGCTTTGCTGCTCGCAGGTGCCATGGACGCAGACGTTCCCCTCAACGTCATTGTCAATGAGCTTCACACCCACAATCCATTTTTCGACCACGCCATCTCAGTCGCACAGGCTGCGGTGGATCTGGCTCTGGCCTATCCCGACAGGTGGGCCGAGCCCATGTCCAGGGTGTTGACGCTGATCATGGTGGCCTCCGGAGTGACCCTCGATCCGCAGGCGGGAACCGCCGCCGAATTCACCTTCACCCCGGCGAACTACATCGTCGACGCACTGTTGGCGGCGCAGCTAGCCCAGATCGAGCAGGTTGCCGGCGGCGCGCCAGGGCCACTTCAGGCGCAAATCATGCACGGCCTGACCATGGATCAGCTGCTGACCGCAGCCGCGGCCAGGGTACCCCATTTCCTGAACCAATTGGGCACAGGTCAGGACGGGCCGCCCGGCACGCCGGATTTCCAGTTTGCGCCCGGATCACCTCAGCCTTTGTAAAGCCCCATGTGCTGCTCCCGCAGCAGGTTCTTCTGCACCTTGCCCATGGTGTTGCGCGGCAGCTCAGCGACCACGAAGCAGCGCTTGGGTATCTTGAAATTGGCCAGCCTGGCCTTGAGCTCGGCAAGAATTTTCTCGCCGTCGAGCTTTGCGCCGGGCCGGGCCGTCAGGACCGCCACGCCGACCTCGCCGAAATCGGGGTGCGGCACCCCGACCACCGCGCTTTCGGCCACGCCTGACATTTCATTGAGATAGCCTTCGATCTCGGCCGGATAAACGTTGTAACCGCCGCTGATGATCAGATCCTTGCTGCGTCCGACGATGGTCACATAGCCGAGCCCGTCGATCCGACCGACATCGCCGGTCCTGAAAAACCCGTCTTCGGTGAACTCCTCCCGGGTCTTCTCGGGCATGCGCCAGTAGCCCTTGAACACATTCGGGCCCTTGACCTGGATGCCGCCGATCTCTCCGGTGGCCACCGCACGGCCTTCGTCATCGCACACGCGCAGACTCACCCCCGGCAACGGGAAACCCACCGTGCCGCCACGCCGTTCGCCGTCGCGGGCGTCGTAGGGATTGGAGGTGAGCATGGCGGTTTCGCTCATGCCGTAGCGCTCCAGGATGGTGTGACCGGTGCGCTCGGCCCACTCCTTGAAGGTATCGATCAACAGCGGCGCGGACCCCGCAATGAACAGGCGCATATTGCGGCACGCGTGCCGGTCGAGCCCCGGCTCCTGCAGCAGGCGCACGTACAGCGTGGGCACGCCCATGAACACCGTGGCCTCGGGCAGCTTGCGCACCACCCGCTGGGCGTCGAACTTGCCCAGCCAGATCATCTTGCTGCCATTGAGCAGCGCACCATGCAGCGCCACAAACAGCCCGTGCACATGGAAGATGGGCAGCGCGTGGATCAGCACATCGCCATGGCGCCAGCCCCAATAGTCCTTGAGCACCACGGCGTTCGACAACAGATTGCCATGCGTCAGCATGGCTCCCTTGCTGCGCCCGGTGGTGCCGCTGGTGTAGAGAATGGCAGCGAGGTCGTCCGCGCCCTTGTGGGCAACTTCGTGACGGTCGCTGCACTGCGCGGCCCGTGTCAACAACGAGCCGGTGCGGTCGTCGTCCAGCGTGAACACATGCCGGGTTCCGGCCTTGAAAGCGATCTTGCTGACCCAGCCGAAGTTCCTGCCCGAGCACACCACCACTGCGGGCTCGGCGTTGCCGATGAAGTACTCGATCTCCGCGCTCTGGTAGGCCGTGTTCAGCGGCAAAAAGACATACCCCGCGCGCAGCGTGGCCAGGTACAGCATGATGGCTTCGACCGATTTTTCCACCTGCACCGCGATGCGCGCGCCCTCTGGCAGCGCGAGCGACTGCAGCAGATTGGCCAGCATCGCCGTGCCACGGTCCAGGTCGCGCCATGAATAGTACAAACCGTTGTCGGTCTCCACCGCAATGCTGTCTAGGTCCTGGGGAAAGGCCGCGCGCAAGGCGGCAAAGAGGTTCTGGTTCTTCATGCTTGTCATGGTTGCTGCGGTGTGTCTATTCGAGCTTGGCTCCGGAGGCTTTGACCACCGCCGCCCAACGCTTGATCTCGGCGCTGACAAAGGCCCCGAACTGCTGCTGCGTGAGATTGGGAAACTCCGCGCCATTGCTGGCCCACACGGCCTTCAGCTCATCGGAGCCGATGGCCTTGCGTATTTCATCGACGATGCGGGTCTGGATATCAGCCGGCGTACCCTTCGGCGCCCACAGTCCGTACCAGGTCGTCACCGTGTAGTCGGGCAGACCCACCTCGGCGGCGCAGGGAACATCGGGGAACGCGGGGCTGCGCCGGGCGCCTGACACCATCAGTGCGCGGATACGGCCCCCCTTGATGTGCGCCGCCGATGAACCCAGGCCGTCGAACATCATGTCCACATTGCCGGCGATCAGGTCCTGCAACGCAGGTCCCGCGCCACGGTAGGGAATGTGCGTGATGAAGGTTCCGGTCTGCTGCTTGAACAACTCGCCGGCCAGATGATGGGAGGTGCCCGCGCCTGCGGACCCGTAATTGAGCTTGCCAGGGCTTCTGCGTACCATGGCCAGAAAGGCATTGATGTCGCTGGCCTCGACGCGGCGGGGATTGACCACCACCACCTGTGGCACGCTGGCGGCCAGCACCAGGGGGACGAAGTCCCGCTCGATGTCGTAGTCGAGCCGGGGGTACATCGAAGGCGCAATCGCGTGATGCACTGCCCCCATGAACAAGCCGTAGCCATCGGGGGGCAACTTGGCGGCAATGCCCGCGCCCAGGGTGCCGCCAGCGCCGCCACGGTTGTCAATGACGAGCTGACGACCCGTGTTTCTGGCGAACTGCGCCGACAGCGGACGCCCGAACGCGTCGGTCCCGCCACCTGCGGGAAAAGGCACGACCAGGTTCACCGGCTTGGCAGGCCAGGTGCCGGTCTGGGCGCGCAAGCCCAGAGAGGTCAGCGTCGCGCTGGCTGCAGCCGCCTGCAGCAGGGTGCGCCGTGTACTGTGGACTGGAGGGCGTTCCATCATGTTTTGTCTCCTGTTGTTGGGAATGATGTCGTTCGCGAAGTGGGGGCCAGCCGCATGAGTCTGCCTGGCAGTCCGCAAAACTGTACAAAACTCGGGGTTTCACTGAAACCGGGATTTCCCGCTGCTGCGCACCCACAGCCAGAGTCCCGCGCCGATCATGGGCAGGCACAGCCACTGGCCCATGCTCATGTGCAAAGCCAGCAAGCCGAGAAAGCTGTCGGGCTCGCGGAAAAATTCGGCGATGAAACGGAACAGTCCATAGCCCACCAGGAAGGCAGCCGACACCTGCCCGCGCGCGCGGTCCCGGCGCGCGTAAAGCCAAAGCAGCACAAAAAGGAGCAGGCCTTCGAGCAGGAACTGATAAACCTGCGAGGGATGGCGCGGCTGCATCGAGCCGCTGGCCGGAAACACCATGCCCCAGGGCAGCGTGGGGTCGCTGAAGCGCCCCCACAGCTCGCCATTGATGAAATTGCCCACGCGCCCCGCCGCCAGCCCCGTGGGTATGCACGGCGCAATAAAGTCCGTCACCTGCAGCCAGGGCCTGCGCCGGGAGTGGGCAAACCATGCCATGGCCGTGAAAACGCCCAGCATGCCGCCATGAAAACTCATGCCGCCCTGCCAGATCGCGAACACCTCCAGCGGATGCGCCGCGTAGTAGCCAGGCTTGTAGAACAGACAGTAGCCCAAACGCCCGCCGACGATGACGCCCAGCACGCCGAGGAACAGGATGTCCTCCACGTCCCTGCGCGTCCAGGCCTGCGCGCCGGAGAGGGACGCATAAGGCTGGTGCCGCAGCCGTAAAGTGCCCAGCCAGTAAAACAGGCCAAACGCGGCCAGATAGGTCAGGCCGTACCAGTGAACGGCCAAAGGCCCGATCTGCAGGGCCACCGGATTGATTTGGGGATACATCAGCATGAGACCGGTATTGTGCCTGTGTCCTGGCGCCGCATGGACCCGGCGGCTGGCCCGCAGCGGCGATAATGGACGGCTGACTCGCACCCGCTCAATCGAATTCACCCCGAGAGATTTCCATGGAAACCAAGGTCATTCAAATCAACCCCCGCAGCAAGAACATCACCGAAGGCAAGTCACGCGCGCCCAACCGCTCCATGTACTATGCGATGGGCTACCAGGAAGGCGACTTCAAGAAGCCCATGGTGGGTGTGGCCAACGGCCACAGCACCATCACCCCCTGCAACAGCGGCCTGCAAAAGCTGGCCGACGCAGCGGTGGCCGGCATCGAAGAGGCCGGCGGCAACGCTCAGATCTTCGGTACACCCACCATCTCCGACGGCATGGCCATGGGCACCGAAGGCATGAAGTACTCGCTGGTCAGCCGCGAGGTGATCTCCGACTGCATCGAAACCTGCGTACAGGGGCAGTGGATGGACGGCGTGCTGGTGGTCGGCGGCTGCGACAAGAACATGCCCGGTGGCCTGATGGGCATGCTGCGCGCCAATGTGCCTGCGATCTACGTCTATGGCGGCACCATCCTGCCGGGCCGCTACCAGGGCCGGGACCTCAACATCGTGAGCGTGTTCGAGGCCGTGGGCGAGAACGCGGCCGGCCGCATGAGCGACCACGACCTGCTTGAAATCGAGCGCCGAGCCATCACCGGCACCGGCTCGTGCGGCGGCATGTACACGGCCAACACCATGTCCAGCGCCTTCGAGGCCCTGGGTATTTCGTTGGCCTATTCTTCCACCATGGCCAACCCGCACGACGAAAAAATGAACTCGGCCAAGGAATCGGCCAAAGTCCTGATCGAGGCCATCAAAAAAGACATCAAGCCGCGCGACATCGTCACGCGCAAGTCCATCGAGAACGCCGTGGCCGTGATCATGGCCACGGGCGGCTCCACCAATGCCGTGCTGCACTTCCTGGCCATCGCCCACGCGGCGGGTGTCGAATGGTCCATCGACGACTTCGAGCGCGTGCGCAAGAAGGTGCCGGTGTTGTGCGACCTCAAGCCCAGCGGCAAATACCTGGCCGTCGACCTGCACCGCGCAGGCGGCATCCCGCAAGTCATGAAGATGCTGCTCAAGGCCGGTTTGCTGCATGGCGACTGCCTCACCATCACAGGCCAGACCATCGCCGAAGTGCTCAAGGACGTGCCCGACACGCCGCCGGCCGGCCAGGACGTGATCCGTCCCATCGACCAGCCCATGTACACCGAAGGCCATCTGGCCATCCTCAAGGGCAACCTCTCGCCCGAGGGCGCAGTGGCCAAGATCACAGGCCTGTCCAACCCTGTCATGACCGGCCCGGCCCGTGTGTTCGATGACGAACAGTCGGCGCTGGCCGCCATTCTGGCCGGCAAGATCGTTGCCGGCGACGTCATGGTGTTGCGCTATCTGGGCCCCAAGGGCGGCCCCGGCATGCCCGAGATGCTGGCCCCCACCGGGGCTCTGATCGGGGCGGGCCTGGGTGAAAGCGTGGGCCTGATCACTGATGGCCGCTTCTCTGGCGGCACCTGGGGCATGGTCGTCGGTCATGTGGCGCCAGAAGCGGCGGCCGGCGGCACCATCGCCTTCATCCAGGAAGGCGACAGCATCACCATCGATGCGCACAAGCTGCTGCTGCAGCTCAATGTGCCCGACGCCGAGATCGAGAAGCGCCGCGCCGCATGGACCGCACCCCAGCCGCGCTACACGCGCGGCGTGCTGGCCAAGTTCGCGTTCAATGCGTCCACCGCGAGCAAAGGCGCAGTGCTGGACGACTATTGCTGAATCGGGAGGGGATGCGGCGCCCACCCTGCGCGCGCCGCCGGAACGCGTCGCCTTTCAAGGGGCGGCAAGCCTACTTCCTGCGCGGGCCTATGCCCATGGCCGAGCGGCTCTTGTCGATGCGCTCCTGCTTGCGCCGATTTTCCTTGTCCATGGCCTTTTTCTTGGTGTAGCCGGAGGCATCCGCCCAGGCCCACCAGGCCACGGCCACGGCAAACGGCGACAGCACCACCCACCAGCTCCAGCCCGCCACGACGCTGATCTCCAGGTACTTCATGACCAGCAAGACAAGCCCTATGCCTAGAAACAACATTTCCTGTACTCCCATGGTGGGCGCAGCCTTCGAACCTGCCCGGCTCCCGGGTAAACCAATACCCTGATCCAGTCAGCGGTCAACGCCCTTCACTACAATCGCGTTAAGACTGTACCCCAACCCACGAGGATTCCGAATGAAACGTGCTCTGTTCACGCTGACCGCATCTTTGATGCTGGCGGCTCCGGCTTTTGCCGACCAGGCCCTGGCCACCGCCAAGAACTGCATGGCCTGCCATGCGGTCGACAAGAAGGTCCTGGGGCCCGCCTACAAGGAAGTCGCGAAAAAATATGCCGGCCAGAAAGATGCCGTCGACAAACTCGCCTCCAAAATCCTCAAGGGCGGCTCCGGCGTCTGGGGGCCGGTCCCCATGCCCGCCAATCCGCAGGTGTCCGATGCCGAGTCCAAGAAACTCGCAGCCTGGGTGATGAGCCTCAAGTAAGCCAACCGCCTCACACCTCATGATAGGGCCCGCTGTCACGAGCGGGCCTTTTTTTTCCACCGCCCTGATCTGGCGCCTACCTACAGCTTTTCCGCCAGCTGCTCCAGAATGGCCGGATTCTCCAGCGTGGACGTATCCTGCGTGATCGCCTCGCCCTTGGCCAGCGAGCGCAGCAGCCGGCGCATGATCTTGCCGCTGCGCGTCTTGGGCAGGTTGTCGCCGAAGCGGATGTCCTTCGGCTTGGCGATGGGGCCGATTTCCTTGGCCACCCAGTTGCGCAACTCGTTGGCAATCTGCTTGGCCTCTTCGCCCACCGGCCGTGAACGCTTGAGCACGACAAAGGCGCAGACCGCCTCGCCGGTCACGTCGTCGGGTCGGCCCACAACGGCAGCTTCGGCCACGAGATCGGTCTTGGACACCAGGGCCGACTCGATCTCCATGGTCCCCAGACGGTGACCCGACACATTGAGCACATCGTCGATGCGGCCGGTGATGCGGAAATACGCCCGGTCGGCGCTGCGCACCGCGCCGTCGCCTGCAAGATAGATCGTGCCGCCCATTTCCTCCGGGAAATAACTTTTCTTGAAGCGCTCGGGATCGTTCCAGATCGTGCGGATCATGGACGGCCAGGGCCGCTTGATGACCAGCATGCCACCCGCGCCATTGGGGATGTCCTTGCCCGTCTCGTCGACGATGGCCGCCATGATGCCGGGAAGCGGCAGCGTGCAGCTACCCGGCACCAGCGGCGTGGCGCCAGGCAGGGGCGTGATCACATGGCCGCCGGTCTCGGTCTGCCAGAACGTGTCGACAATGGGGCAACGCTCGCCGCCCACGTTCCGGTAGTACCACATCCAGGCCTCGGGATTGATCGGCTCGCCGACCGAACCCAGAATGCGCAGGCTGCTGAGGTCCGAGCGCGCCGGATGAACCTTCGCATCCCCCTCGGAGGCCTTGATCAGTGAGCGGATGGCGGTGGGCGCGGTGTAGAAAATGCTGACCTTGTGCCGCTCGATCATCTGCCAGAAGCGCCCGGCATCGGGATAAGTGGGCACGCCCTCGAAAATCACCTGCGTGGCGCCGGCCGCGAGCGGGCCATAGGCCACATAGGTATGTCCGGTGATCCAGCCGATGTCGGCCGTGCACCAGAACACGTCCTCGGGGCGCAGGTCGAAAGTCCATTCCATGGTCAGCCGGGCCCACAGCAGATAGCCCGCCGTGGAATGCTGCACTCCCTTGGGTTTGCCGGTCGAACCCGAGGTGTAGAGGATGAACAGCGGATGCTCCGCACCCACGCTCACTGCAGGGCAATCGCTGCTCTGCCCGGCCAGCGCCTCGGTGAAAGTCCGGTCACGCCCGGCCACCATGGCGCAGGCCGTGGGTGTGCGCTGGTAGACCAGCACGGTGCGCACCGACTCGCAATGCCCCATGGCCAGACCTTCGTCGACGATGGCCTTGAGCGGCAATTCCTTGCCGCCGCGCATCTGGTAGTTGGCGGTGATCACGGCCACTGCGCCGGCGTCGATGATGCGCTCGTTGAGGGCTTTGGCCGAGAAGCCGCCAAAGACCACGCTGTGCGTCGCGCCGATGCGCGCGCAGGCCTGCATGGCAATCACGCCTTCGACCGTCATCGGCATGTAGATCAGGACGCGGTCGCCCTTCTGAATGCCGCTGGCCTTGAGCGCATTGGCGAACTGGCTGACCCTTGCCAGCAACTCCCGGTAACTGATCCGGGAGGAACTGCCATCGTCGGCCTCGAAGATGATGGCGGTCTTGTTCTCGACCGGCGTGCCCATGTGGCGGTCCAGGCAATTGGCCGAGGCATTGAGCTGGCCGTCGGCAAACCACTGGTAGAACGGGGCGTTGGACTCGTCCAGCGTCTGCGTGAAGGCCTTGGTCCAGACCAGGTTTTCGCGGGCCAGGCGGGCCCAGTAGCCCTCGAAGTCCCGATCGGCTTCGTCGCACAGCGCCTGATAGGCCGGCATGCCGGAGATGCGCGCTGCCTTGACCACTGCGTCAGCGGGCGGAAACACCCGGTTTTCGACCAGCACCGACTCGATGGTGGATGATGGGGAACTCATGAAGTTGTCTCCTCAATTTAGGTTTGGCTCTGGCGCATTAATGTCCGCGCCCGCTCTTACAGATCACTGACTGGCGCGAAGCTTACAAATTTACCCCCAAATCCGGGGCGCTGCCCCCAAACCCCTACAATTCGCGAGTTTCCACAGCCCAGAGCCTCCATGTCCGAACCCAAAGAATCCAAGGCATCGCCCATGCGGCCCCTTCCCACCTTCATCTTCGCGAGTCGCTGGTTGCAATTGCCGCTGTACCTTGGATTGATCGTGGCACAAGCGGTCTATGTGGTGCACTTCCTGGTCGAACTGTGGCATCTGGTCGATGCCGGCATGGGCAGCCAGACGGCCCTGCAGGCCTTGATCACCAGTATCGGCTACAAGACCGCAACGCCCATCGTCACGCTCAATGAGACCGTCATCATGCTGGTGGTGCTGGCCCTGATCGACGTGGTCATGATCTCCAACCTGCTGATCATGGTCATCGTGGGTGGCTTCGAGACCTTCGTCAGCCGCATGAACCTCGAAGGCCACCGCGACCAGCCCGAATGGCTGAGCCACGTCAACGCCTCCGTGCTCAAGGTCAAGCTGGCCACCGCCATCATCGGCATCAGCTCCATCCATCTGCTCAAGACCTTCATCAACGCAGACAACTACACCGACCGCGTACTCATCGCCCAGACCGTGATCCACGTGACCTTCCTCCTGTCCGCCATAGCCATCGCCTACACCGACAAACTGATGTCCAGCATCCCCTCCCAGAAACACTGATCAATTGGGGTCAGATTCCAATTTATTCTCGACAAGCAAAAAAGGAAATTAATTGGAATCTGACCCCAATTTAGTTCTGGTGGAGCGTGCCGATGGTGTGTGCAGCGTTGTGCTGAACCGGCCGCAGGCCATGAATGCGATCACGGCGGCGATGGTCGCGCAGTTGAATCAGGCGTTGGACGATGCGCAGGCGGATGACAGTGTGCGCGCCTTGGTGCTGACGGGTGCGGGACGCGCGTTCTGTGCGGGCGCCGATTTGAAGGAGTCGCGCAAGCGTACCGAAGCCGCCACACCACAGCAGGCGCAGGAGGCCAGCGCCGCATTCGCTTCCAGCCTGGCGCGCCTGCTCAAGCGCCTTGAGGAATTTCCCAAACCGGTGATTGCGGCCGTCAATGGCGTGACGGTGGCCGGTGGCCTGGAAATCCTGTTGTGCTGCGACATCGCGATCGCAGCCGAGGAAGCCACGATCGGGGACGGTCACAGCAACTTCGCCTTGATGCCCGGCGGCGGCGCCACGGCGCGACTGCCTCGCCGCATCGGCGACAGCATGGCCAAGTACCTGATGTTCACGGGCGAGGCCTTGCCCGCATCGCGCTTCCTGGCCTGCGGAATGATCAGCAAGATCGTGCCCGGCGCGGCACTGCGCGCCGAAGCCCACAAGCTGGCCGCGCACATCGCGGCCAAAAGCCCGCTGCTGCTGCGCGAAATGAAGCGGCTGCTGCGCGACAGTGTGACGGTGTCCAAGGAAGAAGCGCTGGCCCGCGAGCTCGAAGCCAATCGCGCTTACGCGAATTCGCAAGACCGCCTCGAAGGACTCGCTGCGTTTGCCGAAAAACGCAAGCCCCGCTTCACGGGGCGCTGACGCAGCGCAGGGCGCAAGGGCGCCCTTTCAGTCCTTGCCGACCATGCGCTCTGCCCTCACCCACTCGTCGAACTGCTGCACCGTGACATGCCCTGACGCAATGGCGGCATCTCGCAGGCTGCTGCCATCGCGGTGCGCCTGCTTGGCGATCTGCGCCGCCTTGTCATAACCGATGTGCGGGTTCAGTGCCGTGACCAGCATCAGCGAACGCTCCACCAGTTCGGCGATGCGGTCGCGGTTGGGCTCGATGCCAACGGCGCAGTGGTCGTTGAAGCTGCGCATGCCATCGGCCAGCAGGCGCACGCTGTGCAGGAAGTTGTAGGCAATCATGGGCCGGAACACATTGAGCTCGAAGTTGCCCGAGGCGCCGCCCATGTTGATCGCCACATCGTTGCCGAACACCTGACAGCACAGCATCGTGAGGGCTTCGCTTTGTGTCGGGTTGACCTTGCCCGGCATGATGGACGAGCCGGGCTCGTTCTCGGGGATGGACAACTCGCCGATTCCGCTGCGCGGGCCGCTGGCCAGCCAGCGCACGTCGTTGGCGATCTTCATCAGGCTGGCCGCCAGGGTCTTGAGCGCGCCATGCGCATGGACCAGCGCATCGCACGAAGCCAGTGCCTCGAACTTGTTGGGCGCGGTCACGAGCGGCAAGCCTGTGAGCTGAGCGAGTTCGGCCGCAGCGCGTTCGGCATAGCCCTTGGGTGCATTCAAACCCGTTCCCACGGCCGTTCCGCCCAGCGCCAGTTCGCACAGATGCGGCAAGGCCGCGCGCAGATGCGCCATGCCATGGTCCAGCTGCGCGACATAACCGGAGAACTCCTGCCCCAGCGTCAGGGGCGTGGCATCCTGCAAATGGGTGCGCCCGATCTTGACGATGCGATCGAAGTCCACGGACTTGGCCGCCAGCGTGCCGCGCAACGCAAGCGCCGCCGGCAGCAAGCGCGTGGTGATGGCGTCCACGGCGGCGATATGCATGGCCGTGGGAAACACGTCGTTGGACGACTGGCTGCGGTTGACGTCGTCATTGGGATGGACCCGCCGTTCCTCGCCGCGCGGCCCGCCCATGAGTTCGCTTGCGCGGTTGGCCAGTACCTCGTTGACGTTCATATTGGTCTGTGTGCCCGATCCGGTCTGCCAGACCACCAGCGGGAATTCGTTGTCATGCTGTCCGGCGATCACCTCATCGGCGGCGGCAACAATGGCCTGCGTGCGGGCCGCGTCCATCAGCCCCAGGGCCTGGTTGACCCTGGCTGACGAACGCTTGATCTGCGCCAGCGCGCGGATGATCTCTCGCGGCTGGCGGTCGCCGGAGATGTCGAAGTTCTGCAAAGAGCGCTGGGTCTGCGCGCCCCACAGCCGGTCGGCGGGGACCTCGATGGGGCCGAAGGTGTCGTGTTCGGTGCGGGTGTTCATGGGGGCCTTTCGGGTCCAGGCCGAGGGAATCCAGCGACCTGTCAAAATACACACTTGCCCCGCATTTTGACTCCACTCCATCATGACCACGCGCATCAAGCAAAACGACCTGATCGAATCGATCGCCGCCGCCCTGCAGTACATCAGCTACTACCACCCTGCCGACTTCATCGCCCACCTGGCGCGCGCCTACGCGCAGGAGCAAAGCCCGGCGGCCAAGGATGCAATCGCGCAGATCCTGACCAACTCGCGCATGAGCGCCGAAGGCAGGCGCCCGAT
>JAURZS010000049.1 GCA_030653255.1 Burkholderiaceae bacterium | reverse complement strand
TGTCGCGCACCACCGCGTCTATCCTGACGCAAAACATCGTTCTGGCCCTGGGCATCAAGGTGGTGTTCGTCGCTCTGACGTTCACTGGGCAGGCCACGATGTGGATGGCCGTGTTTGCCGACATGGGAGCCAGCTTGCTGGTCGTCTTCAATGGTCTGCGACTGTTGAAACTCAAGAACGTCTGAAAATCAAATGCAAGCGCCCGACATGGCCACGCAGTGGATGAAGCTCTGGCTGTATGACTGGGGCGGGGCCAATGTCGATCTCTTCCTGAGCATTCAGCGCACCTTGGCCGACGGCTGGATCTGGCTACCCGAGTTCCTGAGTGCAGTTGGCAGTTACTGGGGAGCACCGGCCGTCGTGGTCCTGTTCCTGGTTTGGGGGCACATGTCAGTTCGGCACGCGGCTATTCCTTTAAGGGTGTCCCTGGGGAGGTTCGTACTCGGGTTACCGCTTTCGTTTGCCGCTGCAGCGCTCACCAAGACGTTGTTCGCCTTGCCGCGCCCGTTCGTCCTGCTTGGCGACTCCGTGTACCGCGCCGCGTCCGCACCCGACAGCCGCTACACCATGCCAAGCGGCCATGCGGTTTACATTGGCGTCCTGACGGCGTCGCTTTGGCCCGTGCTAGGTCGAACCGGCAGGATTGGGATGCTTCTGTTCGCCATGGCGGTCGGTTGGTCGCGCATCGTCCTGGGCGCGCACTTTCCGGTCGATGTCATTGCCGGCTTTGCGCTCGGCTGGGCCTGCGTTGCCCTGGTCGGTCCATGGGCACGACGCGTTGCCCGGAGCCTGCCGCTCGCGGGAGTTGTCCGGTGAAGTCCGGCTTTCAGGCGGCGCTGCAAGCGGCCAACGGCATCGACTGGGTCAACCGGCAACTCGCCTTTGTTGTTCGCTGGGGTCTGCTGGCCAATGCCGTGCTGATTGCAGGCAATGCGATAAGCCGAAAATTCTTAGGTGTTGCGTCGTCCACCATGTACGACGTCCAACCGCACTTCTTTGCGGCGGCGGTGCTGCTGATGGCCGCCTACGCGTTAAAGCGCGACGAACACGTGCGCATCGATGTCTTCTCGGGCTTCCTCGGGCCGCGCGGCATGGCGTGGCTCGATCTCGCCGGGATTACGGTGGTTCTGCTGCCGTTGTGCCTGGCTGCGGTGTGGGTGACTTGGCCCGATTTCGTCACCTCGTTCGTCACCGGAGAAACCCGCGCTGGCCGCGAAAGCCTTAGTCGATTCCCGGCCTGGATCATGAAAGGCATGATCCCGCTCGGCTTCTTGAGTCTGGCAGCGCAGGGGGCCGCCGAGGCGGTACGGTGCCTCGCCTTCCTGGCTGGTGTCGCGCCACGGCCGCTGGGCGCCGAACATGCGGACCGACAAGGATTTGCATGAGCCCGGACCTGCTCGCTCCACTGATGTTCACGACGCTGGTTGTCGTGCTTCTGGCCGGGTTCCCCGTGGCGTTCTCGCTTGCCGCCGTGGCGGCGGCATTCGGCGTCCTTGGTGTGGCGCTCGGGCATTTCAACGCGGCCTTCCTGCTTAACATGCCGTCACGCGTGCAGGGCGTCTTCAACAGTGATAACTTCCTGGCGGTTCCCCTGTTCGTGCTGATGGGGTTGATTTTGGAACGCACCGGCGTGGCCGAGGACACACTGGTCGCGCTTGGCCGACTTTTCGGGCGCGCGCCGGGTGGACTGCTCTACGCCACCATCATCGTTGGCGCTGTGCTGTCGGCAATCACGGGATTCGTATCGGCCTCCGTCATTGCCATGGGTCTGATCGCGCTGCCCGTGATGCTCAAGGCGGGCTATGACGCGCGACTGGCGACCGGGTCGATCGCCGCCGCCGGCACCCTGGCTCAGATGCTACCTCCCAGCCTGGTGCTGATTGTCCTGGCAGAGCAGATGGAGGTCCCGCTGATCGACATTTTTCATGCCGCGCTATTGCCCAGTGCGATGCTGGTCGGGCTCTACCTGCTCTTTGTCTTGGTCATGACATGGCTGCGGCCGTCGCTCGCGCCACCGATCATTGCGGTGGTAGACGCTTCTCGCAATCAGGTATGGCTCGAAGCTGCACTTGCCGCCGGTGTGCCCCTTGGGCTTATTCTCACCATTCTTGCCTCCATCTACTTCGGGGTCGCGACGCCTACCGAAGGCGGCGCCATTGGCGCCTGCGGTGCACTGGCGATTGGCGCGCTACGTCGGCGACTTTCCGGGGGCCGTCTCAGCCAGGCCCTCACAAACACGGGAGTCCTGTGCTCCAGTGTGATCTTCCTGCTGATCGGCGCCTCGTTTTTCACACTCGTCTTTCGGGGATTTGACGGTCAGGTATGGATCGAGGGCATCTTCAAGCACTTGCCAGAGGGGCAAACCCCGTTTCTTCTCGCCATTACGCTGGGGATTTTCCTGCTCGGCTTCTTCCTCGACTTCTTTGAGATCGCGTTCATCGTCGTTCCCCTGATCACGCCAGTGGCGCGCAAACTCGGAGTGGACATGGTGTGGCTGACCGTCATGATCGCGGTCGTCCTGCAAACTTCCTTCATGCATCCACCGTTCGGCATCGCGCTGTACAACCTGCGCAGTGTTGCCCCGGCAACGGTCCGCACGACGCAGATTTATGTAGGTGCGATTCCCTTTCTAGCGATCCAGCTGCTGATGGTGGGTATCCTGATCGTTTTTCCCGGCATCGCGACTACGCAGCAAGTCCTCGTGCAGGCGACCGATCAGGAGATCGAGAACGCTTTGCGGCCCGTTCCCGCCGAGCCCTCGCCGGAACCGGAATTTTCTGAACAGGAGAAGAAGTAGATGAGTCATCCCTCTGAAAGAGCGCAGTGGTATTCACTTGCCATTGGAATACTTGCCGCCGACCAGGCTGCCAAGACCTACATCGACATGACTACCCCCTTGGGGTGGTCACGCGACGTCACGCCGTTCTTCAATCTGGTTCATGTACTCAACCCGGGCGCTGCGTTCAGCTTCCTCGCTGGCGCGGGTGGCTGGCAACGATGGTTCTTCCTTGCGATCGCCCTCGCTGCTTCGGTGTGGCTCGCTTGGATGTTATTTCGGCCGCTCCGAAGACTGGAGGCGCTTTCCTACAGCCTCATCCTAGGCGGAGCCCTTGGCAACGGGTTCGACCGCGCTGTGCGCGGGCAAGTCATCGACTACCTTGATTTCCACCTGCGCGGTTGGCACTGGCCCGCGTTCAATGTCGCCGACATGGCCATCGTAGGTGGGGCGATTTCCCTGGTGCTTCTGTCGCTAGTGAGCGTGGAAAATCCTACCGCAGTGAAGAAGTCTCGGTGAACCAATGGTGCCCTGAAAGACCCAAATAGACGTGCTTCGATTCCATCAAACAAACTTGGAGCTCACATGACGATTTTCCGAAATTTGCTAGCTTTTGTCGCGGTGTCACTGGCATTAACAGGCTGCCTGAACTCCTCGGGCGCCCCACAAAGCTCTTTTACGCTGCTGGACGGCTCATCGCGGACAACTGCCGACCTCAAAGGCAAAGTGGCGTTGATCAACTTCTGGGCGACCAGCTGCACCACCTGCGTCGCGGAGATGCCCATGCTGGTGAGCACCTACGAAAAGTTCCGCAGCCGCGGCTACGAAACCATCGCTGTGGCCATGAGCTACGACCCGCCGGCCTACGTCGTCAATTTCGCGCAAACACGAAAGCTGCCGTTCCCGGTGGCCATTGACAATACCGGCACGGTGGCAAAGGCGTGGGGCGATGTGAACGTCACACCTACAACCTTCCTCGTGAACAAGCGCGGGGAGATCGTCAAGCGCTTTGTGGGAAAGCCTGACTTCGCCGAGCTTCATCAACTCATCGACCGGCTGCTCTCTGAGAGCTGAGCGGGTCCATTTTTCACACCAATCCTCCATCATGATCAAAAGACGCACTTTTTGCAGCTTGGCTCTCCCGCTAACCCTCTCCGCCCATACCGCCGCGCGCGCCCAGGAAAATTTTTCTGAAGGCAAGCAGTACCTGGCAGTTTCTCCGCGTCAGCCGACCAAGGACCAGAAGCAGGTCGAGGTGCTGGAGTTTTTCGCTTATAGCTGCTCACACTGCAATTCGTTTGAGCCATCGCTCGAGGCTTGGCTAAAAAAGGTTCCGCGAGATGTTCTTTTCCGGCGCATACCGGTTGCCTTTCGCGAGGACTTTGTGATCCACCAGCAGCTCTACTTTGCGCTGGAAGGGCTTGGTCTGGTCGAGAAGTTGCATGGGAAGGTGTTCCACGCCATCCACGCTGAGAAACAACGCCTGGCAACCACCGCAGACATTGCCGCCTTCGCTGCAAAGAACGGCGTTGACGGCAAGCGTCTTGTAGAAACGATGAACTCCTTTAGCGTCGCAGGCAAGGTCAAGCAGGCAACGGCGCTGGCCGAGGGCTACAAAATCGAAGGTACTCCGTCGCTGGGCGTGGATGGTAGATGGCTCACTTCCGGCTCACTGGCCGGCACCAATCCGCGCTCCCTGCTTGTAGTCGACCAATTGATCGCGCTGGCCAAGAAGGCGCGCTAAGCACAGCAGCGCGCTATCTGAGTGCTGTCTCGTAGACAATCTGCCATGACTTTCCCCTTTGTTCCCAGTACTGCCGCATGATCCGGTGACCTCGCAAGCCATATCCAGCTTGGTTTTGCACGCAAACCGTATCAATTTGCACGAGAAATACGATTACCCCGGCAAGGAACAAGACATCATGGCCGTTAAATTGCTCCCGCGCTTGCCACTCCATGTGCTGCGCTGCCCCACCAGGGGGCTGTGCTTGCCTGGGGCGGCACGGCGCAGCGCATTTGGGCTCGCGCGCTAACCTTTACCCATGGCCACTATCCGACCCATCGTTCCGCACCATGTGGCTATTGTCATGGATGGCAATGGCCGCTGGGCGAGCAGGCGATTTCTGCCGCGTATTGCCGGGCACAAGCAGGGCGTTGCTTCGCTGACGCGCTGTGTCAAGGCCTGCTTGGAGCGCTGCATTGGCGTGTTGACGGTCTTTGCGTTTTCCTCTGAAAACGGGAACCGGCCTGCCGATGAAGTGTCTGGTCTGATGGAGCTGCTGGCCCTGTCCCTGGCCAAGGAAGTCCCCAGCCTCAAAGCCAATGGTGTCCAGCTGCATTTCGTGGGTGACCGCCAGCGGCTTTCCGAAGAAGTCCAGGCCGGGCTGGCACAGGCAGAGCTCGCCACGGCAAGCAATCAAGGCCTGGTTCTCAACGTCTGCTTCAACTATGGCGGGCGCTGGGATATTGCCCAGGCGGCGCAAAAGCTGGCCAGCCGGGGCGAAGCCATTACCGAGCTGTCGCTGGACCGGGCCATGGCGCTGGCACAGGTGCCCGACCCTGATCTGCTGATGCGCACCGGCGGCGAGTTGCGCATCAGCAATTTCTTGCTGTGGCAGGTGGCGTATTCAGAGCTGCATTTTTCCGACAAGCTCTGGCCTGAGTTTGATGAGGCCGCGCTGGATGAGGCGATCGCCGTGTTTCGCACCCGCGAACGCCGTTTTGGCCAGACCACGGCACAGCTCCATGGGCATGACAACACGCCCAATGCAAAGGCCGCCTGATGCTTAAACAGCGTGTGATCACGGCCATTGTCTTGTTGGCAATTTTGTTGCCTGCGCTTTTCTACAAGACGCCTGTTCCTTTTTGCGCGGTAGCGCTGTTGCTGATGGCCGCTGGTGCATGGGAGTGGGGCCGTTTGAATGCGTTTGGACAGGCAGGCTCTTTGGGGCTTGCGGCCATTTATATGCTGATGTGCGGCCTGTCCTGGTACGGTGGTTTGCTGGAAAAACCTTTGCCCATGCTCTGGGCTGTTGCCGGTGCGGTCTGGGTCTTGGCCGGTGGCTGGCTCTTGCGCAATGGCGTGGCTGGCTGGCCGCGCATCCCCAAGACCTTGCGCCTGGTGGGCGGTCTGCTCGCGCTCTGGCTGGCCTGGCTGGCCGTCGCGCAAGCCCGTGTCATCGGCATCAATTTTTTGCTGTCGGTGCTGCTGCTGGTCTGGATGGCCGACATCTTCGCCTATTTCGCCGGTCGCACTTTCGGTGGACGCTTCAGCAAGGGAAAACTGGCGCCCTCCATCAGCCCGGGCAAAAGCTGGGAAGGGGTGTGGGGCGGCATGGTGGGTGTGGTGGTGCTTTCACTGGCCTGGCTGTCGCTGGGCGCGGCAGGCGATGGCGCTGGCACTGGTTTTTGGCAGGGCCAGACGCTTTATACCCGCCTGGTCGAACAGCATGGCCTCGTGATGATGTTGCTGGCGGTGGTCTTTCTGACGGCCATGAGTGTGGTGGGGGATCTGGTCGAGTCCTTGATCAAGCGCAGCGTGGGCGTGAAAGATTCCAGCGGCTTGCTGCCTGGCCACGGCGGCTTGCTGGATCGCGTGGACGCCTTGCTGCCGACCTTGCCGCTGGCCATGATGCTGGCCTCTCTCTAGGCCTATTGCCTTTCCGTTAGCATGTCCCCCAGCATGTCCTTTAAAAAGCAGCGTGTCACCGTTCTCGGCTCTACCGGCTCGATAGGCGTCAATACGCTCGATGTGATTGCAAGCCATCCTGACCGGTTTGAGGTGTTTGCACTCAGTGCGGCGACCCAGGTCGATCTGATGCTGGCCCAGTGCGCGCAATTCAAGCCACAGTATGCGGTGATGGTGAGCGAACCGCATGCCCGGCTTCTGGCCGAGAAAATGAAGCAAAACAAGCTTTCCGTCCAGGTTTTATGGGCGCCAGACGCTCTCGAAATGATAGCATCTCATGAGTTGGTGGATACCGTGATGGCCGCTATCGTGGGCGCGGCGGGCCTGGCGCCGTGCATGGCCGCGGCCAAAGCGGGCAAGCGCCTCTTGCTGGCCAACAAGGAAGCGCTGGTGGTGGGCGGAGGTGTTCATGCAGGCGGTGCACGCCGGCGCTGGGCGTGGATGGCAGATGGCTCACTTCCGGCTCACTGGCCGGCACCAATCCGCGCTCCCTGCTTGTAGTCGACCAATTGATCGCGCTGGCCAAGAAGGCGCGCTAGCACAGCAGGGCGCTACCTGAGTGCTGTCTCGTAGACGATCTGCCAGGACTGTCCCCTGCGTTCCCAGTACTGCCGCATGATCCGGTGACCGCGTACGCCGGTCACCGTTTGGGCAAAGGTGACGACACGGACCTGAGCGTCATCTGACCAGCCAAGCACAGAGACCTCGGCAAGCCGTAGAGCCCGCCCTGCGAGGCGAGCAACTTCTTGCTGCAATAGCTGCTGATAGCCCTCGAGCTGCTTGCCGTCGGCGGCAAAGTCGGGTGCGTAGTGCGACAGAAGACCGCGCATGTCTCCGGTGGACTTCGCTCGCGCCCATCTGTCGAGCGTCGCGTCAAAACCGGCACTCTCTGGAGCGAGATCCTGCTGTCGTACCCAGGAAAGGCGCTGTGAGATCAGCACCGGGGTGCTTTGAATTTCCACAGTCTGAATGATGCGTTGGAGATCGGGGTTGGCCACAGCCACACATCCATCCGTCGCTTGCGGAGCTCTGGAAAATTGATTGGATGGCGTTCCATGCAGCCAGATGCCGCTGCCGGTCTTACCCCTTCGGACATCGTAAGCGTTTGGATAGTTGATGGGCAGCGCGCCCGAACCATATAAGTCCTTTAGGCTCTTGGGGTTCAAATTGCTGGTGATGAAATACAGGCCCAGAGGTGTGCGTTGATCACCTTCGAGCGCTTTGCCGACACCGGCCTTTCCGACTGACATGTAGTAGTCTGAGACGAGACGGATAGAGCCTGCCTTGTGCTCAAACAGGTAAAGGCGACCCTTGGACACATCGATAGCAATGGCGTGCTTGTTTAAGGCCGAAAGCTTGAGGAACTGCGCCGGCACCGATCCTTGAGCGGGCCGATGTTTGAGCGCGGCGATTCGCAGTTGAGCTTCACTGCGCAGCTCCTGCAGATTCTGGTTGGCGGCTTGGTTCATCCCTTCCCGCACGTCCCCGAATGAGCTCACTGGTCGCGCACGCGCCGCAAGCAGATCACCATGGACCAGCTGCGCAAGCTGAAAGGTGGGAAATTGACGCACCAAAGCCTCAGCCTGGACAAGTGCCTGTCGGCTCTGCCCAGCTCCCACCAGCTTGTAGACCTCAATAAGCTTTGACTCTGCGATGCCTTCACCGCCGATTGCCGCAGAAGCATTCACGCCTGCGGCCCCCGCAACGGCGTTCGCGCACAATGCCGCACAGAGCAACAGGCGACGGAACGTCGGCAGCATGTCCTATGCCTCCCTCAGAAGCGTTCGTACGTCCGAGGCCAACTCTTCAGGCTTCAAGCCGTAGCGCGCATACAGTCGAGCACGCCCGCGAGGGTCGAATATGTAAGTGCCAGCCGAATGGTCCATCGAATACGCGGTCGGCGTCTTGCCCTCGACCTTCTTAAAATAAATCTTGAATTCCTTCGTCACTTCGGCAAGCTGCTGCTCGCTGGGTGCAAGGGCGAGGAACTGTGGGTCGAAATTGCGCATATAGGCTTGAAGCACTTGCGGCGTGTCACGCCCGGGGTCTACGGTGATAAAAATGACTTGCAACCTGCCACCGTCGTTTCCTAACAGCTGCTTCACCCGGGTCATCTCGGTCAATGTGGTGGGGCACACATCCGGGCATTGAGTGAACCCGAAGAACACTGCAACGGCACGCCCCTGAAAATCTTTTAGCTTCCGCAGTTGGCCCGAATGGTCCAGTAGCGAGAAGTCACGCGCATAGTCGGCGCCCGTGATATCAATACTATTAAATTCACGATTGTGCACCGGGTACAAAAATGCCAGCCCACCGACTGCAAGCGCGGAGCCGCCTGCGAGCAACATCGCACGACGCGAAAGGGGAGATGCAGCTACCCTCACGGGGCGACCCCGCTTTGTCCGTAGGCCCGTTTGACCTCTTCTCGCACCAGTTCTCGCAATTCTTTCTCGCCGAACCGTTTGAGTGGCCGACCGTTGACGAAGAACCCAGGGGTTTGGGTAACGCCTAGTGCCCGTGCATCTGCCAAGTCCTGCTCAACGCGGTTCCGTACGACCGTCGATGCGGCATCTTCGCGCGCCTTGCGCATATTCAAACCGGTTCCCTCCACGAGGTTCCAGATCAGATCGGGCCGTGGATTGTGGTCTGCACCCCAGATGCGCTGGTCCCGTACCAGTCGCTGGGTTACAGGCCAGAACACGCCCTGCAAGCGCGCGGCCTCCATCACGGCGACGGCTGTATCAGCGCCGGCATGGAACGGCGTGTAGCGGACCACCAGCTGGACGCGGCCGCCGTTCAAGTCGATGATGTCCTTGACCAACGGATAGAACGCACGGCAAGTCTCGCATGCAGGATCAAGAAACTCGACGATGCGAACCTTGGCGTCGGCGGGACCATAGGTCGGCGAATGAGGCCTGACGAACACAGAATCCGGCGTTGCCGCGAGCTCGACCAAGCGCCGCTCTTGCAGCCACGAGTAGCCGAACACGGCGACCACAAAAGCCAACACGAGCCCGATAGCACTCCCGGCCATGATGTGCTGGCGCTTCATGCTTGTTCCCCTTGCCGATGCGCGGCCACTAGCAATCCGACGATCATGCTGAACGCTAGTAGGGACATAAGCGGAATTGTGAGGAAGCCGATCAAGCGCAAGTCAACGTCTGCGCAAGACAGACCTTTGCTGCATGGTTGCAGGTTTTCCGGAATCCAGCCGCTGTACAGGAGGAGGTGGTAGCCAGCCACCACCCAGCCGACCGCCGCCAGCGCCAGCCCGTAAAGCACGCTCCCTGCGTCCTGGCGGTACAGCCCGATGCCCAAGACCAGCACCAGAGGGAACATAGCGATCCGCTGATACCAGCAGAGCAGGCAGGGCTGAAGTTGCATCACTTCACTGAAGAAGAGGCTGCCGAGCGTGCTGGCAAGGCTGGCTAGCCATGCTAGCAACAGCAGGGTCCAAGCCATAGGAAGCATATCTCGCGCCGATGACGATGTGGTGAAGGGTTTTGCGGCAGTCAGGGTGACTCCTTCAGAAAAGACTGGATTAAATCAAGCGCCGGCTTCTCATCCCAAGCGGCGGCGCCGGAGAGCCGACCGATCTCGCGCCCCTGCGCGTTGATCAACAGTGTCGTGGGCACCGTGGTCACGCCAAGCGTGCTCAGTGCCGAGCCTTGGGTGTCCGTATAGTTCTGAAGCGTGGTGGCCTTGATCTGCCGAAGGAAGGCATCGGCCTTGGCAGGCGAGTCCAGCGCCAGCGTTACGACAGTGAATCTGTCACCACCCAGGCGCGCATTCAGGCGGTCCAAAGCTGGCATTTCTTCGCGGCATGGCGGGCACCAGGTCGCCCACAGGTTCAGAAGAATCATACGGCCCTGGAATTTGCTCAGGCTGGTGGGCCTGCCAGCGGGATCGGAGAACCGCAAGTCCGGAAGATCCCGCGGCGTGGCCCATCGCTCGAACTTCTGGCCGCTGAGTTCGAAGACTTCACTGGCAGCTTGCGAAGCGACTTGGCCCGCGCCAAATGGCGCCGAGGCGTTGCCCTCCATTGTTTGCCGAGTGACAAAACCTATTCCGGCGGCAAGCACCAATACGACAACGACGACGAGTATTCTCAAGGACCGAGACATGGTAAATCCTTGATTAGACACTCTCCAGCGGGTAGAGAGTCAACCGCGTTGGCTAGTCCCCTTCCCTAAGCGGCGTGAAGCGCGGAAATTAAAGGGCAGGATATGCTTCCCTTGGCCGACCGGCAGTCCTCCACCAGAGTGCTCAAGACTGACTCTATGCGGCGCAAATCATCCAGCTTTTCGCGAACGCCCACCAATTTGTGTTCCGCCAGGCCTCTGGCCTCTTGGCAATGAGCACCATCCTCCAGCCTTAGTAGTTCCGCAATTTCGTCCAAGCTAAAGCCCAGACGCTGTGCAGATTTAACAAACCGCACTCGGCTTACCTCTGCGTCCCCATAACGTCGAATACCGCTGTACGGACGCTCCGGTTCGGTCAGCAATCCTTTGCGCTGGTAAAACCGAATGGTCTCGACATTGACACCCGCGGAAGCGGCAAACGCGCCAATTGTCAGCTGGGCCACAATTTTCTCCATAAGCTTGACTCCGTACTTAAGTACGGAAGTAATCTTACGCCATGAAATCAGTTATTGCTGCAGACCATCTCGCCGTTACGCAACAGCGGAAACAGGGTGGCCCCATCGCCTTGATGACCGGCGGCGTAGCAGCCCTTCTCGCATCCGCCTGCTGCCTCGGCCCGCTGGTCCTGATTTTGTTGGGATTTAGTGGCGTCTGGATTGGCAACCTCGCACTCCTGGAGCCTTATCGGCCTTTTTTTATTGGCGTTGCCCTGCTGGCGTTGTGTTTGGCCGGGCTGCGCCTCTACCGTCCGGCTGAGTCCTGCTCGCCCGGCGAGGTCTGTGCGCTACCGCGAGTTCGCATCCTCTACAACGTCGCCTTCTGGACGGTTGTGACCTTGGTGCTGGTCACGCTTGCGTTTCCCTATGTCCTGCCCCTGTTCTATTGAAAAGAGATTACCCATGAAACACCCCATCCTTTTGCTCGCACTGGCCGCGCTCCTTGCCGCTCCCGCATGGGCTGCTCCCAAAACGGTGACCTTGTCAGTCCCTGGTATGACTTGTGCCGCGTGCCCGATCACAGTCAAGACGGCTTTGACCAAAACCCCTGGCGTCTCGCAAGCGAACGTTAATTACGGAAAACGACAGGCTATCGTCGTCTTCGACGATGCAAAAACAAACACTGCGGCGCTCACACGGGCCACTGCGGATGCCGGCTTTCCCTCGCAAGTGGTCGGAGTGTCTCCATGAAGCAGGTCATCTTGGCTTCGACCCTGACATGCCCGAGTTGTGGCCACAAGAAGACCGAACAAATGCCTGAGGATGCGTGCCAGTGGTTTTACGAGTGCGAGCAGTGCCTCACGGTACTGAGCCCGAAACCGGGGGATTGCTGCGTTTTTTGCTCATACGGAACCATGCCATGCCCGCCCATCCAGGGCCGAGGCGTTTTGGCGAATTGCTGCAGTTGAGAACTTTCTTCACTGCTTCGGGTCCCACCTCCATTAAACTCAGTCTATGACCCGAAACCGTCGCCACCATCTGATCACAGTGCTTTTCGCACTGTTCAGCCTGCTGTTCATGCAGTTGGCAGTGGCGAGCTACGCATGTCCCGGTGCGGCCTCAAAAGTAGCCGCCATATCTGCAATGGCGGAGGCAGGCATGCCATGCGCCCAGTCCATGACTGTGAACATGGATGAGGATCAGCCCAATCTGTGCAAGGCGCATTGTCAAGCTGGCCAACAAGTTGCTGACAAATACCAATCGCCCGCCCCGGTCGCCTTGACCGCCCTTCTCCCTGATTTCACGTTGCAAGTCATTGCGCCGGTATACCAGGGGGCATCTTTGCAAACGCCCCACCTGATGCGCACCACGGCCCCGCCCGTGTCCATCAGGCACTGCTGCTTCCGCCTCTAGCCTCCCGAACCCCCTACTGTCCGGTGCAATTCGACTGCACCGGCATGTCGTTGTTCGCGTTCTGGAGGTTTTATGTCTATTCACTTTTCGATTCGCCGGGCGGCCGCTGCTGTCCTGATCGCGGCTGCGGCGCTTCCCGCCATGGCGGCTGATCCCATCACATTGCAAGAGGCCCAGCGCATCGCGGTGGGCCGCTCCCAGCAACTGCTGGCGCAGGACGCACTCACCACCGCGGCCAGGGAGCAGGCAGTAGCCGCTGGCCAGTTGCCGGACCCCGTCCTGAAGTTCGGCGTGGACAACCTGCCGGCGAACGGTCCCGATCAACTGAGCCTGACGCGGGATTTCATGACCATGCGGCGCATCGGCATCATGCAGGAGCTACCGCGCGCCGAAAAGCGCCGGCTCAAATCCGAAAGATTCGAGCAAGACGCCCTGCGCGTGCAGGCACAGCGCCAGCTGACCTTGGCCAACGTGCGGCGAGACACCGCGCTGGCATGGCTGGACCGCTACTACAGCCTGGCCATGCGCGAGTTGATCCAACAGCAGGTGGAAGAAACCCGCCAACAGACCGAGGCCGCCAATATCGCGTTTCGCGCGGGCCGGGGAAGCCAGGCAGACGTCTTTGCGGCCCGTGCCGCTGCCATTGCGCTGCAGGATCGCATCAGCCAGATTGACCAGCAAGCGCGCAGCGCCACTTTGATGCTGGCGCGCTGGGTGGGCCAGTCGGCTGCTGCGCGGCCTCCAACTGGAGCGCCATCCTGGAACAGTCCGCCTCTTCAAGGCGGTACCCCTGAACAACAGCTCAGGCAATATCCCGAACTCTTGGCAATGGCGGCCGAGATCGATGCACTGGAAACCGACGCGCGGCTTGCCCAAGCCAACAAACAAGCGGACTGGAGCATCGAGGCCAGCTACGCCCAACGCGGTCCCGCCTACTCCAACATGGTTTCAATCGGGGTTTCCATTCCGCTGCAGTGGGACCAAAAGAACCGGCAGGATCGTGAAGTTGGATCCAGGCTGGCGCTGGTTGAGGAGGCCAAGGCTCGCTACGAAGACATGCTGCGCACCCGGGAAGCCGAGGTTCGAAGCATGTTCAACGACTGGCAGACCGGCATGGAGAGGGTCGCGAGGTATCGCAGCGAACTGATACCGGCCACCAAGCAGCGCGTCGAGGCGGCACTCACCACCTACCGCACCGGCAAAAGCGACCTTGCCAGCGCGCTGAGCGCTCGCCAGGGCGAGATTGATGTCCGGATGCAAGCTTTGGCTGTGGAGGCAGATACAGCACGCGCCTGGGCTCGCCTGAATTTTCTGATCCCCGATAAAAGCGCGGCCTCCGCCAACAAGGAAAAACCATGAACAAGAAAACATCGACCGCCCTGCTGCTGGTAGTGGCCATAGGGGTCTTGGGCGGAGCAGGATACGGCCTGTACCTGCTGGGCATGAAAAACGGCACCACCCTCCCCTCGTCGACGTCGACCACGCCCGTCTCACCAACGGTGGCGGCCGCGCCATCAGCCGGACCCCAGAGCATCGCGGAAGGCGAGGAAGCCACGCGCCGCCATATCAGTGCCGGTCTGAAGGCTGGCGACACCGATCCGGCCACAGGCCGCAAGGTTCTGTACTACCACGACCCCATGGTGCCCAGCAGCAAGTTTGACAAGCCGGCCAAGTCGCCCTTCATGGACATGATGCTGGTACCGGTTTATGCCGACAGTGATTCCGACCAGGGCAAAGTCACCGTCAGCCCGCGTATCCAGCAGAACCTGGGGGTGCGCACCGCCGTGGTCACCGAAGGAACCTTGTCACCGCAGGTTTCCGCAGTGGGCAGCATCGCCTTCAATGAACGCGACCAGGCCATCGTCCAGGCGCGGGCGACCGGGTATGTGGAGCGACTCCACGTGCGGGCGACGCTGGACCGTGTGTCCAAAGGCCAGCCGCTGGTCGACCTCTACGTGCCTGACTGGGTGGCTGTCCAGGAGGAGTTTCTGTCAGTCAAACGCATGCAGGGAAATGACCTGACATCGCTGGTGGACGGTGCGCGGCAGCGAATGCGCCAGGCTGGCATGAGCGACGAGCAGATCCGGAACATCGAAGCCACGGGCCGTGCACAGCCGCGCACCACCATCACCGCGCCCCTGGGCGGCGTGGTGGTCGAATTGCTGGCGCGCGACGGCATGACGGTGATGGCGGGCAGCACCCTTTTCCGCATCAACGGCCTGGCCACGGTCTGGGCGAACGCTGAGGTGCCTGAAAGCCAGTCAGCCCTGTTGCGGCCAGGCGCCAAGGTGCAGGCGCGAAGCCCTGCCGCGCCAGGAACTACTTTTGACGGCAAGGTGCAAGCCATCCTGCCGGAGGTCAATCCAGCGACCCGCACGCTCAAGGCACGGATGGAGTTGGCCAATCCTGGCTCCCGCCTGGTGCCCGGCATGTTTGTCACCATGCAGTTCATGGACATGCGGGCAGAAAAAGCTCTCCTGGTGCCCACTGAGGCGGTCATTCAGACCGGCAAGCGCACGGTGGTGATGCTGGCTGAAGACAACGGCCGCTTCCGGCCTGTCGATGTCGAAGCCGGGATTGAAGCCGGAGGACAGACCGAAATCAAACGAGGCCTGCAAAACGGCCAGCGTGTGGTGGTCTCTTCGCAGTTTTTGATCGATTCGGAGGCCAGTCTCAAAGGCGTGGAGGCGCGCTTGAACGAGGTACCGAAGACCGCGCCGGCTGCCAATGCACCTAGGCACGAGGGCCAAGCGAAGGTTGACGCCGTCACGAAAGATGCACTCACCTTGACCCATGGGCCCATCCCGTCCATCAAGTGGGGGGCGATGACCATGGACTTCAAATCGCCTCCTCCCAAAGACCTTCCGCGCAACCTTGCGCCGGGGGACCGCATTGATTTTGAGTTCTACATCGATGCCGAGGGATTGCCGCAGCTCACCCGGGTGTCTCCGGCTGCTTCACCTTCGACCACCGCACCAGTAGCGCCAGGGAGCAAGAAGTGATCGCCCGGCTCATCCGTTGGTCCATCGTCAACCGCTTCCTGGTCCTGCTTGCCACTCTGATGATTGGCGCCTGGGGGGTGTATTCCGTGCTCAAGACGCCGCTGGACGCGCTGCCGGACTTGTCCGACGTGCAGGTCATCATCCGCACCACTTACCCGGGGCAGGCCCCACGCATCGTCGAAAACCAGGTGACTTACCCGCTGACAACAACCATGCTGTCGGTGCCGGGCGCCAAGACGGTGCGCGGCTACTCATTTTTTGGCGATTCCTTTGTCTACGTGTTGTTTGAAGATGGCACGGACATGTACTGGGCGCGCTCGCGGGTGCTGGAATACCTCAACCAGGTGCAGTCTCGGCTGCCGGCGGCCGCAAAGGCATCTTTGGGGCCGGACGCTACCGGCGTCGGCTGGATCTATCAATACGCGCTGATCGACCGCAGCGGTACTCAAGATGCCGGGCAACTGCGCGCGTTGCAGGACTGGTTTCTCAAGTACGAGCTCAAAACCGTTCCCAACGTGGCTGAGGTCGCCTCGGTGGGTGGCATGGTCCGGCAGTACCAGGTGGTGCTGAACCCGGACAAGCTGGCAGCCTATGCCATCCCGCACACCAGGGTGGTCGAGGCCATCCAGAAAGCCAATCAGGAAGCCGGTGGATCGGTCCTTGAGTTAGGCGAAGCTGAATACATGGTGCGGGCCTCGGGCTACCTTCAGAGTCTGGATGATTTCCGGGCGGTGCCGCTCATGACCACGCCGGGAGGTGTTTCCGTGAGACTGGGTGACGTAGCCCGCATCCAGATTGGGCCTGAAATGCGCCGCGGCATCGGTGAACTTGACGGCGAAGGTGAGGCCACCGGTGGCGTGATTGTCATGCGCTCCGGCAAGAATGCGCTGGAGACTATCGCCGCCGTCAAGGCCAAGCTGGCGTCCCTGCAGTCCAGCCTGCCCAAGGGGGTGGAAATTGTGCCGGTGTATGACCGCTCTGGCCTCATCAACCGCGCGGTAAACAACCTCACCTTTAAGCTGCTGGAGGAGTTTTTGGTGGTGGCCGTGGTGTGCTTCATCTTCCTGTTTCACCTGCGTTCGGCTTTTGTGGCGATCATCTCCCTACCTTTAGGCATCCTGGCGGCCTTCATCGTCATGCATTACCAAGGCGTCAATGCCAACATCATGTCGCTGGGCGGCATTGCGATTGCCATCGGCGCCATGGTGGATGCTGCGGTGGTCATGATCGAAAACGCCCACAAACATCTGGAGCACTGGACCCACGACCATCCGGACCAAAAGCTGGAGGGCGACGCACGCTGGCGGGTCATCGGTGACGCGGCAGCCGAAGTCGGCCCAGCGTTGTTTTTCTCGCTGCTGATCATTACCCTGTCATTTATCCCGGTCTTCACGCTTGAAGCGCAGGAAGGACGGCTGTTCTCTCCGCTGGCATTCACCAAAACCTACGCCATGGCCGCGGCTGCAGGTTTGTCGGTCACTCTGATCCCAGTGTTGATGGGCTACCTGATCCGGGGGCGAATCCCGGATGAAAAGTCGAACCCTCTAAATCGGCTGCTGATTGCGATCTACCGGCCAATGCTAGAGATCGTTCTCCGTGCGCCCAAACTGACATTGGTGGCCGCAGGCATTGTCCTGGCGATCAGTCTCTGGCCGCTTCAGCACATCGGCGGTGAATTCATGCCTCGCTTAGACGAGGGCGACCTGCTTTACATGCCCTCAGCCTTGCCGGGCCTGTCCGCCGGAAAGGCTAGTGAGCTGCTGCAGCAGACTGATCGTTTGATCAAAACAGTGCCCGAGGTGGCCAGTGTCTACGGCAAGGCCGGCCGTGCCGAGACGGCCACTGACCCGGCTCCTATGGAAATGTTTGAGACAACCATCCAGTTCAAGCCACGCGACCAGTGGCGAGCCGGCATGACCCAGGACAAGCTGGTGGACGAGCTGGACCGCATCGTCAAAGTGCCAGGCTTAGCCAACATTTGGGTTCCGCCAATTCGCAACCGCATCGACATGCTGGCCACCGGCATCAAAAGTCCGGTGGGCGTCAAAGTGGCCGGCACCGATCTGGTCACGATTGACCGACTAACAGGAGAGATCGAACGCGCCTTGAAGGACGTGCCAGGCGTCAGTAGCGCGCTGGCCGAGCGTCTGACCGGTGGGCGCTACGTGGATGTCAACATTCGGCGCGACGCAGCAGCCAGTTTTGGGTTCAACATTGCCGATGTGCAGTCTGTCATCAGCTCGGCGGTGGGTGGCGAGAACATCGGCGAGACAGTGGAAGGCTTGCAGCGCTTTCCCATCAATATGCGTTACCCACGCGAGCTGCGAGACTCTCTGGAAAAGCTGCGCAGCCTGCCGTTTGTGACCGAACGCGGCCAGCGCTTGGTGTTATCTGATGTGGCCGACGTCCGCATCACGGATGGACCGCCCATGCTGCGCAGCGAGAACGCACGCCTGTCCGGCTGGGTGTATGTCGATATTCGCGGCCGCGATCTGCGCTCGGCCGTGCAGGACATGCAAAAAGCCGTCGCCGACAAGGTCAAGTTGCCCCCCGGCTACTCCGTCTCATGGTCGGGGCAGTTTGAATTCCTGGAGCGCGCGACGGCCAAGCTCAAAGTTGTGGTTCCCTTCACTCTGCTCATCATCTTCGTGCTGCTTTATCTGACTTTCAAACGCTTCGATGAAGCGTTCCTGATCATGGCCACGCTGCCGTTCGCCTTAGTGGGTGGCATCTGGCTCCTGTACATCCTGAGCTACAACCTGTCGGTGGCCGGCGCGGTAGGATTTATTGCCTTAGCCGGTGTATCTGCGGAGTTCGGCGTGATCATGCTGCTGTATCTCAAGACAGCTTGGGACGACAAACTCAAACAGGGAAAGACCGGCACCGCTGATTTGCTGGAGGCTATCCGCGAAGGCGCTGTATTGCGCGTACGTCCAAAAGCGATGACGGTGGCAGTGATTTTGGGGGGATTGTTGCCAATCATGTGGGGGACCGGAACAGGCTCAGAGGTTATGCAACGGATTGCAGCTCCGATGGTGGGCGGCATGATCACTGCGCCCTTGCTCTCCATGTTCGTGATACCGGCGGTCTACTTTTTAATCCGTCGGAAGCGCGAACAATCTGGCCAAGCTGGCACAGGTGACACAACCGACAAGCACAGAGTTTATAGGAGCCGCTTGCTTTGAGTTTGAAGTCCATAGAGACTTCGAGCGAAATAGTTGTGCCACCCGTGCCAACGTCTAAGCCTTTGATCTAACTGACTATTCACTGGCACAAGTTTGCTAAGGCACGCTCCGTGCCTAGAGCGGCCCACCCGGCTGCTCCCATCGGTCCATCGCGACCGGTTCAGCTTCCTGTTTCAATCCACCCTTGATCTCATAGCGCTGCCTTTCATGGAAGTCATGAGAAGCAGCGTCAGCGGCGCGCGTCCCAAACTCCCGAATCGTCAACCATTCCACGATCTCAGTGGTCTCATTGATGTGCATGGCAGCAATCAAGTCCAGTGGTCGTCCCGAGGCCTGTATGCAAAACGGCCAGAGCTCATCTGGGTCAGCTTGTACCAGCCAAGTCTGAAATCCCAGTAGCACGCGTGGCGCGATTTCTTTCGGGTACTTATCCGCCAACTTTTGCGCATTGATATGCAATGAATTGGCATGCTTGTGGCGCTCCAGCGCGTTAAGTAACTCTATGGCGAGGTACTTGGCTTTGGGTTGCGTGTCCAGGAAATGAATGGCCTCTAGGGACAACGGGTGTATAGGTTCGTTATTGGCAATGCATTTGAGACGACGCTCACGTGCATCCGAGAGCGTTCCTGCATCGACATCCAGGATGACCGCAGCCACAGCGGTCGGATACGTGCAGGATTCGAGTTCTTCCGACGGAATCGCCCGTAGTTGAGCACGCGCCGCAAGCATCGCCTTGCGCTTTTTCTCAACCATCAATTCCGCGCCGCCAGCCATAGCTATCCTTTTGTCAACCAATGCGTGGATTCTGCCCGGATATTGGCAGTTTGAGGATCCGTCGAGCCCGTGCAGCCACAGTTTATGCATCTGGAATTTCTGGAATTTCGGGGAAATGGAGGAACTTCCGGGCGCTCATGCCGCAATGCCCCCTGAGTTGATGGGTACGAAATACGATCCACCCCATGCAGCGCCAAGGTGGTTCTGCAGCAACAAAAGGAGCTTTTCATGAACACTCAAGATTCCCGCAACGTAGAGCCCGCCGCGGCACCAGTGCTCGCTATCAGCGTTCCCGGCTACGAGGGAACCCTACCCCGCTTCAAAGGCATCCAGCCTCTATTTGGAGCCGCCCGTTTTGTGAGCGAGGAAGGCATTGGCTGGGGTTACGCTGACTTCTCTGTTAACTCCGCAATCGAGAAGCCTTACCAGTTCGACGACCAATTCGAAATGGGCTGGGAGGAATGGTATGACTATGACCCCATGGAGTGGAACAGCTGGATTTGCGTCGACGTTGACCGTGAATACGATACGCAATTCAAGTGGGGAGCCAGCTGCGGCATTCACCAGGATGAAAGGGATCCGCCCCACATCCTGCGTGGCAGCGAGACCGAACTTGATGAAAACAATCAATCCGTCGACAACTACTGGGAGGTCTGCATCATCAACCGCGACCAGCCAGAATTCTGGACCTATTTGATGACCGGCGACGAGGGCGACCTGGATGTGGACTGGATGCAGTCCCACACCGATGTCCGTAAGGAAGTCATGAATTGGATTCGTGATAACCCGGATACCGCAGAACGCTGGTTGACTGCCTCACCCACTCCGCAGGAGCTGGTGGGTGAATCGGAAGCTCTGGAAGAATTGATTTCAGACATCCAGCGTGCCATCCGCCAGGGTCGCATCGACTAACCGCAGGCGTGGGTTGAGGGCTTACCAGCCACTCGATTGCCTATCAATCCCCGCTACAGCTCCCCTTCTGCTCATTGACCGGTGCCGCGTGTACTGGCCGCAGCGACTTCCAGATCGGTCGTCGTCGGGGAACTGCTGTTCTGAATTTTCCAACTAGCCAAACATCAACAAAGGATTCCTCATGAAAACCTTATCTTCTCAGCCGGCCCAGATCAGTTACAGCGGCTTCCATTTGAACCATGCAAATGCAGTAGGCCATGGTTCTGTCGCCTTTCAACCCAGCCAACCGGCCCCACTTATCCAGGGCCTTGCATTGCCGGCTCATCCGGTCTCGTCATCAGTGCCCGGGAACTCCGGCAAGTCCGGCAAGGCACGTAAAAAGAAGTTCGGCGAACGCACCGCTGAAATGGAATATGCCGAAGAACTGGCCAAGCAGGGCAAGTTTGCTGTGCGTGATCAAATGCTGCACCAGTGGAATGGCAGCTTCTTTGAGATCCTGGATGGCGAACGCAGTGTTCGCCATGCTTTGAAGTGGCTTGATGCTCACTACCCAGAGCGGGCTAATCCCCAAGCTGCCAAGTCCTGCATTCAGGCAGCTACGTTGTTGGTGCCGGCCATGGCCGAACGGGATTCCACCCGCACCATCATTCCCGTCAAAAACACGTATCTCGAGATGCTCCCAAACGGCTCTATCGTGCGTCATGCTCCGGACAAGAGCTTTGGCATGACCTTTGCCCTGGCCATTACGCTGACAGGCAAAGGCAACAGCTATACGCCTGCCTCGCTGCCCCCCGGGTCGCTGCTGGCCCAATATTTGGCCTCCTCGGTGCCGGACGTAGATGTGCGTGCATATTTGCAGGAGCTAATGGGCGACACGCTATCACCCTCAACAGGCTTGCAGGTGGCGACCTTGCTCAAGGGGGGAGGTCGCAATGGCAAATCAGTGTTGATCAAATTGATGTCGTCCTTGCATGAGCGTGCGGCGGCCATGCGTTTGAATCAGCTGTCTGGCTTTCACCTTATGCCTTTGCTTGGTGCTTCACTGGTGATGGTCGACGAGGTGCCGAAGTCGGGATTTGATGAGCAGATGCTCAAGTGCCTGATCAGCGGAGAGCAGGTGTCGATTGACCGGAAATATCTGACCCAGGTGAGCTACCGTCCGACGGCCAAATGGATCATTTCCACCAACAATGACCAAAAGAGCCGAGACAACTCGACGGGTTTCTGGCGTCGTCTTGCGGTGGTGCCGTTTACCCACCAAGTTTCTGAAAATCAGGTCATTGCCGGGCTTGATAGCAAGATCATCAAGCAGGAGATGCACTTGCTGCTGGATTGGTGCCTACAGGGGCTGCAGCGACTGATCGTGCGTGGCAAGCTTCCACCCGAACCAGCGGCCATTCACGCGGCAAAGCACCAGGCCGTTCTTGCATCAGACACGGTTGCAGCATGGATTGAACACGATGGAGTGCAGTCCTCGATGGAGGACGGTCAACGTCAGGACAAGGATGATGTATTTGAACGCTACACGAGCTGGTGCACCCGCAACCGCTACCGGCCTCTTTCAAGCGTGAACTTCTGGTCTAGCCTACGTGCTTTGGTGAACCTGGCACCCGATCAGCAGCTTCGCGTCAATGGACAACGCAAACGTTTTGTGGGATTGAAGTTTCTGGTGGATGAACCGGATTTACCCGAACGTCATCCGTTTGAAATCTAAAACCTTCAATCCGAATCGCTAGAAGAAATATTGGCTCGATTATCCCGAAATGCGCGGACCAACCAGGTACGGTCTAGCCGCCTCATCAACTTTTAAAGGACTTAAATCATGACTAAATCTAAACAAATGAACTCTGATGCGTTGAACCTGAGCGAGGGAGTGGTCAACAAGCCCCTTCCAACGATGGCTTTGCATTGCTATCTCATCCGCCAGGAGGATCGCGAGCCTGATGAAGATGAAATGGTCGATGAGGAGCAAGAGTTTACCGGGATGTATTTTTATGCCGCCTCATCAAAGGAGCACGCTCTTGAACTTCAAGTGCAGGCTCTATTGGACAAAGGATTTTATGAGCTCGAAGTTGACCGCCGATCAGACCCCAATATTCCTGAGTGGACCGATGACTGGACCAATGCAACTTTATCGGTCTACTCGATGGACGAGAGTGGCTTTTGGGAATGTCTGGGCTGGGATGAAGAAATTTGGGGTGACGAGCTTGTGGCCTGGGCTGGTAAGAACATGGCATTGGCCTCACAGTTACTGATGGCGGCAAAAGCCGGTCAAGGACCTGGCCACCAGGCTGTTGCGAAGCATGCCGGGTTGCTGAGCGTTGTGGAACAGGCCGAGTTGCAGCAGGAAGTTCTCGCTAAGGAGGGCAGTAAAAAATCTCGCACATCAAGCTCAATCTGAGCAGACTGGTTAGCGATGGCCGCATTCACTCTGTTGGGGTGGGTGCGGCCTTTGTACGGAAACCTTGAGGACGTTGAGCAATTTTCGATACGTGCTCCCTAATCCGCTAGGGCCGCCCTAGCCGGTTGACGTGCCCTGCCGTCGCCCTGGCCTGATTCGTTGCAAGAAAATTGGGGATGATTCGCCCAGGAACGCTCCAGCGACGTTGTAGGCGAAGAATTCTTCGGCATCTGCTCTAGTCATTCCGTCGCGACTACGCAGGATCTTTACGACCTTTGCACTGTCATAGACCACGGACGCAGTGCCGTTCAGTTCGGCGATGCCCATGATGGCGTCATCGTAGCCTTCGGCGAACAGCAAGGACTCTTCACTATCTATCAGTGCGAGGCAGGCTTGTCGTGCTGGTTGGATGATCTTAGGAGGCATCAAGGGGTCCAGATATTTCTACCGCTACATTTCCCCAATATCAGCAAGGCTGCAACTCCATTAGTCAGATCGGGGCAACCAAAGCACCGATGCTTTTTTTGGCGTCTAGGGGACGGGTGCATTGCCATGGAACGCGAAGATTTAGTCACGAAGCGGCGTGAGCTTTCCAAATATCAAGCACTCGCTCGGAAAGCTCAGTCTGCAACAGAACCCGCTTATGGTCGTTGTGCCACTATCTCCATGTCTATCTGTTCAAATTTCGCCTCTGCACGCCCAACGTTATGCAACATGTCTGACTTGGCGTTCTGAAAACGCTCTGAACATGAAAATTTTTCGTTGGCGATCAACGTGATCTTCTCGGATTCCGCCCGCAATTCCGCCAATATGCCTTTGGATTCGTATTGGTAAATGGCGGTACGTAGCTGGGCCTGGAAGCACCGCACCTGAAGGGCGGCTTTGGTAGTGCCACGTGGCCTTCCGGCCTTTCGTTTAGGGACCTCGGAACTCACTTCTGGCGTGTCGGTTCCCTCCGCCTTTGACAACAACTTGGTGTCCAAGTAGTCAGCCATTTCGATAATTGAGACCAAAATCTTGTCACCAAGCTCCGTGGCCAATTTGAAAGGAAGCTTTTTCGCACTGACCATGTTGTAAATATGGCCCTTGGAATACACCGTAGCAGCAGCAATGTCATCAACATCCAACATCAGTTTTCCGGGAAACTTCGCCATCAGTAACGGCAGATGTCTGGACATTCAAGAGCCTCTTTGTCGCACCATCATCGGCCATTCTTCCCAAATTTTTTCCCAAATTGGAGTAATGAAATGGGGTGAAAATGGCTGAAAGTAGATGAAATAGGATGAATCTTTTAGACTATATCAAAATGGCAAAAGTTCTTGATGAATCATGAACTTAGGCCAGTTAAGAGTGGTGCGCGGGGCGGGACTCGAACCCGCACAGTATTGCTACCGTCAGGACCTAAACCTGGTGCGTCTACCAATTTCGCCACCCGCGCAGCAATTCAAATAAAAACGGACGGTCTGTATCTGTAAAGGCACGACCGCCCGCCTGAAATTGGTCAACCTCGAATTTTAACTGCCTTCGCCTTGCCCCTGGAGCGACGCTGGCTCGCGCTTCACCCGGAACCAGGCCGCGTACATGGCCGGCAGGGCCAGCAGCGTCAGGGCGGTGGCGACGATCAGCCCGCCCATGATGGCCACGGCCATGGGCCCCCAGAACACGCTGCGCGACAGCGGGATCATGGCCAGCACGGCGGCCGCTGCGGTCAGCACGATGGGGCGCAGGCGCCGCACGGCGGACTCGACGATGGCGTCCCAGGCGGGAACGCCGCGGGCGCGCTCCTGCTCGATCTGGTCGATCAGGATCACGGAGTTGCGCTGGATCATGCCCATCAGCGCGATCACGCCCAGCAGCGCCACGAAGCCGAAGGGCCGGCCCAGCAGCAGCAGCGCGCCGGCGACGCCGGCAATGCCCAGGGGGCCGGTCAGGAACACCAGCATCGTGCGGCTGAAGCTGTGCAGTTGCAGCATCAGCAGGGTGAAGGTCAGAAACAGCATGATGGGCACGCCGGCGACGATGGAGCTCGACCCCTTGCTGCTCTCCTCCACCGCGCCGGCGACTTCGATGCGGTAGCCCGACAGGCCGCGCCCATGCCAGCCGGCTTCGATGCGGCGCAGGTCGGGCAGCAGCTCGCTGGTGACGGTGGCGCCCTGCAGGCCCTCGATCACGTCGCCCTGGACGGTGATGGCGTAGTCGCGGTTCTCGCGCCACATCACGCCGGGCTCCCAGGTGAATACGGGTCTGGCGATCTGGGTCAGCGGAATGGAGCGGCCCGAAGCTGTGGGCAGGTTGGCGTTGGCGATGTCGGTGATGGCGTCGCGCTCGTCCAGGGGCTGGCGCAGCACGATGTCAATCAATTTGTCGCCCTCGCGGAACTGGCCGACGACGCTGCCGCTGACCAGGGTGCGCGCAGCCTGCGCGATCGACTGGCTGCTCACACCCAGGGCCCGGGCCTTGTCCTGGTCGACTTCGAGGCGGATCACCTTGATCGATTCGTTCCAGTTGTCGTTGACGCCGCGCATGTTGGGGCTGGCGCGCATGCGGGTCCTGACCTCGTCGGCGCGCTCGCGCAGCACCAGCGGGTCCGGCCCCATCACGCGAAACTGCACGGGGTATGCCACGGGCGGGCCGTTGGGCAGCAGCTTGACGCGACCCCGCACCTCGGGGAATTCGCTGGCCAGCAACACCGGCAGCTTCACGCGCAGGCTCTCACGCAAAACCAGATCCTTGGGGATGATGATGAGCTGCGAGACGTTGGTCTGCGGGAACACCTGGTCGAGCGGCAGATAAAAGCGCGGCACGCCCGAACCGAGCCAGGTGCTGACGGAGACCACGCCGTTCTCGCGCATGAGGCGCTGCTCGACGCGCCGGGCGACTTCTTCGTTGGCCGCGAAAGAGGTGCCCTCGGGAAACCAGATGTCCACCAGGATTTCCGGGCGGCTTGAGTCAGGGAAGAACTGCTGCTGCACGCGGCCCATGCCGACGATGCCCAGCGCGAAGATCAGCAGGGTCGCGCCGATGGTCAGCCAGCGGTGCTGCACGCACCAGTCGACCGTGCGACGAAAACGGTTGTAGAAGCCGGAGTCGAACAGCTCATGCGGGCCCTGCTGCGCGGCGGCGGGCCTGTGCTTGAGCAACAGGGTGCCCAGGTAAGGCACGAAGTAGACCGACACGATCCAGCTCAGCACCAGCGCGATGACCGTCACCGCGAAGATCGCGAAGGTGTATTCGCCGGTGACCGAGCGCGCGATGCCGATCGGCAGGAAGCCCACCGCAGTGATCAGCGTACCGGTGAGCATGGGCATGGCCGTGACCTCGTAGGCAAAGGTGGCGGCGCGCACTTTGTCGTAGCCCTCTTCCATCTTGCGCACCATCATCTCGACGGCAATGATGGCGTCGTCCACCAGCAGGCCGAGCCCGATGATCAGCGAGCCCAGTGATATCTTGTGCAGGCCAATGTCCCAGTACCACATGGCCAGGAAGGTCACGGCCAGCACCAGGGGGATGGTGATGGCCACGACCAGGCCTGGGCGCACGTCGACACTGTAGCGCCGCCACCAGCGCGGCTCGTTGCGGTCGGTGTGGAAGCCCAGGGCCAGGAAGCTCACCGCCAGGACGATCACCACGGCCTCGATCAGCACGGCGACAAATTCGTTGACAGAGGTCGCCACCGAGCGCGGCTGGTCCTGGATCTGGACGAGCTTGATGCCCGCGGGCAGGCGCGCGGCAATGCCCGCGGCCGCGCCCTTGAGCGACTGGCCCAGGCGGATGATGTCGCCGCCCTTGGCCATGGACACGCCCAGCGCAATCACTTCCTTGCCCTGGTGGTGGACCTTGACCGCGGTTGGCTCGACGTAGCCGCGACGGATCTCGGCGATGTCGCCCAGGCGCAGCTGGTTGCCCGAGCTGCCGCGCAGCGGCATGGCGGCGATCTGCTCGACCGCCTGGAACTGGCCGCCCACGCGCACCTGCACCACGTCCAGCGGGGTCTGCACGGCGCCTGCGCTTTCGACGGCGTTTTGTTGGCCCAGCTGCGCCAGCACCTGGCTCATGTCCAGGCCGAGCTGGGCCAGGCGTTTTTGCGAGATCTCGATGTAGAGCTTCTCGTCCTGCACGCCGAAGAGTTCGACCTTGCTGACATCGGCCACGCGCAGCAATTGCTGGCGCACGTCGTCGGCAAAGGTCTTGAGTTCGGCGTAGCTGAAGCCGTCGGCCTCGAGCGCGTAGATCACGCCGTAGACGTCGCCGAACTCGTCGTTGAAGAACGGGCCCTGCACGCCCGAGGGCAGGGTGCCGCGCATATCGCCAATCTTTTTGCGCACCGCGTACCAGACGCCGGGCACTTCGCTCGCACGCGACGAGTCCTTGATCTGGAAGATGACCTGCGACTCACCAGGTTTGGAGTAGCTGCGGATCTTGTCGGCGTAGGGCACCTCCTGCAAGGTGCGCTCTATCTTGTCTGTGACTTGCTCGGCCATCTGCTGCGCTGTGGCGCCAGGCCAGTAGCTGCGCACCACCATGGCACGGAAAGTGAAAGGCGGGTCTTCGTCCTGGCCGAGCTGGAAGTAGGCAGCAAAGCCCAGCACCATCAGCACGATCATCAGGTAGCGCGTCAGCGCCGGATGTTCCAGCGCCCACTGGGAAAGGTTGAAGCCTGCGGCGGCCTGTGCAGTGTCGTCCCTGGAATGCATGGCTGCCCTACTTCTTGACTGCGGCCGCGGTGGCCTGCCACACGGTGACTTTCTGGCCCGGCTGCAGCACATGGACGCCGGCGCTCACGATCTGCATGCCTGGCTGCAGGCCGGCGGCGATGACAGCCTCGTTGCCGTCGGCCGTGGCCAGCTGGACGGTCTGCGAACGCAGGGTCATGGTCGAGGGTTCCAGGACCCAGACCGCAGTGCCCGTGCCCTCCTGGCGCAGCGCGCTGGTCGGCAGCTTGATGACTTGCGTACCGGCATGTCCCAGGGATGCGGGGCGCACATAGACCGTAGCGCCCAGCGCCGGCATGGCAGCGCCTTCGATCGCCACCTTGACCGGATAGGTGCGGGTGACGGGATCGGCGCTGGCGGCGATTTCGCGCACGCGGCCCCGCAGCGGTGTGTCGCCGGCCCAGACCCTCAGAGCGACCTGGCCCCCGAGCGCCAGCCGGCCCACTTTGTCTTCGGGCACGGTGAACACCGCATCGCGCGGGCCGTCCTGGGCGATGCGAAACACCGGCGTGCCGGCAGCCACCACCTGGCCGGCCTCGGCTTCAACGGCGGTCACCACGCCGGATACATCCGCCACGAGCCGGGTGTAGGCGGTCTGGTTGCCCTGGGCGCTGAACTGGGCCTGGGCCTGCTCCAACTGGGCCTGCGCGGACTTGAGGGCGGTGTCGCGCCGCTCCAGCTCGGCGCCGCTGATGAAGTTCTGCTCTTTCAGCGCGGCAAAGCGCTTGTAGTCGGCCGCCGCCAGATCCCGGTTGGTCTGGGCGGCTGCGACCTGCGCCCGGGCCGCATCAGCGGCCAGCTTGTAGTCCTGCGGGTCGAGCTGCGCCAGCACCTGTCCGGCCTTGACGCGCTGGCCGAGTTCGACCCCGCGACTCAGAATCTTGCCGCCGACGCGAAACCCGAGCCGGGACTCGACCCGCGCACGGACTTCGGCGGGGAATTCGGCGCCTGCATCGAAAGTGCCCATGCCCACGGTCATGACCTTGACGGCGCGCACCGGCTCCGGTGCGGGCTCGGGCTTGGCGCAGGCGCCCAGCATCAGGCTTGCCACCAGAAGGGGTGCAGACAGGCGCATTGTTGAGGAGGTCGGAGGTGTCATGGCAGGAATGGAGTGGAGCGGCGAATGCCGCTAATGACTGACTAGTTAGTAATCTAGGGTAAACGGAAATTCTTGTCAAGCAACGACAATGCCGGCGTGAATGCCCCTTCGTACCCCGTTGACCACTACGAGAATTTCCCCGTGGCGTCCTGGCTGTGTCCGCCCCGGCTGCGTGCGCCGATTGCCGCGATCTACCACTTTGCCAGAGTCGCGGACGACATCGCCGACGAGGGCGATGCCCCGGCCGCGGCCCGCCTGGCCAATCTGGCCGACTACCGAGCCGATCTGGCAGCGCTGACGCGCGGCACGGCGCCTTCGGCCCGTTGGCCGCAGGTGTTCCGGCCCCTGGCGACCGCGCTGCACGAGTTCTCGCTGCCCCCCGCGCTGCTGGGTGATCTGCTCTCGGCTTTCGAGCAGGACGTGGTCCGAACACGCGATGCCCTACCCTATGCCGACCGTCAGGACCTGCTGGCCTACTGCCGCCTGTCGGCCAACCCGGTGGGGCGGCTCCTGCTGCATCTGTATGGCGTGGGCGATGAAGTGTCGCTGCGGCGCAGCGACTGCATCTGTTCGGCCTTGCAACTGATCAATTTCTGGCAGGACCTGAGCGTGGACATCGGGCGCGGGCGCCACTACTGGCCGCAGGCGGACCGGATCGCCTGCGGTGCCAGCGAAGACGACCTGCGCGCGCGGCGTGTCACGCCGCAGACCACGCGCCTGATCGCCAGCCTGTGCCGCTGGGCGTTTGATCTGATGCGCGAGGGCGCGCCACTGGTCCATGCCCTGCCCGGTCGCGGCGGCTGGGAACTGCGCCTGGTGGTTCAGGGCGGCCTGCGCATCCTGGAGCGCATCGAGGCCTCGGGCCATGCGACGCTGCAGACCCGGCCGCGCCTGCGCGCGCTGGATGCCCCGCTGCTGATGTGGCGCGGCCTGTGGATGTGACAATCGCGCCATGACCCCCGAGCAGTATGTCCAGCAAAGAGCGGCAGCCTCCGGCAGCAGCTTCTATTACGCCTTTCTGTTTCTGCCCAAGCCCCGGCGTGCGGCGATCACAGCCTTCTATGCGTTCTGCCGCGAGGTCGACGCTGTGGTCGACGAGGTGCAGGACCCCGGCGTTGCGGCCACCAAGCTCGCTTGGTGGCAGTCCGAAGTGGCCAGCGCCTATGCCGGCCAGCCCAGCCATCCTGCAATGAAGGCCCTGATGCCGCTGTGCGCGGGCTTCGGCATCGAGCAGCGCCATCTGCAAGCGGTAATCGAGGGCTGCCGCATGGACCTGGAGCAGACGCGCTACCTCGATTTCACGGCGCTGCAGCGCTATTGCCAGTTGGTAGCCGGTGTGGTCGGCGAGGTCTCGGCCCGCATCTTCGGGCAGACGCAAGCCGCCACTACTGAATACGCGCACAGGCTGGGGCTCGCCTTCCAGCTCACCAACATCATTCGCGACGTGGGCGAGGACGCGCTGCGCGGGCGCATCTATCTGCCGATGAACGAGTTGCAGCGCTTCGATGTGAAGGCGCATGAAATCCTCAAGCGCACTTACTCTGATCGGTTCACCGCGCTGATGCGCTTCCAGGCACAGCGTGCGCAGGACCTCTATGACGAGGCGCTGGCCCTGCTGCCCGAGGCTGACCGCCGCGCGCAGAAGCCCGGACTGATGATGGCCAGCATTTACCGCGCCTTGCTGCGCGAGATCGAGTCTGATGGCTTTCAGGTGCTGCACCAGCGCGTGAGCCTGACGCCGCTGCGCAAGCTCTGGCTGGCCTGGCGCATGCAGGCGCTCGGGCGATGAGCCGTGTCGCCGTCGTAGGCGGCGGCTGGGCCGGAATGGCGGCGGCGGTGCAGGCCTGCCGCGCCGGCCATGCGGTAACCGTATTCGAGGCCGCACGCAGTCTGGGCGGACGCGCGCGCGCGCTGACTGAAGCAATGGCCGGTCTGGACAACGGCCAGCACATCCTGATCGGCGCGTACACCGAAACCCTTGGCCTGATGGCCCTGGTCGGCGTCGACCTTGACGCCGCGCTGCAGCGGCGCACGCTATCGCTGCGCTATCCCGATGGTGGCGGCCTGGTGCTGCCGCGCTGGCCGGCGCCGCTGGATGCGCTGGCCGGGATTCTGACGGCACGCGGCTGGGACTGGCGCGACAAGCTGTCGCTGCTGCGCGCGGCGCTGTCGTGGAAGCGGGCGCACTTCGAATGCGCGCCTTCATTGACTGTGGCACGGATGAGCCAGACCCTGCGAGCGCGCGTTGTCGCGGAATTTGTCGAGCCACTGTGCCTGTCGGCGCTCAATACGCCGATGGCGCAGGCCAGTGCCCAGGTGTTCCTGCGTGTGCTGCGCGATGGCCTGCTGGGGCCTGCGGGCAGCTCGCATCTGCTGCTGCCGCAGTACGACCTCAGCCGCCTGTTTCCGGATGCCGCTGCGCGCTGGCTGTTGGCGCACGGCGGCGAGGTCCGGCGGGCGCACAGGGTGCAGGAACTGGCCCCCCATGCGGGGGGCTGGACGCTCGATGGCGAACCCTTCGACACGGTGCTGCTGGCCTGCGCGCCCTGGGACGCGGCGCGCCTGGTCGAGGAATGCGACGGTGCCGGCGCGCAGTTTGCGGACGGCAGTTGGGCCGCCTCAGCGCGGGCTTTGCGCCACGAGGCCATTGCCACGGTCTATGCGCTGAGCCGTCATCGGCTCGCGCAGCCCATGCTGGCCTTGCGCAGCGGACCCGGCGCGCCGGCGCAATTCGTCTTCGACCGCGGCCTGCCGCGCCGGGCCTTGCCGCCGGGCCTGGAACACAGCCCAGGAAACGACGACGCACAGCGTGTAGTGCTGGCCTTTGTCGTGAGTGCATGCCGCGAGGAACGCGACGCCCTGTCGCAACAAGTCATGGCACAGGGCCGCGCACAGCTGGGTCTGGACGATCTCGAACTTTTGCAGACGGTGGTGGAAAGGCGCGCAACCTTCGCCTGCACGCCCGGACTGCAGCGGCCCGCCGCGTACATTGCGCCAGGGCTGCTGGCCTGCGGCGACTACGTGGAAGGCCCCTACCCCGCCACGCTGGAAGGCGCAGTGCGCAGTGCGACGGCTGCGGCAGCGCTCATGACGCCTCGCGCTGCCTGATCAGTTCGCACAGTTCGGTCAGGTTGCTCAGCACGATGTGGGGCTGCTCATCGTGCGGGTAGAGATGATCGGCGCGATTGACCCAGGCCGCCTGCATGCCGCTGTTGAGCGCGCCCAGCACGTCCAGTGTGGCATCGTCACCCACGTGCAGCACCTGGTGGCACTGCGCGTCGACTGCGCCCGCGGCCGCATGGAAGATGCGCGGGTCGGGCTTGCCGACGCCGAACTCGCGCGCGCTCACCGCCGCGCGAAAGTACTTGCCCAGGCCCACGCGTTCCACATCGGCATTGCCGTTGGACAGGCTGACCAGCGGAAAGCGCTGCGCCAGGAATTCGAGCGCGTGCAGTGCGTCGTCGTAGAACTCGACGCGCTGGCGCTCGGCGAAAAAAACATCGAAAGCACTCTGTGCGAGCATCGGATTTTCTCCGGCGCGGTACAAGGCCAGGCGAATGGACTCGCGCCGAATGGCGCTCAGGTCGTGACGGAGTTCGGCGCGGGTGAGGGCGATGTGGTCGCGGATTTCACGCAGCGCCACAGGGCTCGAGAACAGCGCGGCGGCCATCGGAGCGTTGTCGGTCAGCCAGTTGTGCAGGACTTTCTCGGCGCGCTCGATGGTCGGCCAGATCGGCCACAGGGTGTCGTCCAGGTCCAGTGAAATGGCCTTGATCTTGGTGATGTCGAGCATAGTCGGAGAGAATACCTCATGCTTTCCCTGTCCCGCTTCGACCCTGAAATATCCCCCGCGCCCGCCGGGCCCGGGCGCACCGCAATCCTGCTGTGCAATCTGGGCACGCCTGACGCGCCCACGCCGTCTGCGGTGCGGCGCTATCTGGCCGAGTTTCTTTCGGACCATCGGGTGGTCGAGATACCGCGACTGCTGTGGCTGCCGATATTGCACGGCATCATTCTGCGGGTGCGGCCCGCCAAATCCGCCGCAAAGTACGCGTCCATCTGGACGCCCGAGGGCTCGCCCCTGAAGATCTGGACTGAGCGCCAGGCCGCCGGTCTGCAGCAATGGCTGCAGGACGCGGGCCATGCGGTCACGGTACTGCCTGCGATGCGCTACGGCTCGCCCGCGATCGCCGCGCAGCTGACTGCCCTCAAGAGCCAGGGTGTCGCCCGCGTCCTCGTCCTGCCGGCCTATCCGCAGTATTCGGGCACCACCAGCGCGAGCGTGTTCGACGCGGTCTATGCCTGGGCCGCGCGCGTGCGGCGCCTGCCCGAACTGCGCTTCGTCAATCAATACCACGACGATGCCGGCTATATCGCAGCGCTTGCGCAGCGCGTGCGCGACCACTGGCAGGTCCAGGGTCGCGCCGAGCGGCTGATCCTCAGTTTCCATGGCGTGCCGCAACGCACGCGGGAACTGGGTGATCCCTATCACGACCAGTGCCAGGAAACCGGCAGGCTGCTGGCACAGGCGCTAGGCCTGTCCGAGGGGCAATGGCAGCTGACCTTCCAGTCGCGTTTCGGCCGGGCCCAATGGCTGCAGCCTTATACCGAACCCACGCTGCAGGCCCTGGCGCGCGCGGGCACGCGCAGCGTGGACGTGTTCTGTCCAGGCTTTACCGGCGACTGTCTTGAGACGCTGGAAGAAATCGCGCAGGAGGCGCGCGAGGCCTTTCTTGCCGCCGGCGGCGAGCGCTTCGGCTACATCGCGTGCCTCAATGATTCGGCGCACTGGACAGCCGCGCTGGGGCGGCTGTCACTGCGGCACATGGGCGGCTGGCTCTAGCCGCCCCTGCCCCCTCAGGCGCGCAGGTGCTGGTTGAAGAAGGCGATCGTGCGGTCCCAGGCCAGCTTGGCCGCCGCCGCATCGAAGCGCGGTGTGGTGTCGTTGTTGAAGCCGTGCTGGGTGTTGGGATATTGCCAGGCTGCGTAGCGCACGCCGGCGGCCTTCAGCGCGGCCTCGTACCCGGGCCATGATGCATTGATGCGTTCGTCGATGCCGGCGAAATGCATCTGCAGCGGCGCCTTGACCTTGACGGCCTCGGACGCGGCCGGGACGTTGCCATAGAAGGGCACGCCGGCGGCCAGATCGGGTAGGCGGGTCGAGAGGATATGCACCATGCCGCCGCCGTAGCAAAAGCCCACGGCACCGTATTTGCCATTGAGCTCGGGGCGGGCCTTGAGCAGATTGGCGCCGGCGATGAAGTCCTCACGGGCTTTGTTCTGGTCCAGGGTGGCAAACAGTTCGCGGGCCTTGTCTTCGTTGCCGGGATAGCCGCCAAGGGGGGTCAGCGCGTCGGGCGCAAAGGCGATGAAGTTGTCCAGCGCGAGGCGGCGCGCAATGTCTTCGATGTGCGGATTCAGACCGCGGTTCTCGTGAATCACGAGCACGCCGGGCAGCTTGCCCGTGACGTTGGCTGGCCGCGCCAGATAGCCCTTCATGCGCCCGCTGCCCGCGGGCGATGCGTAGTCAATCATCTCGGTCTGGATGCGCCGGTCGTCCTTGGCCACTTGCTGGCCCAGCGCGAAGTTGGGGCTCAGGGCGGCGAGCAATGCACCCGCCGTCATGCCGCCGACGGCGAACTTCTGGGCGCGCTCAAGAAAGCCCCGGCGATCGATCGTGCCGTGAACGTAGGCATCAAAAAGAATCAACAGTTCCTGGTCGAAATCTTGTGCTGTCATGCGTCTCATGCGGGCTCCTGGAAGGTGCATTGGGTTGTGGACTTCACAGCATAAAGTGGATTGCAGGACGCGGACAAGCCCGGGGTAAACCCGGGATGCTGCAAACAGGGTTATTCAGTTGTGCGCGTCGATGAAGTCCGCGACCAGAGAGAGCTGCGCGGGCACATTGAGCGCCGGCGCGTGGCCGCAGTCGGGGATTTCGACCACCCGTGCGCGCGGTCCGCGCGTGCGCATGGCCTGCGCGACCTCGGGCAGGACCAGATCGGATTGGGCGCCGCGCAGGCACAGGACCGGGGCCGTGATGGCGTCGTAGTGGCGCCAGATCAGGTAGTCATCTTCGTGGTGGGTGAACTGCCGGATCATGGCCGGGTCGTAGTGTGGCGTGAGCCGGCCGTCGGGCAGCCGCCGCGCCGAGGTTTCCGCCATGCGGCGCCACTGCGCGTCGCTCAACCAGCCGTAGGGCTGGTACACCTGCCGGAAAAAAGCTTCGAGCTCGAGCATGGAATCGAATGCCGGCGGATTTCCGGCATAGGCCTTGATGCGCTCGATCGCGCTGGCCGCAAGCTGCGGCGCATTGTCGTTGAGCACCAGGCTGGCAATGCGGCCCTTGAGCGTGGGCTGCGCCAGGCCCGAGGCGCAGACCATGCCGATGGCGCCGCCCATGGAGGTGCCCACCCAGTGCGCGCGAGCGATACCCAGCTGCGAGAACAGGTCGGCGGCAAGACGTGCATAAAAGGCCAGGCAGTATTCGTGGTCGGGGTCCGGGCTCCACTGGCTCAGGCCACGCCCCAGCGTGTCGGGGCAGATCACGCGGTAGCGCGCGCTCAGGTGCTGCGCCAGTTCGTCCATGTCGCGGCCGGTGCGCGCCAGGCCGTGCCAGGCGATGACGGTGTCGGCGTGGTCGGCGCCCCATTCGGTGTAGTGGATCTCGCGGCCGGCACAGCGCACGTACTGGGAGCGATGGCTCATGGCGACGCTGCTCCCGCCTTTTCACGCTGGGTGCGCGCGCGCAGGCGCCCCACCACCCCGGTCGGGAAGTAATACACCGACAACACAAACAGCAGGCCCAGCCACAGCAGCCAGCGGTCGGGTGACAGCAGGGCCGACAGCCAGGGCAGACCGGAGGCGGCTTCACTGCCCAGGCGCAGCAGGTCCTGCAGATAGCTTTGCGCCACGACGAACACGACCGCGCCGACGGCCGCGCCATAGATCGTGCCCATGCCACCGATCACCACCATCAGCAGCACGTCGAGCATGATCTCGAAAGACAAGGAGGTGTCCGGACCGTTGTAACGCAGCCAGATCGCCAGCATGGCGCCGGCCAGCGTGGCGCACAGCGCGGACAGAATGCTCGATATGGTGCGGTAGACAACGACGCGATAGCCGATGGCTTCGGCCCGGAATTCGTTTTCGCGGATAGCCTGCAGCACGCGGCCGAATGGCGAATTGACGATGCGCAGCAGGCCCAGCAACAGCGCCAGCGCCATCACGAACAACAGGTAGTAGCACAGCAGCCGGCCATCCAGCGTCACGCCAAGAAAGGGCTCTTCGGCGAACTCCATGGCCGGGCTCAGCCAATCGGGCAACTTGAAGGTCAGGCCATCCTCGCCGCCGGTCAGGTCTGACAACTGCGATGCCAGGGTCTGGAACGCTGCCGCCACGGCCAAAGTGATCATGGCAAAGAAGATGGCGCGCACCCGCAGCGAGAACAGTCCCACCACAGTGGCCAGCACCAGCGACACCGCCAGCGCGGCGCCCAGACCGGTGGCCAGCGCAGTCCAGGTCGGGCCCATGCGGGTGCAGGCGATGGCCACGCCGTAGGCGCCGATGCCGAAGAACATGGTATGGGCAAAGCTCACGATGCCGGTGTAGCCCAGCAGCAGGTCGAAGCTTGCGACCAGCACGATGAAGACCAGTATCTTGGCTGCCACGCTCAAGGCCTTGACGCCTGGGAACAGGAAAGGCGCGAAGGCCAGGGCGATCAGCAGCCCGATCAACAGCACAGCCAGCAGGCGGTTGCGCGGAAAGTCGGCGGAGAGGAGTCGGTTCAGCATGGCGGGGCTCGCTCAGCGGTTGGCCACGGGGTAGACGCCCTGTGGGCGCCAAAGCAGGATGGCCGCCATCAGCGCGATGTTGGAGAACAGCGCAGCCTTGGGCACTACATAACCCGCATAGTTGGCCAGCAGCCCGACCAGCAACGCGCCGATCAGCGCGCCGCGCGTGGAGCCCAGTCCACCGATGATGATGACAATGAAGATCAGCACATTGACCTGCCCGCCGATCTGCGGCGTCACGTTCTGCAGGTACAGGCCCCACATCACACCGCCCAGCCCCGCCAGCGCGCTGCCCACGACGAAAACACCGACAAACAGCCGGTGGATGCGGTAGCCCAGAGACTCGACCATCTCGCGGTCCTGGACACCGGCGCGGATCAGCAGGCCAATCTTGGTGCGGCTGAGGGTCCAGGCCAGCGCAGCGAAGATCAGCGCGCCCACGACCACGGCGATGAGTCGGTATTTCTCGATGGCGGCGTCGCCCACCAACAGCGCGCCGCGCATGGCCTCGGGCAAAGGCAACGGCACTTGCTGCGGACCCCAGATGACCTTGATCAGTTCCTCGCCGATGATGGCGCCGCCCACGGTAATCAGGATCTGCTTGAGATGCTGACCGTAGACCGGTCGCACAATGAAGCGCTCGAAGGCCAGGCCCAGCGCGCCGGCCACCAGCATCGCCACCAGCATGGCCGGCAGCACCGCGAGCATGTTGCGCCACAGTTCCTGCGAGCCGGTCCAGTCGCTCATGGCACCCAGCACCGTGGTGGCCATGAAGGCGCCCAGTGTGATGAACACTCCGTGGCCGAAGTTGAGCACGTCCATCAGCCCGAACACCAGGGTCAGGCCGGAGGCGATGATGAAGATGATCATGCCCGCAGCCAGCCCCGCCACCGTCAGGGTGAGCCAGGTCGAGGGCGAACCCACCAGCGGCAGCGCCACGCCCATGAGCACCGGCACCAGTGCCAGGGGTTTCCAGTCGAAATCGGGTTTGTTCATAGCGCCAGTCCCAGCAGTGAGCGCTGCAGCGCGGTGTCTTCGGCCAGCGCGCGCATGCTGCCGCTGTGCACCACGCGGCCGCCATCCATGACGGCGACGCTGTCGCCCAGCCGCTTGGCAAAGTTGATGTTCTGCTCCACCAGCAGAATGCTCACGCCGCTGTGCTTGAGCTGCGCGAAGGCATCGATCATGTTGTTGATGATGGCCGGCGCCAGGCCCTTGCTGGGCTCGTCCACGATCAGCAGTTCGCGTGGCTCCACGATGGCACGCGCCACCGCCAGCATCTGCTTCTGCCCGCCGGAGAGCTTGCCCGCAGGATGGCTCCAGAAGGTCTTGACTGCCGGGAACAGCGAGAAGATCCACTGCAGCCGGGCTTCGTCCATCTGGCTTGCGCTGCGCGCGCCGCGTGCGGCCAGCAGCATGTTCTCCTGGACCGTGAGGTCGGCGAAGATGCCCATATTCTCCGGCACATAGGCGATGTCGAGCGCGGCGATGCGCGGCGTATCGAAGGTGGTGATCTCCTGCCCGGCGAAGCGGATGCTGCCGCTGGAAGCGCGCCACAGGCCCATGATGGTGCGCAGCGTCGTGGTCTTGCCCGCGCCGTTGCGCCCGAGCAGCATGGTCAGCTCGCCGCGCGGCACGCGCAGGTCCACGCCGTGCAGGATGTGGTACGCGCCGATGTGGGTGTGCACGTCCTGCAGTGTCAGCAGATCGTCCGGCGCGCTCATGCCCCCTCCTCCTGTGCCAGCGCCGCTGCAGGCGCGCTGGGCGCATCGGGTGCCACACCAAGATAGGCCTGCTGCACCACTGGCGAGGCAATGACCTCGGCCGGCTCACCGTCGGCCACGAGTTGTCCGTTGTGCAGCACGATGATGCGGTCGGCGAGCTCGCGCACCACGTCCATCTTGTGTTCCACCAGCAGAATCGTCTTGCTGCGATCCTGCTTGAGCTGCCGGATGAGGTTGAGGATCACGGGCGCCTCGTCGGTGCTCATGCCGGCGGTGGGTTCGTCGAACATCAGCACGCTGGCGTCCAGCGCCATCAGCATGGCCACTTCGACCTTGCGCTGGTCGCCGTGCGGCAAGCTGGCCACGGAGGCCTGGGCCCGGTCCTGCAGCGCCACGGCTTCGAGGATTTCCTGCGCGCGCGCCAGCAGCACACGGTGGTCGCTCCACACGCTCCAGAGATTGAGGCCGCGGCGGTGCGGACCCTCGCGTGCGGCCTGAACGGCCAGGCGCACGTTCTCGAGCACGCTCAGCGTTGGAAACAGCTGGGTTAGCTGAAAGGCGCGCCCCAGACCAGCCCGGGTGCGGGCCGAGGCGCTCAGGCCGGATAGATTGCGGCCATTGAGCCAGACGGTGCCCTCGGTGGCAGGGATCTGCCCGGAAATCAGATTGAAATAGGTGGTCTTGCCCGCACCGTTGGGGCCGACGATGGCGGTCAGGGTGCCGGGTGCGAAAGCGCAACTGACAGCGTTGACCGCCACGTGTCCGCCGAAGCGGACCGTGAGTCCTTTCGTCTCGAGCATGACACCGCTCTCAGCGCTTGTTCTTGATCGGGATCGCCATCTCTTCGGGCTTGATCTCGTGCACCAGTTCAGGCACGCCCCAGGCAAAGGCCGGATCGACCTTGATCTTGAAGTGGTACATGCTCTGCATGGCCTGGTGGTCTTCCTTGCGGAATGTCATCTTGCCCTTGGGCGTGTCGAAGCTCATGCCTTCCATGGTGCGGATCAGCGTGTTGGCACTGGCGTCGCCGTTGCTCTTCTTGAGCGCGGTGACCACGGCCATGGCAGCCGAGAAGCCGCCGGCGGTGAAGAAGTCCGGCGGCGCCTTGAACTGCTTGTAATGACGCGACACCATGGCCTCGTTGACCGGGTTCTTCGGAATGCCGAAGTAATAGTAGGCCGCGCCTTCCATGCCGGGGAAGTTCTTGTAGCTGGCCATGGCCGGCAGAATGTTGCCGCCGGTGGCGATCTCGATGCCGTAGCGCTTGAGGTCCAGGTCGGCGATCTTGAAGGGGTTGCCGGCGCCGGCCCAGATGATGAAGATCACCTTGCGCCCCGGGATGTTGCGCAGCTTGTCGATCAGGCGTTGCGCGCCGGCAGTGAAGTCGGTGGTGTTGGCCGGCAGGTATTCCTCATGAACCAGTTTGGCCTTCTTGATGGCGGCCTTGAAGGCGCTGACGCCGTCTCGGCCGAAGGCGTAGTCCTGCGCCAGCGTGGCGATGGTCACGCCCGGCTTGTCCAGCGCCACGGCGTTGGAGATCGCGTCCTGCGAGCTGTTGCGCCCGGTACGGAAAATGTATTTGTTCCATTTGTCGCCGGTGATGGAGTCGGCCACGGCGGGTTCAACCAGCAGGATTTTTTTGTACTCTTCGGCCACGGGCAGCATGGCCAGGGCCACGCCCGAAGATGTCGGGCCGACGGCGATATCGGCCTTGTCGTCGGAATAGGCGGCGGCGAGCAGCGACTTGCCCAGGTCCGGCTTGCCCTGGTCGTCTTTCTCGAGCACGACGAGTTTCTTGCCGGCGACCATCATGGTGCCGCCGGTGGCGTAGTCCAGGCCCATGTTGAAGCCCACGGCGGTCTGCTTGCCATAGGCTTCGAGCGGACCCGTCTTGCTGTAGACGTGGGCGATGCGGATTTCCTTGGCCTGGGCGAGCGCGAGCGGGGATGCGAAGGCGGTGGCGGCAAGCGCGGCCAGGGCCACGAGGTTGCGACGATGCATGGTGTTGTCTCCTGTTGTTGACGGACGGTCTGCCAGACTATTGCACAGGGCGTGCCAGCGCGTAAGGCCTTGATTCATATGGGTGACTCAGGAATACCCGAATGAAATTGACTAAATAAAATACACTATATGTTCGATATTTAAACATATGTATATAAATTAGCCACCGTCTTCAGCGTGACGATCTGGATGCCAGCCGGCCATAGAGGGTGGCACGGGAGATCCCCAGCATGCGCGCGGCCGCGACCTTGTTGCCGCCACAGGCGCGCATCGCGGCCGCAATGGCGCGCTGCTCAAGTTCTGCAACCTGTTCGACCAGCGGCCGCAAGGCGGCCGCATGGGCTGCATCGGCATCGGCCGGCTCCGTAGGTGTCGGCTGCGCGATGTGCTCCACGCCGGACTGCCGCAGCACGGCCTCCAGCTCGGAGGTTTCGATGCGCGGCGAATCGCTGCGCATGGCGGCCTGCTCCAGCACATTGCGCAACTCGCGCACGTTGCCGCGCCAGGTCTGCGCCATGAGCAGAGCCAGTGCCTGCGGACTCGGCTCGGGCGCTGCCACACCGCCGCGCAAGGCCATGTCCTCGCCCAGAGCCTCGACCAGCGCGGGGATGTCGGCGCGGCGCTCGCGCAGCGGCGGCACGCGGATCGGCAGCACATTGATGCGGTAGTACAAGTCCTCGCGGAAGCGGCCCTCGCGCACCAGCGCGGCCAGATCGCGCGAGGTCGCGGCGATCAACCGGGCATCGAAGGGCACGACCCGGTTGGAGCCCAGCGGCTCGATTTCGCCTTCCTGCAGTGCGCGCAGCAGCTTGGCCTGCAGCGGCAGCGGCATGTCGCCGATCTCGTCGAGGAACAGGCTGCCGCCATCGGCCAGCTTGAACTTGCCGTCGCGCCCCTTGCGCTCGGCCCCGGTGTAGGCGCCGGGGGCCACGCCGAAGAACTCTGCCTCCAGCAGGGTGTCGGGCACGGCTGCGATGTTGATACTGACCAGTGGCCCGCGCGCACGCGCAGAAGCCGCGTGGATGGCATGGGCCAACAGCTCTTTGCCGGTGCCGGTCTCGCCCAGCAGCAACACGGGGCTGGAGGACTGTGCGGCCCGCCGCGCCTGGCGCTTGACCTCGACCGCCGCCGGGCTTGATCCGATGAAACTGGCGAAGGTGTGCTTGGACGGGCGCTGGCCGTTGCGCTGGCTCGCGAGTTCGCGGCGCGCGTCGTCCAGGTCGCGCTGCAGCAGCACGAACTTGCTGATCAGGGGCTGCAAGGTGGTCTCGGGATGATCGAACAGCACGATGCCGATGGCGCCTATGACGTCCCCGCCCTGGCCACCGCCGCGCTCGTCGCGCAGCGGAATGCGGCTCACGACGAAAGTGCCCGCTTTGTTGGTGAGCAGATCGATCAGCACGGGCTCGCCGGTTTCGAGCACGCGGCGCATCTGGGTATTGGGAACCACCTCTTCCACCATGTGGCCCACGAACTGGTCCACCGACGAGAAGCCCAGGGCCGGCAAGAAGCGCTTGTAGCCTTCGTTGACCCAGACGATGCGGCCGCTGCGATCGACCAGGAACATGCCCTGGCTGATGCTGGAGAACTGATGAAACATCGACCGCGAGGCCAGCGCCAGGATGCTCTGGGCATCGCGGGGCAGGTCGGGCGCGGGGGTCGCATTGGCGGACATGCGGGGATATTAACGCCCGCGTGTCATTGCCGCCGCCTGCTAGGCTGCCGATGGTCTGTTGGCAACCGACGAATTCAGAATGTCTCCTACTCTCTTTGCGAAGGGAAGCACTGATTGATTGGCAGGGGACAGGCTCAATACGCTGATCCCACCGTTTTCTCCTGTGCGGTCGAGTGGAAGGTCGAGTTCATTGACTTTTTCCCAGACCAGGGGGGCGTGTTCCTCCATGACTTTGTACACTTTCTGCACCTCTTCGCCGTTGGCCTGCGTCGGCGTGAGTCCGATGACGGAAGGCGCACCTGTCGCGAGTGCGGCCAGCATGGATACTTTTTTGTCGAGCGGCAGCTGGGCCGGGTCGTGACGAAGAGGTAGCTTGCTCAGGGGCAGGCTCGACGATCAGGCGCGTATATTGAAGGACATTGACGTTTGCCCCCCGTTGCGGGAGATCGTCTATCGATAGGAAGCTCTCCAACGGAAAGCCAACATCCGGTAAGCTGAACGGCTGCATACCGAATGCCTGCTCGAATTGCGACACTGGAACGGACCGTGTGCGCGGCGCTGCCTCGGAGGGCTGGCTCCCTGTCGAGCGGTGTTCCGGAGTCGAGGACGAGCGTTGTGGGTTGGAGGGCGTTTGTCGGGCTTGGGCAGAAGCTGGGGGGCGGCTCTGCCGGGGTGGGTCTTGAGTAGCTGATGAGGCTTGCACAGAGGCTTGCGCAGGCACTTGCAACTCCCACTGGAGTTGGCGGATGGTGTCCTGCAGATGCGCCAAGACCTCATTCGAGGCCTGGCCGCGGGGCGCGGATGCCAGGTCTTTTGCATAACGAAGCAACAGAGCGAGCAGCGTTTGGCGATGGTCCTGCCTTGTGCTGCGCTCGATATGGCTGAGTGGACAAAGCTCTGGCCAAGGTTCCATGGGGCATTCGCCATCGGAATGGCCGAGGCTCGATTCGAGCCAGTCCCACGCCACAAGGTGCAGTAGCATAGGAGTCCAAGTCAACCAACGGCACAGTTATTGGGCCTGAACCAACAACGACACCTAATGAACGACGCACCTCAAGCCCCCGCCACCACGCCAGCCACTTCTGCACCGCCCCTGCCCGACCATCTGTCGGTCGATCCACGCAGCCCGTTCTTCAATGCCGCAGCCGTCGAGCATGCCATCGGCATCCGTTTCAACGGCAAGGAACGGTTCGATGTCGAGGAATACTGCATCAGCGAGGGCTGGATCAAAGTCCCCGCCGGAAAGACGGTGGACCGCAAGGGGCATCCGCTGCTGATCAAGCTCAAGGGCCTGGTCGAAGCGTTCTACCGGTCCACACCCGACACGCAGCCATGATGCGCCGCTGGCTCCTGATCGCCTTCGCAGTGGCCGCCGTGATCGCTGCGGCCGCTTTGTGGTTGAGCTTGAGCCGGCCGTTGGTCGAGGTCATCGAGGTGCGCCGGGCGCCGCTGGTTCGCACCGTGCAGTTCTCGGCCCGCGTGGCCACGCTGTCGCGCGTGGACGTGGGCAGCACCCTGACCGGGCGCGTGGCGAAGGTGCACGTCAGGGAGAGCGCGCAGGTGCGCCAGGGCGATGTGCTGGTGACGCTGGAATCCGACGAACTTCGCGCCGCGCAGCGCCAGGCCGAAGCGAGCCAGCGCCAGGCCGAGGCGCATTTGAAGGGTCTGCGCACCACCGGACGCGCATCGAGTGCGGCCGCCGTGAGCCAGGCCGATGCGACGCTGAGCGCAGCGCAGGCCGAGATGGTGCGCGCACAGCAACTGGTGGCCCAGGGCTTTGTCAGCGCCTCGCGCCTGGACGAGACCCGGCGCGCCGTCGAGGTCGCCCGCGCGCAGCAGGCCAGCGCCCGGGCCCAGGTGCAGGCCAATGCCGATGCCGGCAGTGACATTGCCCAGGCCGAGGCCCAGCTGGCCGTGGCGCAGGCCGCGAACGCGGCCACCCGGTCCCGGCTGGCGCAGACTGTCGTGCGCGCCCCCGCCGATGCCCGCGTGCTCGCGCGCGATGTCGAGCCCGGGCAGATCGTTCAGCCCGGTCGCAGCCTGCTGAGCCTTGCGCTGGCGGGCCCCACACAACTCAAGGCCCAGGCCGATGAGCGCTTCCTGGGGCAGTTGCAGGCCGGCCAGACGGCCACAGTGGTGGCCGATGCGTTCGCAGATCGGCGCTTTGCCGCCCGCGTGCTGTCCATCGCGCCTGCCGTTGACGCGCAGCGCGGCGCCATCGAGGTCAAGCTCGCACTGGTGCAGCAGGCACCGGACTTTCTGCGCGAGGACATGACGCTGTCGGTCGAAGTGGAGACCGCACGGCGTGACAACGCCGTGGTGCTGCCGCTGGCCGCCTTGCGCGCGCAAGCGGCAGATGGAACGGCCCAGGTGATGGTGCACCAGGATGGGCGCGCCCAGACCCGCCGCGTACGCCTGGGTCTGAGTACGCTGGAGGCGGCGGAAATCGTGGAGGGTCTGGCGCCGGGCGAGGCAGTGCTTCTGGGCGGCGCGCTGATTTCGGGCCAGCGGGTTCGCACGCGGGCCATCGCCGCCAACGCTTCGCCGCAGAGCGGCAGCGGCAAGGCCGGCAGTGGCAGCGCCGCCGCCGCACTGAGCAACGCCATGGGGCGCTGAAGCGGCATGCTCATGCCTTTCAACACGAGCGAACGATGCTGAACTGGTTCGGCTTCGAGTCGCGCGTGGCGCTGCGCTTTCTGCGCGAGGGGCGCATGCAGACGCTGCTGATCATTGTGGGCGTGGCCGCGGGCGTCGCGGTGATCGCCTATATCTCGGCCCTGATCAGCGGCCTGCAATCCAGCACCCTGACCAAGACCCTGGGCGCGCAGGCCCACATCACGCTGCGCTCGCCGGACGACGTGGTCCTGGGCGCCGCGCTGCCACCGGCGAACACCACCGTGCTCACGCAGACCCAGCCCCGCGCCCAGCGCCTGCGCTCGGTGATCAACTGGCAGACGCTGGCCCCTTTGCTGGAGGCCCGTCCTGACATCGCAGCAGTCTCGCCCATGGTGGCCGGCGC
>JAURZS010000205.1 GCA_030653255.1 Burkholderiaceae bacterium | reverse complement strand
GGCCTGGAAGGGATGGAACAGGTTGTCCACCGCAAGACGGGTGAGCAGCCGGTGCACACGGCCGTTGGGCGTCATCAGGTAGTTGTCGAAACCCGCATGCAGCCAGGACTGGAAGTTCTTCCAGCCCCATTCGGTGTAGACGTGCGGCGCCCAGGTGACGGTCAGCGGATGCATGTTGAAACGCGTCTTGAGCACATGCGAGGCATAGAAGCTGTCCTTGCCGCCGGAGCCCGGCACCAGGCAGTCGTAGCCCGACTTGCTGCGGTAGCGGTCGCACAATGCGGCGAGCTGGTCCTCGCGCGACTTCCAGTCGATGGCGCCGTGCTTTTGCTCGGCGAAACGGCAGGCGTCACAAATGCCTTCTTCGTCGAAGGCGATGGTGGCCTTCTTGCTGGCCTTGGTGTGCTGGTACTCGACGGCGGAATTGGGCCGCTGGTTGGAGATCACGCAGCGCTTGCAGAAATGCACATAGCGCGGCAGGCCGTACTTCACCTGGGCGGTGTCTTCGTCCGCGCTGAAAATGCTCAGGTCTACGGGCGCGGGGTAGGGAATGAGCGGCATGCGGTGGTCAGTCGGGATAGGGCTGGTTCGGCGTGGCAAACGCGCCCGGGGCGCGCCCGCCGGAGAGGGTGTCCCGATTATAGGAGGCCGTACAGCACATCCAGCACCCTGCCAGTGGCCTGTCCGGCCTGCGGCACGGCCACTCTGGGCTCGCCGCTCCAGCGGTCCAGCGCGCTCGCAATGTCGGCCACCGCAGCGGCCTCATCGGCGATGCCGTAGCGTGCATAGGGCGCGGCCTGGTCGAACACCGAACCCAGCACCTGGACCAGCCGGGTGCCCGTCAGTCGTCCCTCCAGCCCCACCGTGGAATTGAGCGTGACCACCAGGTCCACCGCATGCAGCAGCGCCGGCAAGGCAATCTCCTGCCCCGTGACCACAATGCGCGGATGCGCCGGCAGCGCAGGCGGCGCCTCGCCGGCGCGCGGGCGCACGCACAGCACGGCGTCGGGACGGGCCAGCACCCAATCGACCACGCTCGCCAGCGCCCGGCCCGGCAGCGACGGGTCGCCGGGGCGGCCATCGAAGGGGTGAAACGCCGGTTCGACCTGGGTCGGCCACAGCAGCACGCGCCGGTCGTCCCAGCCACGCTCGTGCCGCAGGCGCCGCCCAGCCTGAACATGCCCGGGGTCGCTCAGCGCGTCAAAAGCCGGATTGCCCGTGACGACGATCTCCTGCGGCTGCCGTCCGGCCGCGATCAGAAACGCCCTGACCGATTCATTGAGCACACAGACGCGCTCGGCATAACCGCGCACGCCAATCCATTTGACCTCGTCGAGCGCAAAGAGATCGACCATGCACAGCGAGGGAATGCCCAGGGCACCGGCCGCCATGATGGCGCCACGCTCCGCGCGCGGGGAATTGGTCGCCACCAGCAGATCGGGGCGGACCCGCTCCAGCACGCGGCGCATCAGCCGCTGGGGCAAAAAAGCCTGCCGGGCGTCGCGCGCATAGCGCTGCGCGGCCTGCGCGGCGCCCACATCCTGCTCCAGTTCCTGATAGCACAGGCCCAGGTAGGCGGCGGACTCCTGAGGATCGATGGCGCTGTTGTCCATCTGCGCCGCGAGCGCGTGGCCACGGGCCAGCGCGGCCTCGTCGCCAGGCATGACAAAGTCCTTGATCTGCAACAGGGGCAGGCCGGCCTCGCGCACCAACGGCGCCGCCGTGGTCAGTCCCAGCACCTGAACCTGCGCCCTGCCCTGCTCGCGCAAGGCACGGGCCACGGGCAGCACCATGCGGATGTGGCCGCTGCCGTAGGCCACGAACAGCACCCGCTTCATGGTGTGGCTCAGAAAAAGTCGACGTACTTGCGCAACTCGGCCGGCGTGACCTGGAACATCAGCTCATCGCACTCGGCGCGCTTGACCTGCACGAACTCTTCGACAAAGGCCTGCCCCATCCCGGCGCACAGCACCTCATCGGCCTGCAGTGCGTCCAGCGCATCGGGCAAGGTGGTGGGCAGGCGCGCGATGCCGCGCGCGGCAAGCGCCTCGCGCCCCATCTGATAGAGGTTTTCGTTGCAGGGCGCGCCGGGATCGAGCTTGCGCGCAATGCCGTCCAGGCCCGCATGCACCACTGCCGCCGTCAGCAGGTAGGGGTTGGCCGCGGCGTCGGGCAGGCGCAGTTCCAGGCGGCCGCCGGGCACGCGCACGAAGGCCGTGCGGTTGTTGTCGCCCCAGGCGATGTTGACGGGCGCCCAGGTCGCGCCCGAGCGCGAACCGCGCGACACCAGCCGCTTGTAGGAGTTGACGGTGGGCGCGGCAATCGCGGTCAGGCCGCGCGCATGGGCGATCAGCCCCCCCAGGAAGTGGTAGGCCATGGGGCTCAGCGACATGCCGCGCGGGTCGGTGGCGTCCTCAAAAGCGTTGTCGCGCGGGGTCTTGCCGGCCGACATGTGCATGTGCAGGCCGCTGCCCGAGCGCTCCGCAAAAGGCTTGGGCATGAACGAGCACAGCATGCCGTGCCGTTTGGCCAGCGCCGAGGCCGCCATCTTGAAATAGATCAGGTTGTCTGCAGTGCGCAGTGCCTCGTCGTAGGTGAAGTTCATCTCGAACTGGCCGTTCGCGTCTTCGTGGTCGATCTGGTAGACATCGATGCCCGCCGTCTCCAGCGCAGCGCGCAGCTCCATCAGGAAGCCCGACACCGAGGACAGGTGATTGAAGTCGTAGCAGGGCTTGTCGAGCGATTCCGAACCGGTCGCAACCTCAAAGCCGTTGTCGGCTGTGCGCCGCAGCAGGAAGAACTCCGGCTCCAGGCCGGTGAGGAACTGCAGGCCGGTGGCCTTGTGGAACGCGGCCAGGGCACTGCGGGCAATCACGCGCGAGTCAAAAGGATGCGGCTTGCCCGACACATGGCCGTCGCAGGTCACGCTGGCCGTGCCGGGCATCCAGGGCACGGGGCGCACGGCGTTGCTGTCGCCCACGGCCATGAACTCCTGGCCGTGCGGGCCCATGCCCATGCCGGCGATGGCAAAGCCTGCAAAGCCCGCGCCCGCGCCGAAGATCATGTCGCGGTGCTTGGCCGGCACGAGCTTGGCCTTGGGCCGCCCGTGGATGTCAACGAACTGCGCGAGGTAATAGTCAAATTCGCTCATGGGCCGGGCTTTCGCGTGTGTCTCAGTGTTGTGGGAAAAATTCTTGCAGCCAGAGTTTGGTCATTAACAGCGTGCGCAACTGGCGGGTGTGATTGTGCATGCCGCTGCGGTGTTCCTCCAGCATGAGCTGCAGCTCGTTGCGGTCAAAGCGCCCGCCATCGGGCAGGGCCAGCACATCACGCGCCCAGCCATGCAGCGGGCCCTTGATCCATTCGCCGATGGGCAGCGTGGGCATGGTCTTGGGCCGGAACACGAAATCGTGGTCGAAATACGTGGTCGCCGCCTTCTTCAGGAAATGCTTGCCCACGCCCTGGTAGAACTTCTCGTTGAGCGGCAGCCGGGCGAAAAGTTCGCTCACACGGTGATCCAGGAAAGGTGCACGGCCCTCGATCGACCAGCACGCGCCCATGCGGTCGCCCTTGACCGAGTTGTTGCCCGGCATCAGCGAATGCAGCTCGTAGGCAGCCACCTGCTCCATGGGCTCCAGGTCGGACCAGGGCTGCGTGATCTGCATGAAGCGCTCCAGCGCATTTTGCGTATGCGGAAGAAAACCGCTGCTCATCATGCGCTTGCGGTCCTTCTCGGTGGTGTAGCTGATGAGGTCGAAATAGCCGCGCATCGAGAAGTTGGCGCGCGTCATCTCCGAGAAATACTGCTCGTTGTGGCGGAAACCCAGCATCACCTCGTCGGGGCCGTCGCCGGTGAACATCACGATCTTTCCCATCTCGTGGGCGCGACGCGACAGCAGATAGAACAGGAAGAAGGAAAAATCGCCGTGCGGCTGCTCGGCATGGCGCACCACCGCGTTCGCGATCTCGGGGATGTTGCCCGGCACGATGTCCAGCGGCGTCAGGTTGATGTTCAGCCGCCGCGCCACGTCCTGGGCATAGGTGTATTCGCTGAAGCCCTTGTCCTCGATGCGCAGGCCGATGGCATCGACCTGCGGCCGGTTCCACTGGTGCACCAGGCGCGCCGCGATCACCGAGGAGTCGACGCCGCCGCTCAGGAACAGGCCGCCGTCGACATCGAAGCGCATCTGCAGCTTGATGGCCTCGTCCAGCGCCGCCTCGAACTCCTGCTGCGAGGCTGCCACGCGCTCGCCTTCGATGGGCCACTGCCAGTAGCGCTGCGGCTCGCTGAAGCGGCCGTTGGCAAAGCGCATGAAGTGCCCCGGCATCAGATGGCGAATGCCCTCGAAGCAGGTCTCCGGCGGCGGGCAGTAATTGAAGGAGAACACATTGCCCAGCGCCGCATCGTTCACCCGGCGCTCGAAGCCCGGCAAGGCGAGGATGGCCTTCATCTCGCTGGCAAAGGCAACGCCACCCTGGTGCGGCGCGTAGAAGCAGGGCTTGATGCCCTGGCGGTCGCGCGCGAGCATGCCGGTCTCGGTGCGCTGGTCCCAGATGAAGAAGGCAAACATGCCCACCAAGTCTTCAAGCATGCGCTCGCCCTTCTCACACCACAGGTGCACCAGCACCTCGGTGTCGCAGCGCGACTTGAACTTGTAGCCTTTGGCCTTGAGCTGCTCGCGCAGCTCCACGAAATTGAAAATCTCGCCGTTGAAAGCCACCCACACCGTGCCATCGGTATTGCTCATGGGCTGCATGCCGTTCTCGCGGTCCACCACCGCCAGCCGCGCATGGCCGAGAATGGCGCGGCCCAGTGGCTTGACGCCCTGCTCGTCGACGCCACGGTACTTGATCGCCTCGACCATCTTCCAGACGTCGGCCTCGGTCGTGTTTGAGGCGTTGACCACGCCCACCATTCCACACATAGCAAATTTCCTTCAGGCTTTCGGGTCGATTCGGGCCAGCTTGCGGCTCACGGGTGCGCTCTCCACCAGCGCTTCGTCGGTGGCATCTTCCTCGAACACCCGGCGGAAGATGCCGACCTGGTAGTCCAGGCTGGCTTTGGATTCGGTCTCTGTGGGCTCGATCAGCATCGCCGACTTCAGGTCGCCGGGGAAGTAGACGCAGCCCGCGCCCACCAGCGTCGGCGGATGGATGCCGTAGTCGATCAGGCGCTTGGCAAACTGGCGCGCAGAGGTATTGAGCTTCTCGCCGGACAGCAGCGTCTCGTGTTTGCAGAACTGCTTGTACACGGGCGGCAGCATGTCGGCGAGCTGATGTTGCAGGTAATTCGCGTTGAGCACGGCGTTCTCGGAGGCCTCGCGCAGACCCGCCGCGCCCATGGTGCGCAGATAGCCATAGGCACGCAGCAGCACGCCCACGTGGCCATGAAAACTCTTCATGCGGCCGATGGACAAGTCTGCACCGGACTGCGGCCGCGCCACGCCATCGGCCCCGCGAACCGCCACTGGCACCGGCAGATAAGGCGCGAGCAGCTTCTTCACCGCCACTGGCCCCGCGCCGGGGCCGCCACCGCCATGCGGCGTGGCAAAGGTCTTGTGCACATTGACGTGCACCACGTCGAAGCCCATGTCGCCAGGACGCACGATGCCCATGAGTGCATTGAGATTCGCACCGTCGTAATACAGCAAAGAGCCGTTGCGGTGCACCAGCTCCGCGATCTCCACGATCTGGTCTTCGAACAGACCCAGCGTCGAAGGATTGGTCAGCATGAAGGCCGCCACATCCGGCGTCAGCATTTCGCGCAATGCCGGCATGTCGACGCGGCCCTCGGGGCTGGACGGCACGATGCGGCAGTCAAAGCCCGCCATGGCCGCCGACGCCGGGTTGGTGCCATGCGCCGAATCGGGCACCAGCACCACGGGGCGCGGCTGACCCAGCGTCTGGAAGTGCGCGCGGATCATCAGCAGGCCCGCCAGTTCGCCATGCGCGCCGGCCGCAGGCGCCAGGCAGCAGGCATCCATGCCGGTGATCTCGCAGACCATGCCCTGCAGCCGCTCGTAAAGCTCCCACACGCCGCCCAGCGAATCAGCAGGTTGCAGCGGATGGGCCTGCGCGAATCCGGGCAGGCGCGCGAGTTCGTCGTTGCGCTTGGGGTTGTATTTCATGGTGCACGAGCCCAGGGGATAGGGCCCGTTGTCCACGCCGTGCGATTCCTGGCTCAGGCGCGTGAAGTGGCGCACGACATCGACCTCGCTGATCTCGGGCAGGCCGATGGCGGTGCGGGGTCTGGCGAAGTCTGGGGTTGCCAGTTTCGCCGTCTGCTTGGCCTGGGTGCCTGCGAAGAGGTCGCTGGCGGCGCCTTTTCGGTGGAGTTCCAGTAGGGTTTGGGAGGTCATTTTTTTGGGTGCTCCCGGTTCTTTTTGGGAGGGAGCGTGGAGCGGGATACTGACTGTGGGCGACCCCGCTGTGCAGGCCCTTCGGGCTTCCCTGCGGTGCTCGGGACGGGCGGGGTCTGGCTAAACACGCCCTGCGGGCTCAGACAACGCCAGCCCTGATCCGCCC
>JAURZS010000184.1 GCA_030653255.1 Burkholderiaceae bacterium | reverse complement strand
GCCTGCGGCCGAATCCTCCTCCTTTATGTCCCGTCCCTGCACCCCCCGCTGACCTGATCCGGATGGCGGCTTTCGAGCAAGTCCGAAAGTTGGGGGAAGTCCATGACCATCTGAGCGCAAAGGAGTTGAAGCCCGGCTTCGTGTGGGACAAGGACGAAAAATTCGACCAACCCGTGGTGCCCAATGGCATTCCACTATCGAAAATTCACCACGCGGCATTCGACGCCCACCTCATCGGCATCGACCCGGACTACAGACTGCACGTCGCCGACCGCCTGCTGGTGCAGAACGACGGACCGATGCTCGAAACCCTGAAGCAACGCCTCCGATCAGGTCAACGGGGTACCCAGGGACGGGACATAAAGGAGGAGGATTCGGCCGCAGGCTGAATCCGGGGGACAGTCCCGTCCCTGGGTACCCCGTTGACCTGATCCTGCGAGGTCGATGCCCGCAATCCCCCAAGACACCCCGCAGCCCAGGCACCGCAACAAAGCAAACTAAAACAACTGCCCCGTAGCATCAGCCTCCCGCACAACAGGGGACACGCCAGGCACAGCCCCCTGCCTGGCCAACGAACCCACCCGCACCCCCAACAGCCGTAGCTGCCGATCCAGTGGCGCGCGCTTCAGACACTGGCCTGCAGCCTGCCGGATCACCCGGGGGTCAGCCGTGTACTCGTCCAGCGTGCGGTCGCGCGTGGCGATGCGAAAATCGTCGTAGCGCAGCTTGATGCCGATGGTGCGCCCGACATAGCCTTTGCGCTGCAGGTCCTCGGCGACGCGGCGGCACAGATCGGTGAAGATGGCGCCGAGTTCGGCCTTGTCGCGTACCGCATGCAGATCGCGCTCGAAGGTGGTTTCGCGGCTCATGGACACGGGCTCGCCGCCGGTGCTCACCGGGCGCTCGTCGCGGCCCCAGGCGGCCTCGTGCATCCAGGCGCCGTAGGTCGGCCCGAAGTTATCGATCAGCCATTCGCGCGGCTGGGCAGCCAGCTCGCCGATGGTGCGCACGTGCAGCTTTTGCAGGCGGGCCTCGGCCTTGGGGCCGATGCCGTTGATCTTGCGGCAGGCCAGCGGCCAGATCTTTTCCTGCACGTCGGATTCGAACAGGATGGTGATGCCGTTGGGTTTGTTGAATTCGCTGGCCATCTTGGCGATCAGCTTGTTGGGCGCCACGCCGATGGAGCAGCTCAGGCCCGTTGCGTCGAAGATGGATTTCTGGATCAGTCGCGCCAGCACGCGGCCGCCTTCGCGCTGCCCGCCGGGCACATCGGTGAAGTCGATGTAGACCTCGTCGACGCCACGGTCCTCCACCAGCGGCGCGATCTCGGAAATGGTGGACTTGAACAGCCGCGAATAGTGCCGCACCCGCTCAAAATCCACCGGCAGCAAAATCGCCTGCGGGCACAGTTTGGCGGCCTTCATCAGCCCCATGGCCGAGCCGACGCCGAACTGGCGCGCCGCGTAGGTGGCCGTGGTGATGACACCCCGGCCCGCATAGTCTTTCAGTCTGGGGAACTGCGCCAGTGGTAGATCTGCGCCTTGCTCCAGCACTTCGTCGGCACGCCGCCGCCCGCCACCGATGACCACCGGCAGGCCCTTGAGTTGCGGATAGCGCAGCAGCTCGACCGATGCGAAGAACGCATCCATGTCGAGGTGGGCGATCCGGCGCACGATTCAGTAGCTGCCAGGCAGCAGGATGCCGCGGTCCACCTGGTTGATGTCGGTGTGGCCGCAAAAGGCCATGGTCAGGTCCAGTTCTTTGTGGATGATCTCCAGCGCCCGCGTCACGCCCGGCTGGCCGAGCGCGCCCAGGCCGTAGAGAAAAGCGCGGCCGATGTAGGTGCCGCGCGCGCCCAGTGCGATGGCCTTGAGCACGTCCTGGCCGCTGCGTATGCCGCCGTCCATATGGACTTCGATCTCGTTGCCCACGGCCGCGACGATCCCGGGCAGCGCGCGGATCGAGGATTGGGCGCCGTCGAGCTGGCGCCCGCCATGGTTGGAGACGATCAGGGCGTCGGCGCCGCTGTCCACGGCCAGGCGCGCGTCTTCCGGGTCCTGGATGCCCTTGAGGATGAGCTTGCCGCCCCAGCGCCGCTTGATCCATTCGACGTCGCCCCAGTTCAGGGCCGGATCGAACTGGGTGGCGGTCCATTCGGCCAGCGAACCCATGTTTTCAACACCCTTGACGTGACCAAAGATGTTGCCGAAGTTGTGGTGCCGTGTGCGCGCCATGCCCAGGCACCAGCGCGGCTTGGTCATCAGGTTCAGGATGTTGGTCAATGTAGGCTTGGGGGGCGTCGACAGGCCGTTGTGC
>JAURZS010000179.1 GCA_030653255.1 Burkholderiaceae bacterium | reverse complement strand
AACACGGCCAGCAGCGAGAACGCCAGCAGGATCACGGCCTGCGAGCCCGACAGCTTTTCTTCGCGCGACAGGCCCGTCCACTCGAATGCAAAGCCGCCGGGCAGCTGGGCCGCGAGGCGTTCCATCTCGTCCATGGCTTCTCCGGTACTGCGCCCCGGGGCGGCTTCGCCCGAGATGCGCATGGCCGGGTACCCGTTGTAGCGGATGGTCTGCATCGCGCCGGTGATCCAGCGTGTGGTGGCGAAAGCCGACAGCGGCACGGGCCGCCCCTGCGCATTGAGCGCATTGATCCGCAGCAGATCGTCCGGCTGCATGCGGCTGGGCGCATCGGCCTGCACCACCACACGTTGCAAGCGGCCACGATTCGGGAAATCGTTGACGTAGCTCGATCCGAGCGAGGTCGAGATCGCGGCATTGATGGCGTCGAAGCTCACCCCCAGCGCGCTGGCCTTGTCGCGGTCGATGTCGATCTGCAACTGCGGCGCGTCCTCCAGGCCATCCGGGCGCACACCGGTGATGACCTTGCTTTGCGCCGCCATGCCCAGCAACTGGTTGCGCGCGGCAACCAGCGCCTCGTGGCCATTGCCCCCACGGTCCTGCAGCCGGAACGCGAAGCCCGATGCCGTACCCAGCTCGGGAATGGCCGGCGGGCTCAGCGCAAAAATGAAGGCATCGCGGATCGAGGACAGCGCCATGAACGCCCGGCCCGACAGCGCCTGCGCGCTTTGCTGCGGCCCCTTGCGCTCGGACCAGTCCTTGAGCGTGACGAACGCCAGCGCCGCGTTCTGCCCCTGGCCCGAGAAACTGAAGCCCAGCACGCCGACCATGCTCTGCACCTCGGGCTGCTTGAGGATGTAGTTCTCGACCTGGGTCATCACGCCCGACGTGCGCTCCAGTGTGGCACCGGGCGGCAGCTGCACGTTGACCAGCATGTAGCCCTGGTCTTCGCTGGGCAGGAAAGACGAGGGCATGCGCATCACGAGCACCCCGACCGCCGCGATGATGGCCACGTAGATGATCAGGTAGCGGCCTGCGCGCCGCAGCAAACGTGCGACCACGCCTTCATAGCCCTTGGCCGTGCGTGCGAAACCGCGATTGAACCAGCCGAAGAAGCCGCGCTTCGCATGTTGGTGCCCGGCCTCGACCGGCTTGAGCAGCGTGGCGCACAGCGCCGGCGTCAGGGACAGCGCCATGAAGGCCGAGAACAGGATGGACGTCACCATCACGGCCGAGAACTGGCGGTAGATGTTGCCCACGGAGCCGCCAAAAAAGGCCAGCGGCACGAACACCGACACCAGCACCACGGTGACGCCGACGATGGCGCCGCTGATCTGCCCCATCGCCTTGCGCGTGGCCTGCAACGGCGGCAGGCCTTCTTCGCTCATGATGCGCTCGACGTTCTCGACCACCACGATGGCATCGTCCACCACGATGCCGATCACCAGCACCATGCCGAACATGGTCAGCACATTGATCGAGAAGCCCAGGGCCAGCAACACGGCAAACGTGCCCAGCAGGGAGACCGGGACCACGATGGTGGGGATGATGGTGTAGCGGAAATTCTGCAGGAACAGCAGCATCACCAGAAACACCAGCGCCATGGCTTCGGCCAGCGTTTCGACCACCTGTGCAATAGAGATGCTGACGAAGCGCGAGCTGTCGAACGGGATATCCCACTTGACGCCCTGCGGGAAAAACTTGGACAGCTCCTCCATGCGCTTGCGCACGGCTTTCGCCGTGGCCAGTGCATTGCCGGTGGGCGACAGCTGCACGCCAATGCCGGTGGAAGGCTTGCCGTTCAGGCGCGCGGAGGTGGCGTAATTTTGTGCGCCGAGCTCAATGCGCGCGACATCGCGCAGGCGCACCGTGGAGCCGTCGGCATTGGCCCGCAGCACGATGCGGCCGAACTGCTCGACCGAACCCAACTGTCCATTGACCACCACGGTGGCGGCGATGGACTGGCCCGGCACATTGGGCAACTCGCCAATGGTGCCCGACGAGACCTGCGCGTTCTGCGCCCGGATCGCGTTGTTGACATCGGCTGTCGACAGATTGAAAGACACCAGCCGGGCCGGATCGACCCAGATGCGCATGGCGCGCTCGGTGCCGAACAACTGCGCCTGACCGACACCAGGGATGCGCTGGAGCTCGGGCAGCACGGTGCGCGAGGCATAGTCGCCCAGTGCGATCGGGTCATAGGCCGGGTTGTCCGAGGCGAGGATGGTGAACAGCAGGAAGTTGGAGCGGGATTTGTCCACCCGCACGCCCTGCTGCGTCACGGCCGCTGGCAGACGCGGCGCGGCGCGGGCCAGCCGGTTCTGCACATCCACCTGCGCCAGATCGGCATTGGTGCGGGAGTCGAAGCTGAGCGTGATCTGCCCGCCGCCATTGGCCTGGCTCACGGACTCCATGTAGATCAGGCCTGGAGAGCCGTTCATTTCCTGTTCGATCACGCTGATCACGCTGTCTTCCAGCGTTTGCGCGGAGGCACCGGGATAGGTCGCGGAGATCACGATCGACGGCGGCGCGACGGGCGGGTACTGCGCGACGGGAAGCTGCATGATGGCGACGCCGCCCATCACTACGATGAACAGCGCGATCACCCAGGCAAAGATGGGGCGGTCGATGAAGAATTTGGCCATGAAGGGCGCTCCTCAGGACTTGGCAGCAGGTGCCGAGGCGGCACGTGCACCCGGCGCCGCCGGAGCTGCGGGCGCCGAGGCCCTGGCAGAAGCCGCGTCGGCCTTCGCCGGCGGCGTGCCCGGCCGCTGCCAGGGCACGGGCTTGACAGGCGCATCGCCGCGCAGCTTCTGGAAGCCGTCGACCATGACCTGCTCACCGGCCTTCAGTCCGTCGAGGATGACCCACTGTCCGTTCTGCGCATCGCCGACCTTGACCGGACGCGGGCTGACCTTGCCATCGGTGCCGACCACCATCACGGAGTCGCCCTGCCCCGAGCGTGTCACGGCCTGCTGCGGCAACAGCACGGCATTGCCGGCCTTGGCCTGCTCCAGCCGGACACGCACATAGAGGCCCGGCAACAGCGCGCCGCCGGGGTTGGGCACTTCGGCGCGCAACGTGACCTGGCCGGTGGACGGGTCCACCGAGAGGTCGGAGAACAGCAGGCGCCCAGCGCGGGGGTATTCGGTTCCGTCTTCAAGAATGACGCGCACACTCGCGGCCTCGGCGCCGGTGGCGCGCTTCAGGCGCCCGGCGTCCAGCGCCCGGCGCAAGGCCATGGTCTCGCCGGCTGACTGCGTGAAGTTGATGTACATGGGATCGGTCTGCTGGATCAGCGCCAGTGGCGTTGCCTCGCCCTGGCCGACCAGCGCACCTTCGGTGACGAGCGAACGTCCGATGCGCCCGGAAATGGGCGCCGTGACCGATGCGTAGTCGAGATTGATCCTGGCGTTCTGTGTGGCCGCGCGCGCCACGGCCAGATCGGCCTCGGCCTGCTTTTGTGCGGCGACCGCGTTGGCGTAATCCTGCTTGCTGATGGCATTGGCCTCGACCAGCGGCTTGTAGCGCTCGACCAGGCTGGTGGCGGCGCCGACATTGGCCTCCGCACGCGCGATCGACGCTTGCGCGCTGGCATAGGCGGCAGCATAGGGCGCGGGGTCGATGCGATACAGCGGCTGGCCGGCGCTGACATCGCTGCCTTCGCGGAACAGCCGCTGCTGCAGGATGCCGGCGGCGCGCGCGCGCACCTGGGCCACGCGTGAGGCCTCCAGGCGACCGGGGAGTTCGGTCTGCAGGCCGATGTCGCCCGGGGTGACCGTGACGACACCGACCTCGGCGGGCGGCATGCCGCCGCCGGGCGGGCCGGCGGGCGCAGCCTGCTGTCCGCAGGCTGCCAGCAGCAGCGAAAGGGACAGCGCGGCAGAAGCCAGTGGGAGCGGGTGGCGCGCGGTGCGCAGGAATGGAATTGCAGAGATGGCAATGCGCAAAGCGGGCATGCGAATCCTTCGGGGGAATGAAAGTGGGTTCGGGCCCGGAACACCAGGCCGGCGCTGTGCGGATCAACGGGCGCGCCGACTGGGGTATTCCCGGATATCGCAGTTTACATTCATGCCACCCTGCAGGTCGAATACACCACCGAACTTCGCGCCATGCAGCAACGGCAGCTTGCGGCGCGCGGCCTGCATGCGCTGATCGACGGGCTTATCTGCAACTGGATGCTCGATACCGAAACCTTCGATCTGGTGCGATCGGGCACGCGCGCGCTGGACGCCTACCTCACTGGGCTCGGGCTTGCGCGCGGGTCAGACCGGCCATTACGGCATTCGCCTCATCCACCAGCCGCTCGATGATGCGGGCCACCGGCACGCATTCATTGAACCACGCAATGCTCTGGCCGCACAGTTCATAGCGCAAGGCC
>JAURZS010000040.1 GCA_030653255.1 Burkholderiaceae bacterium | reverse complement strand
GGCGCGGCCGGGTTGTCAGGGTGGGCCTTGTCGTGCGCTGCCAGCGCCTCGGTGATCTCGGCCAGCCACTAGTCGAGCTGCGAGGCCGGACGCGCATTGAGCGCAGGCATGGCGCCGAGCACGCCGGCCTTGCACTGGGCAATGACCAGTTGCGGATTGCTGATGATGAACAGCGGCGAGCCGATGACGGGAAAGCGCAGCGAGCGCAGCACGGGAGGCAAATTGGACATCGTTTCTCTCGGGAATGGAAACTCAGAACGCGTCGATGGCCAGAGCGGTCACGCTATCGGCCCCCTCGACAATGGCGTCGCGCGTGGCGCCGGCGCGCACCAGCACATGGTCGGCATAAAAGCGCGCGGTGATGATCTTCGCCTTCATGAAGGCCACATCGGTGTCGCCAGCCAGCAGCTCCTGCGCCACCAGCAGCGAGCGCGCCAGCTGCCAGCCCGCCACGAGCTGCCCGGCCAGGATGAGGTAGGGCACACTGCCCGCAAACACCGCATTGGGCCGGCCCTTGGCGCCGTTCACGACGAAGTCCACCACGTCGACAAAAGCCAGGCGCGCGGCCTTCAGCCGCCGGGCCACGGCCAGCGCATCGGCGCTGCCATTGCGTGTGAGCTCGGCTTCGGTGCGCTCGATCTGCGCGGCAATGGCCCGCGCCGTCTGTCCGCCATCGCGCGCGGTCTTGCGACCCACCAGATCGTTGGCCTGGATCGCGGTCGTGCCTTCGTAGATCGGCAGGATGCGCGCGTCGCGGTAGTACTGCGCCGCGCCGGTCTCCTCGATGAAGCCCATGCCGCCATGAATCTGCACGCCCAGCGAACTCACATCCACGCTCATCTCGGTGCTGTAGCCCTTGACCAGCGGCACCATGAACTCATAGAAGGCATGGTTCTGCCGCCGCACCTCGGCATCGGCATGGTGGTGCGCGGCGTCATACGCGGCGGCGGCCACCACCGCCATGGCCCGGCAGCCCTCGACGCAGGCGCGCATGGTCATGAGCATGCGCCGCACATCCGGGTGGTGCACGATGGGCGCGCTGGCCGACAATGAGCCGTCCACCGGGCGGGACTGCACGCGGTCCTTCGCGAACTGCGCGGCCTTCTGGTAAGCGCGCTCGGCCAGGGCGATGCCCTGCACGCCCACCGCATAGCGCGCCGCATTCATCATGATGAACATGTACTCCAGGCCGCGGTTCTCCTGCCCGACGATGAAGCCCGCAGCGCCGCCGTTGTCTCCATATTGCAGCACGGCGGTCGGGCTGGCCTTGATGCCCAGCTTGTGCTCCAGGCTCACGCAGTGCACATCGTTGCGCGCCCCGGGATTGCCGCTGGCATCCGGCAGGAACTTCGGCACCACGAACAGGCTGATGCCCTTGACGCCCTCGGGCGCCCCCGTCACGCGGGCCAGCACGAGGTGGACGATGTTCTCGGCCATGTCGTGCTCGCCATAGGTGATGAAGATCTTGGTGCCGAACAGACGGTAGCTGCCGTCCGGCTGCGGCTCGGCGCGCGTGCGCACCAGGCTCAGGTCCGACCCGGCCTGAGGCTCGGTCAGGTTCATGGTGCCGGTCCAGCGGCCGCTGACCAGCTTTTCAAGGTACACGGCCTTGAGTTCGTCCGAACCCGCCGTGAGCAGCGCCTCGATGGCACCGTCCGACAGCATCGGACACAGGGCAAAGCTCAGATTGGCCGAGTTGAGCATCTCGCCGCAGGCCGCGCCTATGGTCTTGGGCAGCCCCTGACCACCATAGTCCACGGGATGCTGCAACCCTTGCCAACCGCCCTCGGTGAACTGGGCAAAGGCCTGCCTGAAGCCCGCCGTGGTGACAACGGCGCCGTCCTTCCAGTACGAAGGGTTCAGATCGCCCTCGCGGTTCAGCGGCGCGACCACGCCCTCGTTGAAGCGCGCGCACTCTTCGAGCACGGCGCGCGCCGTCTCCAGGCCCGCATCCTCGAAACCCGGCATGCGCGCCACTTCGTCGATGCGAGCCAGATGCTCGATGTCGAACAGCATGTCCCTGAGGGGTGCGATGTAGCTCATCTTCAGACTTTCGGAACAGTGCCGCGCGACACTCCGCGGCGCGAGGAGGCTGCGGTCTTACAAGGCGGCGACGAGCTCCGGCACGGCGACGAACAGGTCCGCCTCCAGGCCATAGTCGGCGACGCTGAAGATCGGCGCTTCCGGGTCCTTGTTGATCGCGACGATGACCTTGCTGTCCTTCATGCCGGCCAGATGCTGGATCGCGCCGCTGATGCCGGCGGCGATGTAGAGCTGGGGCGCGACGATCTTGCCGGTCTGTCCGACCTGCCAGTCGTTCGGCGCATAGCCCGCGTCCACCGCGGCGCGCGATGCGCCCATGGCCGCACCCAGCTTGTCGGCCAGAGGTGTCATGACTTCCATGAACTTCTCGGTGCTGCCCAAGGCGCGTCCGCCGCTGACGATGATCTTGGCGGCGGTCAGTTCCGGGCGGTCGTTCTTGGCGATCTCGCTGCCCTGGAAACTGGACTTGCCGCTGTCGGCCACGGCCGCCAGGGTTTCCACTGCAGCCGAGCCGCCAGTGGCTGCCGCCGGATCGAATCCGGTGGTGCGCACGGTCAGGACCTTGGTCGCATCCTTGCTCTTGACGGTGGCAATGGCGTTGCCGGCGTAGATCGGACGCTCGAAGGTGTCGGCGCTGTCGACCTTGGTGATGTCGGAGATCTGCCCGACATCGAGCTTGGCCGCCACGCGCGGCGCGACGTTCTTGCCCGAAGCCGTGGCCGGGAACAGGATGTGGCTGTAGCCCGATGCAATCGCCAGCACCTGCGCGGAAATATTCTCTGCCAGGCCGTGGGCGAAATGTTCTCCCTCGGCGTGCAAGACCTTGGCCACGCCTACGACCTGCGCGGCCGCGGCAGCGGCTGCGCCCGCATTGGCGCCGGCCACCAGCACGTGGACATCACCGCCGCACTGCAGCGCAGCGGCGATGGTGTTGAGGGTTGCGCCCTTGAGGGACGCGTTGTCGTGTTCTGCAATAACCAGTGCGGTCATGTTTGCTCTCCAGATTCGTTTGTTCGTCAGATGACCTTGGCTTCGTTCTTGAGCTTGTCCACCAGGGTGGCCACATCAGGCACCTTGATGCCGGCGCCGCGCTGCGGCGGCTCGACGACCTTCAGGGTCTCGATGCGCGGCAACACGTCCACGCCCAGATCCTCGGGCTTGACGATGTCCATCTGCTTTTTCTTGGCCTTCATGATGTTGGGCAGCGTGACGTAACGCGGCTCGTTCAGGCGCAGATCGGTCGTGACCACGGCGGGCATGGTCAGCAGCACTGTCTCCAGTCCGCCATCGACCTCGCGCGTGACACGGGCCTTGCCGTCGACGATCTCGACCTTGCTGGCGAAGGTCGCCTGCGGCAGGTCGGCCAGCGCAGCCAGCATCTGGCCGGTCTGGTTGCAGTCGTCATCGATGGCCTGCTTGCCGAGAATGATCAGGCCGGGCTGTTCCTTGTCGACCAGGGCCTTGAGCAGCTTGGCCACGGCCAGCGGCTGCAATTCCACAGCGGTCTCGACCAGAATGGCGCGGTCCGCGCCAATGGCCATGGCGGTGCGCAGGGTCTCCTGGCACTGTGTCACGCCGCAGGACACGGCGATGATTTCCGTCACCACGCCTTTTTCCTTGAGTCGCACGGCTTCTTCGACGGCGATTTCGTCGAAAGGGTTCATGCTCATTTTCACGTTGGCGATGTCCACACCCGTGTTGTCCGACTTGACGCGAACTTTCACGTTGTAATCCACCACGCGTTTGACCGGTACCAAGACCTTCATTGCTGCGGCTCCATTGAGTTGCTAAATTGAAAACGACAAAGCTGTCAATTCTATGCGGCGGGGATGTGTCGTCGTGAATTAACCCTTTTTTAGGCGTTTTGTCTTCTTTCTGGGGGGGGAGCGCGAGTGGGAGGGTATGGGGGCTGGGCGACCCCGGTGTGGGGGCCCTTCGGGCGGCCCTGCGGTGCTCGGGGCGGGCGGGGTCTGGCTAAACTCGCCCTGCGGGCTCAGACAACGCCAGCCCTGATCCGCCCAGCCCTGCGCTCCTCGGCCCCACACAAGGCCCGCCCCAGACCAACCCCATCCCCCAAGCCGTTGTGTGCGGAAGATTTTGGGCGGGTGATTTTCGAAAGCCGTTCGTGGCAGTCCACATTGCGTGCAGGAAATTTCAAGCGAAAAGCGCTCCGCACGACACCCTTCGAACGCCCAAAGCGAGTGGGAGGGTATGGGGGCTGGGTGATCCCCTTGTGTGGGGCCGAGGAGCGCAGGGGCGGGCGGATCAGGGCTGGCGTTGTCTGAGCCCGCAGGGCGAGTTTAGCCAGACCCCGCCCGCCCCGAGCACCGCAGGGCAGCCCGAAGGGCCCCCACACCGGGGTCGCCCAGCCCCCATACCCTCCCACTCGCGCTCCCCCCCCAGAAAGAAGACAAAACGC
>JAURZS010000168.1 GCA_030653255.1 Burkholderiaceae bacterium | reverse complement strand
CATTGCCGCGCAGATCGAGCGCACCGAAGCCGAGCTCACACGCAATGGCAGCGCCGATGCGCTGGCCGTGGCCCGGCGGCTGAAGGCCGCGCGCCTGGCCTTTGTCGACGTGGTGGACTTTGTCGTGAACGGCGCCAAGGGCCAGCCCAATGCTGTGTTTGCGGGCAGTGTGCCCTACCTCATCCTGGCCGGGCAGCTCGTGGCGGGCTGGCAGCTGGCCCGCTCGCTGCTGGTGGCGCAGGAGCTGCTGGCTGGCGACACCGATGCGGCCTTCATGAAGGCGAAGATTATCACCGCGCGCTTTTATGCCGACCATGTGCTGGTGCGGGCCGGCGCCACGCGCGACGCCATTGTCGAGGGCGCACACAGTGTGACCGCGCTGGACATCGACGCGTTCTGAAATCCTGAAAATCTGAAAGCCCTCATGTCCAAGTTGCCTCCCGTGCTGCGATCGCTGCGCTTTCCCGTCATCGGCTCGCCGCTGTTCATCATCAGCAATCCCCAACTGGTCATTGCCCAGTGCAAGGCCGGCGTGATCGGCGCCATGCCTGCGCTCAATGCGCGTCCGGCCTCGCAGCTTGACGAGTGGCTGGCCGAGATCACCGAGGCGCTGGCAGCGCACGACAAGGCCCACCCTGACAACCCGGCCGCGCCATTCGCGATCAACCAGATCGTGCACAAGTCCAACGACCGGCTGGACCAGGACATGGCCCTGTGCGTCAAGTACAAAGTGCCGGTCTACATCACATCGCTGGGCGCGCGCGAGGACATCTACGCCGCGGCGCACAGCCACGGTGGCGTGGTGCTGCACGACATCATCAACAACCGCTTTGCGCACAAGGCGATCGAAAAAGGCGCGGATGGCCTGGTCGCCGTGGCTGCAGGCGCGGGCGGCCATGCGGGCGTGAAGAGCCCCTTCGCGCTGGTGCAGGAAATTCGCCAGTGGTTCGATGGCCCGCTGGCCCTGTCAGGGGCCATTGCCACGGGCGGCTCCATACTGGCGGCGCAGGCCATGGGGGCGGACTTTGCCTACATCGGCTCGGCCTTCATTGCCACGCACGAGGCGCATGCCTCGGACGCCTACAAGCAGGCCATCGTCGAGTGCAACAGTGACGACATCGTCTACAGCAATCTGTTCACCGGCGTGCACGGCAACTACCTCGCGCCCTCCATCCGCGCCGCCGGCCTGGACCCGGAACATCTGCCCGAGAGCGATCCCAGCAAGATGAATTTTTCAGGGACGGCGGTCAAGGCCTGGAAGGACATCTGGGGTTGCGGTCAAGGCATTGGCGCGATCACGGAAGTCACGAGCGCGGCCGAGCGCATCGCCCGGCTCAAGGCAGAGTACGAGGCGGCGCGGCAGCGCCTGCTGTCGAGCGCCGGGCCCATCAGTACGGCGGCTTGATCCGGGGCAGTGCCCCGGCTGCGGGGGAGTGGCTGAAACCGGTGGGCGGGAGCGGCCTGGAGGTCGCCTGCGGCGAGGGTTCCGCCGCGCGTCTGAACACAGGCCGGACCCAGGCCTTGAGAAAGGGGCCGGCGCGGCCCGTCTGCAATGGCGCCATGCCCTTTTGCGGCGCCATGTGGTTCGTGAGCGGGCTGTGGGGCAGCGCCGGCGACCTCGGGCTGCGCAGCTTGAGGGCCATCATCTGCTGTGAAGCGCCTTGCGGCGGCACCCCCTGCAGCGCCGCGCCCTGGGCCGGGGATTTCACCAGTTCGGTGCGGTAGGCCGGCACTTTGAAGGTCAGGCCCCGCATCGGGATTCCGGGGCGGCGCTCTGTCGCATCAGCTGCACGCCTTGTGGCGGTATAGGGGCTACGCATTGGCTCGAAAATGGTCGAGACCGAGTCGTCCATGGGATTGTGGTTCGGAATGGCAAAGACCGAGTCGTCCATGGGATTCTGGGCGGGAATGGTCGAGATCGATGCTTCAAAGGGGTTCTGCAGGGGCTCGGGCTGAGCCTGAACCTGAGGGCGCAAGGACGCGAGCTGCCTTTGCACGTGGCGGGGCATGGGAAGAACCTGGCTCCGGTCATCAAGCTCCCGGGACAGATCGCGATCGTCATGGCCCGTGGTGCGCAGGCAGGATCCGAGCTGGGTGTAGACCTTCGCCCCTTTTTGCGGGAGGATCTGTCGGTAGTTGTTTTCAGTCAGCTCGCAGGCTGTGTAGCCATCGTAGAGCGGGTGATGAAGAATCGCTTCGATGTGGCCTGAGGGACTCTCGCGCAGACAGGTTTTCGTTCCCATGGTCTTGTCGTGCAGCCAGACCAGCCCGTCGCTGCGCTGCAGCCAGGCGCGGGCATCACCGTGCGTGCGGCAATCGCCCGATCGCGACATGAGTTTGGTCGGATCGATGGCCTGCATTTCATTCCATAGCGGGGTGCCGGGGCCCTGCATGGTCCCCCAGTCGGGCAGGCCGACGGTTTGGGTCGTCCGGGGCGAAATCATGGGACCGTGCGGCACGGTCGGGTTTGTGAGTTTGGGCATGTGCATGGGGGCGTCTCCTGTGGGGGCAGTGAGGGATTGGCAGTCGGGCCAGTGTGAGCCGTGCTGGCTTGTGCAGACCATTTGCAGGACTTGCTTCCCGCCCGCGCTTGGCGTGCATTCGGATACTGTATTAACATACAGTATCCGAATGCACGCCAAGCCATCCCTATGGACGATTTCTCACTGCCGATCCAGGCCATCAAGGGGCGCGGCGCAGCCACCCGGCTGCCGCATCGCTTCGCCGCAGATTCGCGCCAGGCCTGCGACGATGGCTGGGATACGCTGCAATCGGCCGCCGCCGAGGCACCATCCACGCCGCGCACCGCAGTCACATTCGAGGATGCCCGCAGCGTCATCGTCGCCAACGATTCACCGGACATCTATTTCGAATATTCGGTCAATCCGTACCGGGGCTGCGAGCATGGCTGTGTCTACTGCTATGCGCGGCCCACGCACGGTTATCTGGGCCTGTCGCCGGGGCTGGATTTCGAGACCCGCATCATTGCCAAGCGCAATATCGCAGAGGTGCTTCGGCGCGAGCTGTCAAGCAAGAGCTATGTGCCCAGGCTGCTCAACATCGGGTCGGCCACCGACTGCTATCAGCCGGTGGAGCGCGAACTGCGCCTGACGCGCTCGGTGATCGAGCTCATGGGCGAGACGCGGCACGCCTTCTCCATGGTCACCAAGTCCAGCGCCATCGAACACGACCTCGACCTCATCGCGCCCATGGCGGCCCAGGGGCTGGCTGCGGTCTACGTCACCGTGACCACCCTGGACAGCGAACTGTCGCGCAAACTGGAGCCGCGCGCGGCCGCGCCTGCGCGCCGGCTGCGCACCATCCGCGCACTGGCCGCGCAGGGCGTGCCGGTGGGTGTGAGCGTCGCGCCGCAGATTCCCTTTGTCAACGAAGACATGGAGCAGGTGCTGCAGGCCGCCTGGGAGGCCGGCGCGCGCAGCGCCTTCTACACCGTGCTGCGCCTGCCCTGGGAGTTGAGCCCCCTGTTCCGGCAATGGCTGGATCTGCATTACCCGCAACGCGCCGCGCGCATCATGGCGCGCATCGCCGAGATGCGCGGCGGCAAGGATTACGACAGCGATTTCGCCTCGCGCATGAAGGGCTTCGGCGTGTGGGCCGAGTTGCTGCACCAGCGTTTTTCCAAGACCTGCGCGCGCATCGGCTTCAATCGCGAGCGCGTGGAGCTGGACCTCGGCGCGTTCAGGCGGCCGCAGGCGGTGGGGCAGGGCCTTCTGTTCTGAGGCCGAGCGGCCTATGCGGTCTGGCGGTCAGGCGTCCGTACCGCCCGCACCGCCCGGGCCAGGGCTGGCGCCAGCGCAATCGCATTGGACGCATGCGCGATGCTGTCGCAGCTCACCACGCGGGCAATTCCCGCCTCATGCAGGCCGGCCAGCGCATCGGCGGCGAACAAGGGGTGAACCACCACGCACACCGGCGCGCCGAGTCCGGCGCGCAGCAGCGCCCGGGCCGCAGCCTGAAGGGTCCGGCCGGTGGAGACGATGTCGTCCAGCAGCACGGGTGTGAGGCCGCGCCAGGGGCCTTTGTCCAGAAGGCGCACGCGTACGTCGTAGTCGCCGCGCCGCGTCTTGTGCAACACGGTCGAAGGCGCGCCGCACAGGCCGGCGACCTCATCGACCCATTGCCGGCTTTCGCTGTCAGGCCCGACGATCAGCGGTGATTGGATGTGCGCGCGCACCCAGCGCGCAATGGCAGGCGCGGAGCTCACGACGGCGGTGGGCACGGGGTAGATCTGGTCCAGGCTGCGCCAGCGGTGCAGATGCGGGTCCACCGTCACGAGGAAGTCGAGCGAGCCGCCCAGCAGGCGCGCATAACTGCGCGAGGTGATGGCCTCGCCGGGCTTGAAGCGATGGTCCTGCCGCATATAGGCCAGGTAGGGCGCGACCAGGCCGACCCGGGCAGCCCCCAACTCGCGTGCGGCATCGGCGGCGAACAGCAGGGCCAGGGTTTTGTCGTCGGGCTGGTTCAGGCTGCCGGTCAGAATCACGCAGCGGTCTTTTACGGGAACATCGATGCGCACCAGGGTCTCGCCGTCGGGAAAGCGGTGTTGCGCGATCTCGCTGCATTCGCAGCGCAGCGAACGCGCCAGGCGCTGCGCCATCGGCAACTGTCCGGGCAGGGCAAGCACCAGCATCAGTTGTCCTCCACGACATGGATGGTGTCGGACTGGGTCAGGGCGTATTCAGTGGCATAGGCCAGGGTGCCCGGTGAGTCGGCATGCAGGGTGAACAGCGGTTGGCCGCGTTCGACGAAGTCGCCGGTTCGTACATGCAGATCGATGCCCGCGCAAGGGATTTTCGGCGCGCCCGCGAGCTTGGCGATACGCGCCAGACGCCGGTTGTCGATGGCGGTCACGGTGCCGCTGCGCGTGGCTTCGATGATCTGCCGGTAGGCCGCTTGCGGTGGCTCGCGCATACCGCCTTGCGCTTCGCAGATTTCCTGGAACTTGCGCCATGCGCGCCCGTCGGCCAGCACGGCCGTGGCTGTGGCCAGGCCGGTGCCGCCGGGTGCGGCGCCGCCGAATTCCAGCAGCTCGCCGGCCAGTTCCAGGGCGCGCATTTTCAGATCGGCCGGCGCGCCCGCATCGCCGCGCAGCACGGCCATGACGTCGCGCGCCTCAAGCGACGGGCCGATGCCGCGGCCCACCGGCGCCTGTCCGTCGGTACGCATCACCCGCAGCTTCAGTCCCAGGGCGTGGCCCACGGTCACCAGTTGCCGGCTCAGGATGTCGGCCTCAGGCGGGCTGCGTACCTTGGCGGTGGGGCCCACCGGCATGTCGATCAGTACATGGGTGGCACCGGCGGCGGCCTTTTTGGACAGGATGGACGCCACGAGCTGGCCCTGGCTGTCCAGGTCCAGAGGCCGCTCCACACGGATCAGGATGTCGTCGGCCGGGCTCAGCCGCACCGCGCCGCCCCACACGATGCAGCCACCCGTGCGCTCGACGACGCGGCGGATGCTGGGCACGTCCAGGTCCACCGGCGCCACGGTCTCCATGGTGTCTGCCGTGCCGGCCGGCGATGTGATGGCGCGCGAAGAGGTCTTGGGCATGCGCAGTCCGCAGGCCGCGACGATGGGCACGATGATCATGGTCGTGCGGTTTCCGGGCAGGCCGCCCACGCAGTGCTTGTCCATGACCAGGCCTTCGCCCCAGTGCATGCGGTCGCCCGCGTTGATCATGGCGCGGGTCAGGGCCACGGTCTCGTCCATGTCGAGCCGGTCGCCGGCGCAGGCGGTGACGAAGGCGGCCAGTTGCAGGTCGGAGTAGTGCCCGGCGGCAATGTCATTGATCACGGCGCTGGCGGCTTGCGCCGTCAGGCGGCGCCCATAGACCTTGGCGCGCAGATGGCCCAGCGATTCGAGTGGCGCGGGGTGGCGCAATGCCACTTCGTCGCCGGGTTTGGCCTGCAGCAGCCGCCAGGCCGACTCCGACAGCCCCGCTTCGTCGGGCGCCAGGAAGTCGGCTTCGACCGTGTTGAGGGTGGCAATCACGTGGTTGCCGTTGAGGTGCACCTCGACGCGCGACTGCGCCTGGAAACCTTCGGATCGGCACACGCCGCAATCGGTGCGCATGTACACCACGGGTTCCTGGTAAGTGTCTATGCCCATGCGGCGCAGGCGCATGCGGTGGATGGGGGGTGGGGTCACTGGGGGCATGGGGCGATCCTGGCCGTCGGCGATATTGGAGGGTGTCTTGACAAAGCGCAAGATGCTGGCAGCGTGTGCCTTTCATACTCGCATCGAATGTATCCCAACTCCCGAACAAAAGGACAGTGACATGTACCAACGAATTCTCGTCCCCGTCGATGGCAGCCCGACCTCCGCTCGCGGCCTGCAGGAGGCCATCCGCCTGGCGCTGCTGACCGGCGGGCGCTTGCGGCTCATTCATGTGGTCGATGAACTTTCGTTTGCCATGTCGCTGGATGTCTACGGCGGCTATTCCGGCGATTGGCTGGGCATCCTGCGCGAAGGCGGCGCCAAGGTGCTGGAAGATGCGGCGGCGGTCTGCCGCAAGGCGGCGGTGGAGGTCGACACCCAGCTGCGCGACGATTTTTCCGGCCCGGTCTGGGAGCAGGTCACGAACGAGGCCACGCAGTGGAAGGCCGACCTGATCGTGCTCGGCACGCATGGGCGGCGCGGCGTGGGCCGCGCCGTGCTGGGCAGCAGCGCCGAGCAGATCCTGCGCCACGCCAGCGTGCCGGTGCTGCTGGTGCGGGCCCAGGACGAGGGCTGAGGCTTCAGCGCCGACCGGCCGCAGGATGCTCGTCGAGCGACTGGCAGGCCGTGCACATGGCCGTCTCGGGCAAAGCGGTGAGACGGCGCAGGTCGATGGGCTCGCCGCAGGCCTCGCACATGCCGTAGCTGTTGTCGGCCAGGCGGCGCTTCGCGGCCAGCACGTGTTCGAGGTCGCGGGCCGCGCGGGCGGACTGGGCTTCGTCGATGGCGGCGATCGATTCGTCGCTTGCCATGTCCTTGAAGTCGACGACGTCGTGCGCCCCCGTCGACTCCGTCGGCATCTCACTTTGCAGGATGGCGCGCAGCCTGGCCAGTCGCTGGTCCAGCAGTTGCCCGAATCGCGGTGCCATGCTCTTGTCGTAGGTGTCCATGCTGGTGCTCTCCGTGGTGCTGTGCAAAGCCCATTCTGTGAGGAATGCATTGCGCCGGCCTTGATCTGGCGCAAGAATCAGGAACATTGAGGAGTTCGCATGAGTGTTCGCAATCTCGAAGCCCTGCTTCAGCCCGCTTCGATTGCCGTGATCGGCGCGTCCGGGCGGCCCGGCAGCGTGGGTGCCGTGGTGTGGGCCAATCTGCGCGGCGGCGGCTTCACGGGGCCGCTGTGGCCCGTCAACAAGGGGCGCGGCAGCATCGATGGCGTGCCCACCTGGCCCGATGTGGATTCCCTGCCTGGCGTGCCGGAGCTGGCGGTGATCTGCACGCCTGCGGCCACGGTGCCAGGTCTGATCGCGCAGCTGGGCCGCCGGGGCACGCGCGCGGCCATTGTCATCACGGCGGGGCTCAAGCAGCCTGTGCCCGGTGGCGCGTCCACGATCGAGCAGGCCATGCTGGATGCGGCGCGCCCCAACCTGTTGCGCATCCTGGGCCCCAACTGCATCGGTGCGCTGGTGCCCGGCATCGGCCTGAATGCGAGCTTTGCGCCCGGCAACGCGCAGCCGGGTTCGCTGGCCTTCATCACGCAGTCCGGCGCGCTGGCCACGGCCATGCTCGACTGGGCCAATGAGCGCGGCATCGGTTTTTCGCATTTCGTGTCTCTGGGTGACAGCGCCGATGTGGACTTCGGCGACATGCTCGACTTCCTGGGCAGCGATTCCGGAACGCGCGCCATCCTGATGTACGCCGAGTCAGTCAAGTCGGCGCGCAAGTTCATGTCGGCCGCGCGCGCCGCCGCCCGCAACAAGCCGGTGATCGTGGTCAAGGCCGGGCGCACGCCGGGCGCGGCCAAGGCTGCGGCTTCTCACACTGGCGCGCTGGCCGGCTCGGACGCGGTGTTCGACGCGGCGGCGCGGCGCGCCGGGATGCTGCGCGTGGACACACTCGAAGCCCTGTTCGACGCGGCCCAGACGCTCGCCTGTCCGCACCCCTGGCGGGGCGAGCGCCTGGCCCTGATGACCAATGGCGGCGGCGCCGGCGTGCTGGCTGCGGACGCCCTGACGCTGGGCGGCGGCGTGCTCGCGAGCCTGTCCGATGCGACGCTGCGCGCGCTCGATGCCTGTCTGCCTGCCGGCTGGTCGAAGGGCAACCCGGTGGACATCGTGGGCGATGCGCCGGCGCAGCGCTACAGCCAGGCGCTGGCGGTCTTGCTGGCCGCGCCCGAGGTCGATGGCGTGCTGTTCATGCATGCGCCCACCGCGATCGTGCCGGCGTCGGGCATTGCGGCTGAATGCCTGCCCCTGATCAAGGGCGCGGCCAAGCCGGTGTTGTCGTGCTGGCTGGGCGGCGCCTCGGTGGCCGAGGCGCGTCGCGGTTTCGCGGCCGAGGGCCTTCCCTGGTACAGCACGCCGGAGCGCGCAGCGGCAGCCTGGCTGCAACTGGCAGCCTACCATCGCAACCAGGCTGCGCTGCAACAGATGCCCGCCGACGAGGCCGAACACTTCAAGCCCCGGCGCGAGCAGGCGCAGGCCATCCTGGCCACTGCCCAGGCGCAGGGCCGCGAATGGCTGGACCCGGCCCAGGCCCATGCCTTGCTGCAGGCCTACGGCATTCCCTCGGTGGCCACGGTGATGACGCGCAACGCCGACGAGGCCGCCGCTGCGGCCACCCGGCTGGGATTTCCGGTGGCGCTGAAGATTGTGTCGCCGCAGGTGGTGCACAAGTCCGATGTCGGTGGTGTGGCGCTGGGCCTGGGCAATGCCGACGAGGTGCGCCGTGCGATGGTGCGCATGCGCCAGCAGCTGGCGCGGCACATGCCCGAGGCGTCGGTGCTGGGGTTTGCCGTGCAGCGCATGGAAAAGCGGCCCCACAGTCACGAGCTGATCGCGGGCATCGCCAGCGACGCGGTGTTTGGTCCGGTGCTGATGTTCGGTCGCGGCGGCACGGCCGTGGAGTTATCGAAAGAGCATGCGCTGACCCTGCCGCCGCTGAACGCCGCGCTGGCCGCCGATCTGGTGGCCGCAAGTGGCCTGGGGCCGCTGCTTGCGGGATTTCGGGGCGATCCGGGCGTGTCCAGCAAGGCGCTGCTCGACACGCTGGTGAAGGTCTCGCTGCTGGCCTGCGACCAGGGCGCGCTGGCCGAGCTCGACATCAATCCGCTGCTGGCCGACAGCCAGGGCGTGATTGCGGTCGATGCGCGCGTGCGCGTGCGCCTGCCCGGGGCGGGCCCGGCTATACCACCGGCCATACGGCCTTACCCCACTGCGCTGGAGGAGCGCGCGCAACTGGGCCCGCAGATGCTGGTGCTGCGGCCGATCCGGCCGGATGACGCCTCGCGCCTGCACGCCTTCTTTGACAAGGCCACACCGAAGGACCTGCGGCTGCGCTTCTTTCTGACGCGACGCGAAGTGCCGCATTCTGAACTGGCGCGCTACAGCCAGATCGACTATGAGCGCGAAATGGCTTTCATTGCCGTGACCGAAGCCAGCGATTCGGGGGCCCCGCGCATGGTGGGTGAGGTGCGCGCCAGCTGCGACCCTGACAATCTGCGCGCCGAGTTTGCGATCCAGATCGCATCGGACTGGCAGGGCAAGGGCCTGGGGCGTCTGCTGATGAACAAGCTGGTGGGCTATCTGCGTGCGCGCGGCACGGGCGAGATTGTGGGGCAGTGCCTGTCGGAGAACACCGGCATGGCCGCGCTGGCGCGTGCCGTCGGTTTTGAGGTGACGGCACTGCCCGATCAGGACACGCTCGAACTGCGGCTGCCGCTGCGCTGAAGCTCAGTCGAGGTTGACGGTCTCGAGGTAGTAGGGCATGTGGCACTTCCAGTGCAGCCGGCGCTCTATGCGCTGACGCATGGCATCGGCTGCATCGGGCTCGCCGTGCGTGATGAAAGTCTTGCGCGGCGGGGCCTTGAAGTTTTCCAGCCAGGCGGTGATCTCGGCCGCGTCTGCATGGGCCGAGAACAGGCCGAGGTTGGCAACTTCGGCGCGCACGGGAACATCGGCCCCGTGGATGCGCACTGAAGACGCGCCGCCGACGATGGTGGCGCCCCGTGTGCCGCCCGCCTGGTAGCCGGCAAACAGGATGGTGTTGCGCGCATCGGGCGCGAAGGCTTCGAGGTGATGCACCACGCGCCCGCCGGTGGCCATGCCGCTGGCGGCGATGATGATCATGGGCCCGCGCCGGGTGTTGAGCTCGCGCGATTCATCGGGGGTCTCGACGATGTGCGCGGTGCGGGCCAGCGCCGCACATTGCGCAGCGTTGAGCCGCAGCTCGGACTGGTGCTTCAGGTAGACCTGCATGGCGCTGGCCGCCATGGGGCTGTTCAGGTAGACCGGAATGTCGGGGATGGCGTGCCGCTCCTTGAGCAGGTGGATGCAGTGCAGCAGGTTCTGGGCGCGGCCCACTGCAAAGGCCGGGATCAGCACCACGCCGCCGCGCAACGCCGTGCGGTTGATGACCTCGCCCAGCATCTGCAGCGGGTCGGCGGTGTCGTGCAGCCGGTCGCCATAGGTGGACTCGACCACCAGGTAGTCGGCGCCGTCCATGGCGGTGGGCGCCTTGAGCACCAGGTCGTTGGGCCGGCCGATGTCGCCGGAGAACAGGATCGAGCGGCGACCGTCGTCGATGCGAACAAAGGATGAGCCAGACATATGCCCCGAAGGCGTCAGCGTGACGTGCAGTCCGGGCACGGGCTCGAAGGACTTGCCGTAGGCCTGCGAATGGAACTGGCGCAGGCAGCGCTGGGCGTCGTTGCGCGTGTACAGCGGAAGTGCCGGCGCGTGCTTGCTCAGTTTCTTGCGGTTGGCGTATTCAGCTTCTTCTTCCAGCAGGTGGCCGCAATCGGGCAGCAGGATGCCGCACAGGTCGCGGGTGGGCGCACTGCTGTAGACCTTGCCGTGAAACCCGTCGCGTGCCAGCAGCGGCAAATAACCGCTGTGGTCGATGTGCGCGTGGGTGAGTATCACCGCATCGATGGACGCAGGGCGGATGGGCAGCTCCGTCCAGTTGCGCAGACGAAGCTGCTTGTAACCCTGGAACAGGCCGCAGTCGATCAGGACCCTCGAGCGTCCGTGGTGCAACAGGTACTTGGACCCGGTGACGGTGTCTGTGGCACCAAGGAACTGAAGTTTCATTGAACCCGATCAGGCAAAGAAGTTCTTGAGTTTATCCGCCCAGCTCTTCTCGCCCGGCGAGTGCTTGGCGCCGCCCTTGCGCAGTGCCTCGTCCAGTTCCTTGAGAAGCTTGCGCTGGTGCTCGGTCAGCTTGACCGGGGTCTCGATCAGGATGTGACAGTACAGATCGCCCGGGTAGCTGGAACGCACGCCCTTGATGCCTTTGCCGCGCAGGCGGAACTGCTTGCCGGCCTGCGTGCCCTCGGGGATGTCGATCGAGGCTTTGCCGCCCAGGGTGGGCACTTCGATCTCGCCGCCGAGTGCGGCCGTGGTGAAGCTGATGGGCACCGAGCAGTGCAGGTCATCGCCGTCGCGCTCGAAAATTTCGTGCTTCTTGAGACGGATCTCGATGTAGAGGTCGCCGGGCGGCCCTCCATTGGTGCCGGGCTCGCCATTGCCCACGCTGCGGATGCGCATGCCCGCGTCGATGCCGCCGGGAATCTTGACCTCCAGCGTCTTGTTGTGCTTGATCTTGCCGGCCCCGTGGCAGGTGCCGCAGGGCTCGGGAATGATCTTGCCGGTGCCGTGGCACTGCGCGCAGGTCTGCTGCACGCTGAAGAAACCCTGGCGCATCTGCACCGCTCCGGCGCCGTTGCAGGTGGTGCAGGTGATGGGCTTGGTGCCAGGCTTGGCGCCGCTGCCGTGGCAGGTGCCGCAGTCGTCCCAGGACGGGATGCGGATCTGCGCGTCCTTGCCCTCGGCGGCCTCTTCCAGAGTGATTTCCATGGCGTAGCTCAGGTCGCTGCCACGGTAGACCTGGCGGCCCGCGCCGCGTCCGCGCGCGCCCCCGAAGACATCGCCGAAGATGTCGCCGAAGGCCTCGGCAAAGCCGCCGAAACCTTCCGCGCCGCCGCCCGCACCGCGCATATTCGGGTCCACGCCCGCATGGCCGAACTGGTCGTAGGCGGCCCGCTTTTGCGGGTCGCTGAGCATTTCGTAGGCTTCCTTGGCGTCCTTGAACTTGGCCTCGGCGTCCCGGCCGGAGTCGCCCTGGTTGCGGTCCGGGTGGTACTTCATCGCAAGCTTGCGATAAGCCTTCTTGATTTCCTCGTCGCTGGCGTTCTTGGGTACACCCAGCGTTTCGTAAAAGTCTTTTTTGGCCATTGGAATGGTTTAACGGTTATCGGTCAGCGGTGATTACGTCGCGCTCTTGATACGGCAAAGCGGAATCGGGGACAGGCCTCGATTCCGCTTGGCTGCAAAGAGGCCTCGCCTCAGGGTCGGCTCAAGGTCAGCCCTTTTTGACTTCCTTGACCTCGGCGTCGACTACATTGTCGTCGGCCGGGGGCGGCGTGCCTGCGTTGCCGCCGGCAGTAGCCTGCGCCGCGCCTTGCTGGGCCTGCATGTCGGCATAGACCTTCTCGCCCAGCTTTTGGCTCGCGCTCATCAGCGTGTTGGTCTTTTCCTCGATCACGGCCTTGTCGTCGGACTTCAGGGCTTCCTCGACATCCTTGATCGCGGCCTCGATTTTTTCCTTCTCGCCGGCGTCCAGCGTGGCGCCGTGCTCGCCCAGGCTCTTTTTCACGCTGTGGACCATGGCCTCGCCCTGGTTGCGCGCCTGCACCAGCTCCAGCTTCTTGCGGTCGTCGGCGGCATTGACTTCGGCATCCTTGACCATTTGCTGGATCTCGGCCTCGGACAGGCCGGAGTTGGCCTTGATCGTGATCTTGTTTTCCTTGCCCGTGCCCTTGTCCTTGGCGCCCACGTGCAGGATGCCGTTGGCGTCGATGTCGAAGCTCACCTCGATCTGCGGCGTGCCGCGCGCTGCCGGCGGGATGCCCTCGAGGTTGAACTCGCCCAGGCTCTTGTTGCCCGACGCCATCTCGCGTTCGCCCTGGTAGACCTTGATGGTCACGGCAGGCTGGTTGTCCTCGGCGGTCGAGTAGGTCTGTGCGAACTTGGTCGGGATCGTCGTGTTCTTCGAGATCATCTTGGTCATCACGCCGCCCAGCGTCTCGATGCCCAGCGACAGCGGGGTCACGTCCAGCAGCAGCACGTCCTTGCGGTCGCCGCCCAGCACCTGGCCCTGGATGGCGGCGCCGACGGCGACGGCCTCATCGGGGTTCACGTCCTTGCGCGGTTCCTTGCCGAACAGTTCCTTGACCTTGTCCTGCACCTTGGGCATGCGGGTCTGGCCGCCGACCAGGATGACGTCGTCGATTTGCGAGGTGGTGAGGCCGGCATCCTTCAGCGCCATCTTGCACGGGTCGATGGTGCGTGTGA
>JAURZS010000158.1 GCA_030653255.1 Burkholderiaceae bacterium | reverse complement strand
AGAAACAGATCTGGTACCTGCTTCACCTGGTAGGCCACGACTGGCACCTGAACCTGCGTGCGACCGACCATCCGGAATTCGATGCTTGGCGCTGGAACGACTACTGGGTTCCGCTGGACGTGGTGGTGGAGTTCAAGCGCGGTGTCTACGAAACGGCGCTGACCGAGTTGTCGCGCTATCTGCCGCGGCAAGACCCGCGCAACCGCTATCTGCGCGGCGGCATGCGTGCCCGCGAGGCCGACGCCGCCGAGACCTTTCTGCCGCAGATGCCGGGCGCCGGCCTTGAATTGCCGCCCGGCGCAACCTTCGAGCCGGACCCCCAGTCCGCCCTGGCCCGTGTCTGCGAAGAGGACAAGCATGCAAGCCGCTAGACGCGCAGCCTGCGCATGGCTGGCCGTGGCGGCCTGCGCCGCCTCGGGACAGGCGCTGGCACCGCCGCCAACCGACTGGCAGGAACTCGACACGCCGCCACCGCCGGCCTTCCATACGGACAGCCTGATCCCCCTGGAGACCCCACGACAACTCTCGCTGCGCTTTGGGGTGGACGCCGATACCCTGCGCATCGACCGCGACGGCGTCGTGCGCATGGTGGTCGTCGCCAGCAGTTCTGGCGGCGCAGTCAACGCCATGTACGAAGGAATACGCTGCCTCACCGGCGAATACAAGATTCATGCGCGCCATGTTCCGGGCAGCGGCTGGAACACTGTCAAGGATGCCCAATGGCGCTCGGTTTTCGACGGCGCGCTGGGCAGCCATGCACTGGTGCTGGCCAGATCGGGCGTGTGCCGCGAAACCGTGGTCAACGGTTCCGTGCAGGACATCGTGCGCGACCTCAAAGGCTCGTCGGCAACCCGCTTCGGCGCTCAGCCCTGAGCGCTCAGCGGGTCACCACGAGGTTGGTCCGATGCACCATCTCGGGCTCGGCCACATAGCCGAGCAACCGCTCGAATTCCGACGAGGGCTTGCGGCAGATCAGCCGCGCCTCCGAACTTGCATAGTTGGCCAGTCCGCGCGCGATCTCCACGCCTTCGGCGTCGCGGATGGCAATCACATCGCCGCGCGAGAACTCGCCTTCGACGCCGGTCATGCCGATGGGCAACAGGCTCTTGCCCTCGGCGCGCAGCTTGGCCGCAGCGCCAGCATCGACGCTGACCGAACCACGCAGTTGCAGTTGATCGGACATCCAGCGCTTGCGGGCCTGGCTCTTCTGCGTCTGGGCCACCAACAGCGTACCCAGTGACTCGCCGCGCGCCAGGCGCAGCAAGGCATCGGGCTCACGGCCCCAGGCGATCACGGTCGATGCGCCCGATCCCGCGGCGCGCTTGGCCGCCAGAATCTTGGTGATCATGCCGCCACGCCCCAAGCTGGAGCCTGTGCCGCCGGCCATGACCTCCAGCGCCGGGTCGCCCGCCTTGGCGACCTCCACGAACTGCGCCGACGGGTCGCGGCGTGGATCGGCTGTGAACAGACCACGCTGATCGGTCAGGATCACCAGCGCATCGGCCTCCACCAGATTGGCCACCAGCGCGCCCAGCGTGTCGTTGTCGCCGAACTTGATCTCGTCGTTGACCACCGTGTCGTTTTCGTTGATCACCGGCACCACGCCCAGGCGCAGCAGCGTGAGCAGCGTCGAACGGGCATTGAGATAGCGCTCGCGGTCGGCCAGATCGGCATGCGTGAGCAGCACCTGGGCGCTGCCCATGCCGTTCTCGCGCAGCTTGGTCTCGTACATCTGCGCCAGCCCCATCTGCCCGACGGCGGCGGCGGCCTGCAGTTCATTGATGTCCTTGGGCCGTGTGCTCCAGCCCAGGCGCTTCATGCCTTCGGCGACGGCGCCGCTGGAGACCATGACGACTTCGCGGCCCTCGCGGGCCAGCGCCGCAAGCTGCGTGCACCACAGGCCGATGGCCTGCTCGTCCAGGCCCCGGCCCTCGTTGGTGACCAGGCTGGAGCCGACCTTGACCACGATGCGCCGGGCATCGCGCAGCGGGCTGGAAAAGACCGGGGATGTCATGAGGCTTCGGGATCGGCCGCTTCGCCGGAAAAGCGGGGGTCGACGTACACCGGCGGCTGCTCCGAGACCTGTTGCGCCTGAATGTGCTTGAACACCTCCTTGACAAGGGTCTCGCAGCCCTGGTGCGTCAGGGCCGAAATCTCGAACACCGGCCCCTTCCACTTGAAACGCTTGACGAAGTCCTTGACCAGGGCCGCACGCTTGTCGGGCTCGACCATGTCGAGCTTGTTGAGCACCAGCCAGCGCGGCTTGTCGTACAGCGCCTTGTCGTATTTCTTGAGTTCGCCGACGATGGCGCGGGCCTGCGCCACCGGGTCGACAGTGTCGTCGAAGGGCATCATGTCCACCACGTGCAGCAGCAGCCGCGTGCGCTGCAAATGGCGCAGGAACAGATGCCCCAGGCCCGCGCCCTCCGAGGCGCCTTCGATCAGGCCGGGCAGGTCGGCGACCACGAAGCTTTGCTCCGGCCCCACGCGCACCACGCCCAGATTGGGGTGCAGCGTCGTGAACGGATAGTCCGCAATGCGCGGGCGCGCGTTGGAGATGGCGCTGATCAGCGTGGACTTGCCGGCATTGGGCATGCCCAGCAGACCGACGTCGGCCAGCACCTTGAGTTCGAGCTTGAGGCTTTTCTTCTCGCCGGGCCAGCCGGGCGTCTTTTGCCGTGGGGCGCGGTTGATCGCGCTCTTGAAACGCATATTGCCGAAGCCGCCGTCGCCGCCCTTGGCGATGGTGATGACCTCGCCGGGCACCAGCAGTTCGTAAAGCACCTCGCCGGTCTCGGCATCGGTGATGATGGTGCCCACCGGCATCTTGAGCGTGATGTCGTCGCCGGCGGCGCCGAACATGTCCGAGCCCATGCCGTGCTCGCCCCGCTTGGCCTCATGGCGGCGCGAGAAGCGGAAATCGACCAGGGTGTTGAGGTTGGGGTCGGCCACCGCGAAGACATGGCCACCCCGGCCGCCGTCGCCGCCATTGGGGCCGCCGAACTCCTTGTACTTCTCATGACGGAACGAGACGCAGCCCGCCCCGCCATCGCCGGCGGCGATGTCGATAAAGGCTTCGTCCACGAATTTCATGGGAACTCCACTTTAGCCAATTCAGGCATTGCAAAAACACAGAAGCCCCGACACGTCGGGGCTTCGATGCGGATCGAAGTGATCAGTCTTACGCCGGGCTCACGCTCACGGTGTGCTTGTTCAAGGCGCCCTTGACTGCAAACGAGACGTGACCGTCGACCAGGGCAAACAGCGTGTGGTCCTTGCCCACGCCGACATTGGTGCCGGGGTGGAACTTGGTGCCGCGCTGGCGCACGATGATGGAGCCGGCGCTGATGAGTTCACCGCCGTAGGCCTTCACACCGAGCATCTTGGGCTGCGAATCGCGCCCGTTTCGCGTAGAGCCGCCGCCTTTTTTCTGTGCCATTTCAATGTCCTCTCAGGAAGCGATCGCACCGATTTGCAGTTCGGTGAACTGCTGGCGATGGCCTTGGCGTTTCTGATAGTGCTTGCGACGACGCATCTTGAAGATGCGAACCTTGTCGTGCTTGCCGTGCGCCACCACAGTGACTGTCACAGTTGCGCCGGACACCAGGGGCGTGCCAATCTTGATTTCAGTGCCGTTGCCGACAGCCAGAACCTGATCGATCACGATTTCCTGGCCTACGTCCGCAGCAATCTGTTCTACTTTAATTTTTTCGCCGGAAGCAACACGATACTGTTTGCCGCCGGTTTTTATGACCGCGTACATGTATGACCTCGTAATTTGAAGCTCTGCGAACGGATTTTCACAGAGCCCGATAGTCTAGCACAGTTTGCGGCTACTAACATACCCAGCCCCGGGCTTTGCCCGCATCGCCCGCCGCAGCCTTGCCTCCCAGCCGGGAACGCCGTCCGGGGTGCTTCCTATAATCCCGGCTTGCCCCGCCTCCAAACACCCTGACTCTTGAGCACCTCCTCCAGCACCGCCGCCGCCCTGGCCCTGATCGCCGCCGACATGGTCGAGGTCGACCGGGTCATCGCCCAGCGGCTTGACTCCGGCGTGCCCCTGGTCGGCCAGGTGTCGCGCTACATCATCTCGGCCGGCGGCAAGCGCCTGCGCCCGGCCTTGCTGCTGCTGACGGCCGGAGCACTGGGCTACCAGGGGGCGCAGCGCTTCAATCTGGCGGCGGTGGTCGAGTTCATCCACACCGCGACCCTGCTGCACGACGACGTGGTCGATGACTCCGCGCTGCGCCGCGGCCGCCCCACGGCCAACCAGAACTTCGGCAATCCGGCCAGCGTGCTGGTGGGCGACTTCCTGTATTCGCGCGCCTTCCAGATGATGCTGGACGCCGGGCAGATGCGCATCATGCAGATCCTGGCCGAAGCCACCAACGTGATCGCCGAGGGTGAAGTGCTGCAACTCATGAACATGCACGATGCCAGCCTCGATGAGGCCGGCTATCTGCGCGTGATCCGCTCCAAGACCGCCAAGCTGTTCGAGGCCAGCGCGCGGCTGGGCGCCGTGCTCGCCGGAGGCGATGCGGCCACCGAGCAGGCCTGCGCCGACTACGGTCAGGCCCTGGGCACCGCCTTCCAGGTGATCGACGACGTGCTCGACTACGACGGCGACGCCGCCGAGATGGGCAAGAACCTCGGCGACGATCTGCGCGAAGGCAAGGCCACCCTGCCCTTGATCGCCGCCATGCAGCGCGGCAGCGCCGCCCAGCGCGACACCGTGCGCATCGCCATCGAGACCGGCGCCGTGGACGCGCTCGAGCGCATCGTCGAGATCGTGCGCGAAACCGGCGCCCTGGAGGTCACGCGCGATGCAGCGGCCGCCGAGGCGCGTCGCGCCGTGCTGGCTGCGGGCCAGCTGCCCGCCAATGTCTACACCGAGGCTTTGCTACAACTGGCGGCTCAGCTGCTGGAACGCCGCTTCTGATTTTCAGGCAGCGGCGCTTTCATCTCCAGACACCGCATCGGGGTGTAGCTGGGCCCGGTGGAGCACTGCGTTCGGGACGTTCTTTCAAGGATTCGCGCTGACCGAACATACTGAGGTTGATGCCGTGCAGGGCCAGGATCTTCATGGGATGTGGGGTCTTGGCACGCGATGCGGCTGATTGTCACGAATTTGCGGCAAGATTCAGACCCCGATCCCCCGAGGCTTCCGATGACCACCGCCCTCACGATCGATTTTGTCTCCGACATTGCCTGCCCCTGGTGTGCAGTCGGCCTGTTCTCGCTCGAAAAAGCCCTTGAGCGTCTGCAGGGCGAAGTGGCTGCCGAACTCCGCTTTCAATTTTTCGAGCTCAACCCGGACATGGGGCCGGGACGGCGCTCGCATGAGCTTGCGGCGCCAGTAACCGGGCGGCGCAGCGCGATGTCGATGGACCCCTTGCCTGGACTGAGGTCCTGATGCAGCGCCGCAGCCTCCTGACTGCCACCCTGACCTCGGCCGTGGCCACCGCCTGGGCGCCGACGCTTTGGGCCGGCAGCGGTCTGGCCGCACAGGCCCGCCGCGGTGGCGTCTTGCTGATCCGGCATGCCAGCACCGAGCCTGGCGTGGGCGACCCCCCTGGTTTCAGGCTGGGCCAGTGCAGCACCCAGCGCAACCTCTCGGATGTCGGCCGCGCCGAGGCACGCGCCATGGGCCAGTGGTTCCGGCGGCAGGGCCTGCAGGCGCAGGCCGTGCGCAGCAGCCAGTGGTGCCGCTGCCAGGACACGGCGCGCATTGCCTTCAGCCGGTTCGAGGACTGGCCGGCGCTGAACTCCACTTTTGCCGACCAGGGCGACGCGCCTGGCCAGCTGCGCGCTTTGCGCGAACGTTTGCAGACTTTGCCGCCTGGTGTGCTCGAAGTCTGGATCACGCACCAGGTCATCATGACCGGCCTGACCGGAGTCTGGCCCGCCACCGCCGAGGGTTTTGTGGTGGACCGGCGCGGGGACTTGCTTGCGCGCGGCATGATGGCAGCATGAGCCCTGACCTCCCCGCCCTTGCCCCCTTCCCGTGCGGCCTGACCTTGAAATCGGGCGCTATAATCGCGGTCTTTACTGGGCTGCCCGCCACCAGGCAGGTTGACTCAGACGGGGTGTAGCTTAGCCTGGTAGAGCGCTACGTTCGGGACGTAGAGGCCGGAGGTTCGAATCCTCTCACCCCGACCAGATTTTCGTTGCAAATTCGCCAAGAAACAGGCCCGCCGAGGTCGAATCGACAAGGTCAGAAGTTGTAAACGGCCGAAGGCATCTGGCCCCATCCAACCTTGCACCGACCCCGTTGATCGGCGATGATCAATAGATGCCCCCAGTCGCCGTAGTACAGTTGCGGAAATGGCCGCTGTAGACAACGTCACCAACGATAGCCCCGCTCTGGCCCTGCCCGGGCTGGGGCGCGCCCTGGTTTCCGCCGGAAAACTCGGGCAGAAAGCCGCCGAGGACCTCTACCGCAAGGCCCAGGCCAGCCGCACCAGCTTCATCGCCGAGCTGACCGGCTCCGGCGCCGTATCCGCCTCGGACCTGGCCCACACCATGTCCACGGCCTTCACCGCGCCCCTGCTCGACCTCGACGCGATCGACGCCGTGCGACTGCCCAAGGGCCTGCTGGACCCCAAGATCTGCCAGGCCTACCGCATCGTCGTCCTGAGCCGGCGCAACAACCGGCTGATCGTCGCCACGGCCGATCCGGCCGACCAGGAGGCGGCTGAAAAGATCAAGTTCTCCACGCAGCTCGGCGTGGACTGGGTCATTGCCGAATACGACAAGCTGTCCAAGCTGGTGGAATCCGCAGCCACCACGGCCACGGAAGCCATGGACAACATCATCGGCGAGGACTTCGAGTTCGACGAATCCTCGATGGACTCGTCCACACCCGAGGCCAACGACGCAAGCGTGGCCGAGGTCGAGGACGCACCGGTCGTCAAGTTCCTGCACAAGATGCTGCTCGACGCGTTCAGCATGCGAGCCTCCGATCTGCACTTCGAGCCCTACGAGCACAACTACCGCGTGCGCTTTCGCATCGACGGCGAGCTGCGCGAGATCGCCTCGCCGCCGATTGCCATCAAGGACAAGCTGGCCTCGCGCATCAAGGTCATCTCGCGCATGGACATCTCCGAGAAGCGCATCCCGCAGGACGGCCGGATGAAGCTCAAGGTCGGCCCCGACCGTGTCATCGATTTCCGGGTCAGCACGCTGCCCACGCTGTTCGGCGAGAAGATCGTGATCCGCATCCTGGACCCGAGCAGCGCCCGGCTGGGCATCGAGGCCCTGGGCTATGAGCCCGAGGAGAAAGAGCGCCTGCTCAAGGCCATCGCACGGCCCTACGGCATGATTCTGGTGACCGGCCCCACGGGTTCGGGCAAGACCGTGTCGCTCTACACCTGCCTGAACCTGCTCAACAAGCCGAGCGTCAACATCGCCACCGCGGAAGACCCCTCGGAAATCAACCTCCCCGGAGTGAACCAGGTCAACGTCAATGAAAGAGCCGGCCTGACCTTTGCCGCAGCGCTCAAATCCTTTCTGCGCCAGGACCCGGACATCATCATGGTCGGTGAAATCCGCGACCTCGAGACCGCCGATATCTCGATCAAGGCGGCGCAGACCGGCCACCTGGTGCTGTCCACGCTGCACACCAACGACGCGCCGGCCACGCTCACGCGCATGCGCAACATGGGCATCGCGGCCTTCAACATCGCCTCCAGCGTCATACTGATCACCGCACAGCGCCTGGCGCGCCGCCTGTGCCTGAATTGCAAGGCACCGGTCGACATCCCCAAGCCAGCCCTGGTCGAAGCCGGCTTCCAGGAAGAAGAGATCGACGGCAGCTGGACGCCCTATCACGCGGTAGGCTGCAGCATGTGCAACAACGGCTACAAGGGCCGCGTCGGCATCTACCAGGTCATGCCCATCTCGGAGGAAATCCAGCGCATCATCCTGCGTGACGGCAGCGCCCTGGACATCGAGAAGCAGGCGCAGTCCGAAGGCGTGCGTTCGCTGCGGCAATCCGGGCTGTACAAAGTCAAGCTCGGGCTCACCTCGCTTGAAGAAGTTCTGGCCGTCACCAACGAATAACACAACACATGGCCACAGCAGCGTCGCGCGACATCAAGGAATTCGTCTTCGAATGGGAGGGCAAGGACCGTAACGGCAAGCAGGTGCGCGGCGAGGTCCGGGCCTCCGGCGAGAACCAGGTCAAGGCCTCGCTCAGGCGCCAGGGCGTCCTGCCGATCAAGATCCGCAAGCGCCGGATGAGTTCGGGCAAGAAAATCCGTCCGAAGGACATCGCCATCTTCACGCGCCAGCTCGCCACCATGATGAAAGCCGGCGTGCCGCTGCTGCAGTCCTTCGACATCGTCGGCCGGGGCAATGCCAACGCCAGTGTGACCAAGTTGCTCAATGACATCCGCACCGACGTGGAGACCGGCACATCGCTGAGCGCGGCGTTTCGCAAGTTTCCGCTGCACTTCGACAATCTGTACTGCAATCTGGTCGAGGCCGGCGAAGCCGCCGGCATCCTGGAGCAGCTGCTCGACCGGCTGGCGGTCTACATGGAGAAGACCGAGGCGATCAAGTCCAAGATCAAGTCGGCGCTGATGTACCCGGTGTCCGTGGTGGTGGTGGCCTTCGTGGTGGTGGCGGTGATCATGATTTTCGTGATTCCGGCCTTCAAGAGCGTGTTCACCTCCTTCGGCGCGGACCTGCCTGCGCCCACGCTGTTCGTGATGGGCCTGAGCGAGTACTTCGTCAAATACTGGTGGCTGATCTTCGGCAGCATCGGCGGCGGCCTGTACTTCTTCATGCAGGCCTGGAAACGCAATGAGAAAGTGCAGATGGTCATGGACCGCGTGATGCTGCGCCTGCCGGTGTTCGGCGCACTGGTGGAAAAATCCTGCATCGCGCGCTGGACCCGCACGCTGGCCACCATGTTCGCCGCCGGCGTGCCGCTGGTCGAGGCGCTCGACTCGGTGGGCGGGGCCGCCGGCAACTCCGTCTACACCCGGGCCACGGAAAAAATCCAGCAGGAAGTCTCCACCGGCACCAGCCTGACGGCAGCCATGGGCAATGCCAACCTGTTCCCGACCATGGTGCTGCAGATGTGCGCCATTGGTGAAGAGTCTGGCTCGATCGATCACATGCTCGGCAAGGCCGCCGACTTTTACGAGGCCGAGGTCGAAGACATGGTCGCGGGCCTGTCGAGCCTGATGGAGCCCATCATCATCGTGTTCCTGGGCACGCTGATCGGCGGCATCGTCGTGTCCATGTACCTGCCGATCTTCAAGCTCGGCTCCATCGTCTAGGAGCCGCCATGTTGGTGTCCCCCCTGTTCGATGCCGGGCTGGCCGGGCTGGCCGGCTTGTTGCTGGGTAGTTTCCTCAACGTGGTGATTCACCGCCTGCCCAGGATGCTGGAGCGCCAGTGGACCGAAGAATGCGCCGGGCTGACTGGCGCGCCGAACGCTGTCGCAGCAGCACCTGCCGCTCCCTTCAACCTGATCCAGCCCGCCTCGCGCTGCCCGAAATGCGGACACGTGATCCGCTGGCACGAGAACATTCCCGTGCTGAGCTATCTGTTCCTGCGCGGCCGCTGCTCGGACTGCGGCGCGTCGATCGGCATGCGCTATCCCGCGGTCGAGCTGGCCACCGGCGCGCTGTTCGCCTTCATCGTCTGGCGCTGGGGCTGGACGCCGCCAGCGCTGCTGTGGTGCGGCTTCTCGGCGGCGCTGCTGACGCTGGCGCTGATCGACTGGGACACGACGCTGCTGCCCGACGACATCACCCTGCCTCTGCTGTGGGCCGGCCTCCTCGCAGCCGCCCTGCGCTGGACGCCGACCCCGCTGTCGCAGGCGGTCTGGGGTGCCGCCCTGGGCTATCTCTCTTTGTGGCTGATCTACTGGATCTTCAAACTCTTGACCGGCAAAGAGGGCATGGGCTATGGCGACTTCAAGCTGTTTGCCGCCCTGGGCGCCTGGTTCGGCATGACGGCATTGCCGGCCATGGTGTTGATGGCCTCTGTCATCGGAGCCATCGTGGGTATCACCCTGCGCCTGCGTGGCGGCCTGCGCGAAGGCGGCTACATCCCTTTCGGCCCCTTTCTGGCAGGCGCCGGACTGGTCTCGATGATCTTCGGACCGCAGGCCGTCCTGCGCTGGATCGGTCTGTAGGCTCGCAACCATGGCTTTGCGCATCGGACTCACCGGCGGCATTGGCAGCGGCAAGAGCACCGTGGCCGCCATGCTGGCCGCCGAGGGCGCAGCCGTGATCGACGCCGACGCCATCGCCCGCAGTGTCACCGCCGTGGGCGGCGTCGCCATCGCGCCCATCGCCAGCGAATTCGGCCCGGGGTTCATCACCGCCGCAGGAGCGCTCGACCGCGACCGCATGCGCGAGCTGGCCTATGCCGACACCACCGCGCGCAAACGGCTCGAAGCCATCGTCCACCCCCTGGTGGGGGAGGAAACCGAGCGGCAAAGTGCCCAGGCACTGGCCCGAGGCAGCCGCTGCCTGGTGTTCGACATCCCGCTGCTGGTCGAGGGTGGCCGCTGGCGGCAGCGGCTGGACCAGGTGCTGGTGGTGGACTGCCCCGAGGAGACGCAGGTCGCGCGCGTCATGGCCCGCAGCGGCCTCACGCGCGAGGCGGTGCTCGCCATCATTGCCAGCCAGGCCAGCCGGGCCCAGAGGCTGGCCGCCGCCGACGTGGTGATCTACA
>JAURZS010000152.1 GCA_030653255.1 Burkholderiaceae bacterium | reverse complement strand
AGCTGCTGGCTGAAAAAGGCGCGGAGCCCGTGGCCTTCGAAGTGACCCGCCACGCGGCCACCGAGCGCGCCTTCACCGGCAAATACGAATCCGTATGGGCCGACGGCAGCTACCACTGCATCTGCTGCGGCGCCAAGCTATTTGAAAGCGGCACCAAATTCGATGCCGGCTGCGGCTGGCCCAGCTTCTCCCAGGCCCTGCCGGGCGCGATCGTGAACATCGTCGACAGCAGCCATGGCATGGTGCGCACCGAGAACCTGTGCGCAGCCTGCGGCGCCCACCTCGGCCATGTGTTCGAAGACGGTCCCCGGCCCACGGGCCTGCGCTACTGCATGAATTCGGCATCGCTGGATTTCCAGCCTGCCGATGGCAAGAAGTGACAGGTCGCCCATGAAAATCCTGCTCGACTTCTTTCCCATCATCCTGTTCTTTGCCGCCTTCAAGGTCTGGGGCATCTACGTCGCCACTGCCGTGGCCATCGTCGCCACGGTGCTTCAGATCGGTTGGCTGTACTTCAAGCACGGCAAGGTCGAGCCCATGCAGTGGGTCAGCCTGGCGGTGATTATTCTGTTTGGCGGCGCGACGCTCGTCGCCCAGAACGAAACCTTCATCAAATGGAAACCCACCGTGCTGTACTGGCTCATGGGCGGCGCCCTGCTCGTCGGCCAGTTGGTCTTCCGCAAGAACCTGCTCAAGTCGCTGATGGGCGCGCAGATGCAATTGCCCGAGGCCGCGTGGCGCACCATGAACTGGAGTTGGACGCTGTTCTTCGGCGCAATGGGCGTTCTCAATCTGTGGGTGGCCTTCAATTTCGACACCGACACCTGGGTCAGTTTCAAGCTGTTCGGCGGCCTGGGCCTGATGGCCTTGTTCGTGCTGATCCAGGCCCTGTACCTGAGCCGCTACATGAAGCCGGACGAGCAACCCAAGCCATGAACGTCACCGCGCAAGGCCTGCACCAGCGCCTGACCGAGGCGCTTAGCCCCACAACGCTCGAAGTCCTCGACGAAAGCGCGGCCCATGCCGGGCATGCCGGCGCCAACGGCACTGGCGCAGGCACCCATTTTCGGGTGCGCATTGCGTCGCCCCGGTTTACCGGCAAGGGGCGCGTGGCGCGCCATCGCCTTGTGTATGATTCGCTGCAAGATTTCATGGACCAGGGCCTGCATGCCCTCGCGATCGAAACCCTTTGAACCGACTTTGAACCGATAAAGCAGAGACCCCGCCCAAGCCGCGCGCCGCACCTTCATTGCGTGAGCACGCCAGGGCCCAGACCCCCAAGGAAAACACATGAAAAAGCAGTTTCTGGCCACTTTGGCCATCACCATCACCATGGCTCTGGGCGTCCTGCCCGCCGAAGCCCAGAACCTGGCCATCGTCAACGGCAAGGCCGTTCCCAAGACCCGCCTGGACGCGCTGGCATCTCAGTTGGCCAAGTCCGGCCGTCCGGTGCCGCCAGAGATGCAAAGCCAGTTGCGCGATGAAGTCATCGCCCGCGAAATTTTCATGCAGGAAGCGCAAAAGCGGGGACTGGACACCCGCGCCGACTACCGTGACCAGCTTGAACTCGCACGCCAGGCCATCCTGATCCGCGAGCTGTTTGCCGAGTTCCAGAAAGACAACCCCGTGACCGACGCCGAGATCAAGGCCGAGTACGACAAGTTCGTATCCGCCAATGCCGGCAAGGAGTACCGCGCCCGCCATATCCTGGTCGAGAAAGAAGACCAGGCCGTGGCCATCATTGCAACGCTCAAGAAGGGCGGCAAGTTCGAGGACATCGCCAAGAAGGACTCCAAGGACCCGGGCTCCGGCGCCAACGGCGGCGATCTGGACTGGGCAGCGGCGTCCAGCTACGTGCCCGAGTTCGGCGGCGCGCTGGTCAAGCTCAACAAGGGCCAGCTGACCGACACCCCCATCAAGACGCAGTTCGGCGTCCATGTGATCCGCCTGGACGACGTGCGCGAAGCGCAATTGCCCAAGCTCGACGAGATCAAGGCCCAGGTCTCCCAGCAACTTCAGCAGCAAAAACTGGGCAAGTTCCAGGACGACCTGCGCGCCAAGGCTAAGGTCGAATAAGCCAGCTTGCCGAGGCCAGCAAGCCCATGAGCACGGGCTGGTGCAACATGTACCAGCCCAGGCTGTGCCGCCCCAGCCAGATCAGCGGCCGCCCGCCGCCAGGCAGGGGCGCCATCAGCCAGTCGGGCGGCTTGCGCAACACGGCTTGTCCGACGAGCAACCCCCAGACCATGACGCCCGCCCAGGGTAGCAAGGGTACATAGTCTTCGGTGAAGGGCTTGCGCGAAATCCAGCCCAGCCAATTGAGCGCGCGGCTGTTGAAAAGATCTTGCAGACCGGACGACACAAGCAGTCCGGGCGCCGCCAGCGGGAGCAGCAGCAGCACAGTTGCCAGCACAGCCAGCCAGAGGGGATGTCGCTGGCCCCACCGGCTCAAGGGCTGGACGACCAGCAGCATGACGGCAATGGCGTGCAGCACCCCAAAGTAGATGAAGCTGGCCGGAAATATCAGCCAGGAAGCAGCACTGACCAGCAGCGCGCAGGCGGCAATCTGCGCCCACCGCTGCCAGAACCGCGGGGCCCCCCGGGATTGCAGTTGCGCTGCCGCCTGCCCCATGCCAGCGCAGAACAGAAACAGGCTGACGATGGCCGTGCGCTGCGAGGTCCAGAAGGCGTCGCCCAGAAAGTCTTGCCGCAGATAGCCGAAATGGTTCAGATCGAAGCAGAAATGGTAGACCGTCATCCAGACCACGGCCAGCCCCCGCAAGGCATCGAGCGCCTCGAATCGAGACGACAGCGGCAAAGGTCGGGGCGGCGGCATGACCCCGAGTTTAGAATGCGCCGGATGAATGCCCCCTGCGAATTCCTCTCCCCTCTGCTGCGCGGCCTGACGCTCGGCGTCATCGCATCAGGCGCGGTCCTCAGCGGCTGCGCCACACCGCCCTCGCCCGCACTGGTTGCCGAGCTTGCCCCTACCGGACGGCTGCGTGCGGCCATCAATTTCGGCAATCCGATCCTGGCCCAGAAGACCGCCCGCGGCGAACCCGCTGGCGTGTCCGTGGACCTGTCGCACGAGCTGGGGCGGCGCCTGGGTGTAGCGGTCGAACTGGTGACTTTCGACGCTGCGGGCAAAGTCGTCAGTGCGCTCAAGGACGCCGTAGTGGACATCGGCTTTGTTGCCATCGATCCCGTGCGCGGTGTCGACATGCTGCAAACCCAGCCCTACGTGATCATTGAGGGGGCCTACCTGGTGCGCCAGGACTCGCCCATCCGCTCCAACGACGAAGTCGACCGGCCGGGCCGCCGCATCGTGGTCGGGCGCGGCAGCGCCTATGACCTGTACCTCACGCGCGAGATCAAGGCCGCCACGCTGGTGCACGCACCAAGCTCGCCCGAAGTGACCAATTTCTTTGTCGCACAGCAGCTCGACGTGGCCGCCGGCGTGAAGCAGCAGCTGCAGGCCGATGCCCGGCGTCTGCCGGGCCTGCGTTTGCTGGACGGCCGCTTCATGGTGATCAATCAGGCCATGGGGCTGCCCAAGGGGCGTGAGGCAGGACGGGCCTATCTGGAGCGATTTGTCGAAGACATGAAGCGTTCGGGCTTTGTGGCCGACGCCCTGGCGCGTCACGGCATCGAAGGCGCCGTCGTTGCGCCTTGATCCGGGGCATTGCAGTACGCCACGCAAGCGCCTATGCTGCTGGCACGGCGCGTCGCGCGCCGCACCTTGAAAAGGAATCTGTAATGAAAGTCAATGAAGGCGCTATCGACCGCAGCCTGCGCGTCGTCGTGGGGCTCGTGCTCCTGGGGCTCACAGCCACGGGCTACATCGGCATGTGGGGCTACATAGGACTTATTCCGCTGGTTACAGGCGCCGTGGGCATCTGTCCTCTCTACAGCGTGTTGGGCATCAATACCTGCAACATGCCGCGCTCCTGAGCGCAAAGCCGCGCATTACAGCGCTCCAGCCGATGGCGTCGGCCCCGATGAGGTCGACGCCATTGGCTGCGTGTCGCACTCAATATACTTGCAAATAGTATATTTAATAGTATACTGTGAGCATGTTGTTGATGAGACTCGCCAGCCATGCCAGCCGACACCCCGTTGAACGCCGAAGCCCTGCGCGAAGCAGCCGACCGGGCCTGCCGCCTGCTGAAGACCCTGTCCAACCCGGACAGGCTGGTTCTGCTATGCCACCTCGCCGAGGGAGAAAAGCGGGTCGGCGAACTCGAGACGCTGGCCGGTGTGCCACAGCCCACCTTGTCGCAGCAACTTGGCGTGCTGCGCGAGGAAGGTCTGGTCACCACGCGGCGCGAGGGCAAGCACATCTACTATCGCTTTGACGACCCGCAGCCGCTCGCTGTGATGAAGACCCTTTACGAACAATTTTGCGCCACCCCCAAGGAGAAAACCCGATGAGCATCGACTGGAATCATTTCACGCCCTGGGCCTCGCTGGCCGGCGGCATTTTGCTGGGACTGGCGTCGGCCATGTTCATCCTGCTCAACGGCCGTATTCTGGGCATCAGCGGCATCGTCGGCGGGCTGATGCGTCCCAAGGCCGGCGACCTCAACTGGCGCCTGACCTTCCTGGCGGGCCTGCTGGCCGCCCCGCTGCTGTACCTTTGGCTGGTGGTGCCCACGGCGCCGCGCATCGATGCGGGCTGGGGCACAGTCATCGTCGCCGGCCTGCTGGTGGGCGCGGGCACGCGCTACGGTTCGGGCTGCACCAGCGGACATGGCGTGTGCGGGCTGTCCCGGCTTTCGCCTCGCTCCCTGGTGGCCACGCTGGCCTTCATGGGCGCGGGTTTTGTCACCGTCTATCTTGCACGCCACGTATTCGCCTGAGGAGCACACCATGAAACAGGAAACCCTTCTGCGCAGCCTGACTGAATTTTCGGTCGGCCTCATCTTCGGCGTCGGCCTGATTCTGTCGGGCATGACCGACCCCGGCAAAGTCATCGGCTTTCTCGATCTGTTCGGAGCCTGGGACCCTTCTTTGGCGCTGGTCATGGGCGGCGCCGTCATGGTGGGCATCATTGCTTTCGCGATCGCACGCCAGCGCACCACCACCTTCCTGGGCCACGCCCTCGCCTTGCCGACCTCGACCGACATCGACAAGCGCCTGGTGATTGGCGGATTGGCTTTTGGCGTCGGCTGGGGTCTGGCGGGTTTTTGCCCCGGTCCTGCGCTGGTGTCTCTGGGCATGGGGCAGCCCAAGGCCGTGGCCTTTGTGGTGGCCATGCTGGTGGGCATGATGTTCTATGAACTGATCGACGGCCGCCCGCGCGAGGTCGTACCTGCCATCGACAATTGAAACAAAGACAGCGGGCCCTGTCGCTCAGGCCAGGCCCGGATTGCCCTCGACCCCGCGCAAGCGCGGGGTGTTCAGTCGCCGCGGCTTGACAACCTTGTTGGCCTTGAGCCAGGTCTCCACCACATCCCAGATGGGCGGGCCGGCGTTCTGGCTGGCCTGCGCCACGGGCGCCCATCCCGCCACCTTGTAGGTCCGGGAGGCTTCGATCGGACGACCGTCCAGTCGCATGTCCTGAATACGCTCGCCCATCCGGGCCGTCGGATCGCAGGTGTAGCTCATGCCCCCCACACGGACCATGTCGCCGCCCTGCTGGTAGTAGGGGTCCGGGTTGAACAGGTTGTCGGCCACGTCCTCCAGAATGGTCTTGAGCGTCTCGCCACTCATGTCGCTCAGCGTGGTCCAGGGGTAGGTGATGGCGGTCTGGTCCATCAGGTGCTCGCGCGTGATCGTCTGGCCGGCCAGCAATGAGGTGCCCCACCGGAATCCCGGCGAGAAGCCGATCTGGGCGCCACGCACTTCCATCAGTGCATCGAGGATCAACTGGTCAAAGCTGCCGTTGAAGTTGCCACGCCGGTACAAGGTGTCTTCGGTCACCGCCAGGGGCTCTTCGAGCCTGGTCTTGAAGGGGCTACGCAGCCTGTCGATCAGGGAGGCCATGGCCGGATCCGCAGGCAGCAGTTCGGCGAACACCGGCAGCAGCCGGTAATTGAAACCGGCCACGCGCCTGTCGCGCACATCCAGATCCAGCACCCCCAGGAACTTGCCATTGCTTCCCGCATTGGTGACGATGGTCTGCCCGCCCGCATTGCGCACGATCACGGGGCGCGGCACGCCATCGTGCGTGTGGCCGCCCAGTATGGCGTCGATGCCACGCACCCGTGATGCGAGTTTCAGGTCGACGTCCATGCCGTTGTGGCTCAGAAGCACAACCGCCTGCGCACCCTTGGCGCGCGCCTCGTCGACCACCTTCTGCATCTCGGCTTCCTGGATGCCGAAGGTCCAGTTGGGCATTTGCCACGAGGGGTTGGCGATCGGGGTGTAGGGAAAGGCCTGGCCGATGATGGCACAAGGGACACCGTTGATCTCGCGGATCACATAGGGCTTGAACACCGGGTCGCCGAAGTCGTTGGTCTTGACGTTCTGGGCGACGAAGTCGACCTTGCCCGCGAAGTCCTTTTCGACGATCTCCTTCACGCGCTCCATGCCGTAGGTGAATTCCCAGTGGCCGGTCATCACGTCCACGCCCAGCAGCTTGCAGGCGTCGACCATATCCTGCGCGTTCGTCCAAAGGCTGGTGGCACTGCCCTGCCAGGTGTCGCCACCGTCCAGCAGCAGCGCGCCGGGGCGGCTGGTCTTCATCTTCTTCACCAGCGTGGCCAGGTGCGCAAAGCCGCCCACCTTGCCGTAGCGGCGCGAGGCCTTCTCGAAGTCGATGTAGGTGTAGGCATGCGCCATCGCGCTACCGGGCCGCACACCGGCCTTCTTCAGCAGGTGCTCGCCCACCAGGTGCGGCAATTGCCCCCGCATGCTGCCCAGCCCCAGGTTGACGCTGGGCTCGCGGAAGTAGATGGGCTTCAACTGCGCGTGGCAATCCGTCATGTGCAGCAGCGAGACGTTGCCGAACTTCGGCACGTCGTACAGGCCCGCCTCGGCGGTGGCCGCGTCGGCGTCGGCGTACTTGCCCAGCGCCATGCCGGCCACCGAGGCCGAAGCCATGACCTGGAGGAACTCGCGCTTTGAAAGATTCATGATTCAGCAATCAACGATATGTTCGGGACGGAAGAGCCCGCACGCGGCGGGCTCGTAAAGCGGCTTACTGGTTGACCGGCGACTTCGGGTCGAGCAGCAGTGCCATCACGTCGCGGATCTGCTGTTCGTCCAGCAGCTTCATGTGGCCCATGCGCGGCATGTTCGAGCAGGCCGAGTAGGCCTTGCTGTTCCACAGCTTGCCCCAGGTGTACTGGACGATGGGGGCGGCGGCCGGGTCGGCAACGTCTTTCACGCCGCGGATCTTGCCGTAGTTCCACAGGCTGGGGCCGATGGTGCCGAACGAGATCTCCTTGCGGTCGATCTCGTGGCAGTTGTAGCACTGGGCGCCGTTGGACTTGGTGTCGGTAGTGCTGTCGGTCCAGGTCATGCCGCGGCCGTTCTGCGCCAGCGCTTCGCCCTTGCGCCAGTCGCCGATGTACTGCCCGCCGGTGGGCCACTTGATCGTGGCCATGGCCTCGGCCTCGACACGCTTGGCCACGGCCTCGGCGGGCTGCTTGTCGCTGGAGCAGGCGGACTGGCCCAGGTCCTGCTGGATGCGGTCGACCTTGGCGATGCCCTGGTCGCGGAAGGCGGCCTTGTGCATGGCCATGGCCTGCGCGTCGAGCTCGGCGGCGGTGGGCGGCGGCGCCGGCGTGGCGCAGCCGGCCAGCAGGGCAGCGGCAGCGGCGGCGGCAAAGGCACCGACGAGGAGGGGTTTGTTTTGCATGGGGTGTCTCGCTTGCTCGAAGTTCAGCGTTTGATGGCCGGCGCGATCGACTCGGCACCCTTGGCGTTGACGCCCATGTAGACGCCGAGAGCGACCGTGAGGTCGGACGCAAAGCCCGGGTAGGGGAAACGCTGCTGGCGGTAGCAGTCGTTCAGGCGCAGCTGCATGCTCCACATCTGGCCGTTGCTCACGCGGTAGGCAGGCCATGCCGCAAAGCCGATGCCGTCACCCGGGTTCTTGGTCAGGTCGGGCAGGTCCTGCAGGCGGATGCGCTTGCCCGCTTCGCCGTGGCAGCTGGCGCAGGAGAAGTCCATCGGCCCGCCGCGAAAGAAAAAGGCGCGCTTGCCCAGTTCGTAGAAGCGCTTCTCTTCAGGATGGCTCTGCGGCAGCGCAAAACGCTGGCCGCGCGACGACGCGGCAATCCAGGTCGCCAGCGCGGTGATGTTGGCCATCTCGCCGCGGCCGAAGGCGGTCTTCTTCAGTTCGGCGGCGTCGAAACCCTGCAGCGCGGACATGCAGCTGACGAGGCGCGACTCGACGTCCTGCACCAAGCCGGTGTCGGCGAAGTAGCGCGGCAGTTGCACCCAGGCGCCCTTCACGACGCCCGGCCCCAGGCCCAGGTCGCAGGCCTGCAGCGTGGCCTTTTTCGGCCCGCGCGGTGTTTTCCAGAGGTCTTCGCCCTTGGCCTCGAACAGATCGGCCGGATTGCCGTCCTCGAGCATCTTGCGGTACTCGGCAATGCCGTCGGCCGCCGACTTCTGCGCCTGCGCGCCGAAGGACACGGCCAGCGCCAGCGACGCTGCGATCATGCTGATTGTTTTCATGTCTCCACCTTCTTCTGTGGCCCGTGACCGTGGACAAGGACTGCGGGCAAGGAAAAGGGGCGTCCAACACGCCCCTTGCGCTTCGACGACGGTCAGGACACCGTCGCTTCGTCTGTGCGGCTGTCGCCCTTGTTGTCCTTCCAGGTGATGGCGATCTTGTCGCCAGCCTTTGCGCCCTTGACGCTGAACTGCAGGAAAGGGTTCTTCGAGACCGAGGGGCCCCATTCGGCCGTCATCACGGGCTTGCCGTTGTGGGTGGCGGCGACTTCCTGGATGAACCAGGCCGGGATGACCTTGCCGGCCGAATCCTTGCGCTGGCCGGTTTCCATTTCGTGGCTCATCAGGACGCGGACGGTGGTCTTGTCGCCGGCGGCTTGGGCGCGAATGCGCATCGGGTCTGCCATGGTGTTTCTCCTAAATTGTTCAGTGCGGTGCGGGTGGGATGAACGTGCAGCCGATCAGCCGCCGCAGCCCCCGAGAGTGACCTTGACTTCCTTGCCGGCGAACAAGACCTTGCCGTCGGCCATCATGGCCACGGCGTAGACGTTGGACGACTGACCCATCTTGACGCGGGTCGAGAAGCTGGCGTCGACGGCATCGGTGACGTTGAACATCGCCGACAGCACGCTGGGGTTCTTTTCCACCAGCAGCAGCAGGCGCTTGGCGCCCGGCAGTGTGGTCGACACGCCCACCGGCACGACGGCGCCGTTCTCTGCAATGTCGGGGCCGGTGACGACGACGTCCTTGCTTTCGACGGGCGCGCTGCCGCCGAGCATCTTGACCAACTCGGCCATCGTCTTCACTTCGAAGGCGGCGGCGTTGAAGGCGGCCTGTGCCTGGGTGGGCAACAGCCCGGCGGTGGCCAGCAGGCCAGCGACCGTGGCCGAGTGGGACAGGACTTCGCGGCGATTGAGCATGGTGGGGTCTCCTTGGATAAGCGAAGGGTAATGGATGCAGGGCGACCGCCAAGAGCGGGTGAACCCCAGGGGGTACTGCTACTTCTTGGCGCCTGCGGCCAGCCACGCCGCCAGGGTCTTGGCATCGGCGTCGGGCAGGGTCTGCGGCGGCATCGGGATCGGCCCCCAGATGCCCTGCCCGCCGGACTTGATCTTGCCCATCAGGTAGGACTCGGCGTCGGCACGTCCGGCGTACTTGGCCGCAATCTCCTTGAAGCCGGGGCCGACGATCTTGTTGTCGATGCCGTGGCAGGCGGTGCAGACATGCTTTGTCGCCAAGGCCAGCGGGTTGCCCGCAGCGGCTGCAGCCGGCGCAGCGCGTGGCGCTGCCGCCGCGGCAGTGGCCGTGGCCGCCGCGGCGGCCGCGTCGGCCGGTGCGGGTTTGGTGGTGTCTGCTCCGCGCTGCGGGCCCACGATGCGCTGCTGCTCGGCCAGGTTGCCCTGGTTGTTGCGCGCAAAGTCGGGCAGGAAGGACGCCACCCTGGGCTCGGCCACGCAGTCCTTCATGCAGGCCACGGCCTGCACGTCGGGCTTGCCGCCGTTGCCCATGCCCTTGCCCGGCCACAGGCCGTGCTTGGTGGTCATGCCGTTGCGGTTGGGCAGGCGCTTCTGCGCCTCGCCCATCGTGGCATCGCTGAGCACGAAGTTGTCCGGCAGCACACCGCCCATGTTCAGCAGGTAGGCGGTCACGGCGTAAACCTCTTCGGTGCTCAGTGACTTGGGCGCGTTCCAGGGCATGGCGCGGTTGATGTAGTCCCACAGCGTCGAGACGGTGGCCACCTTCATCAGCGTCGTGCGGCCGGGGAAGCCGGCGTCGGTCAGGCGCGCGACGCGGCCGGTCTTGACGTCTTCGGCCGTGGTGCCGCCCACCAGCGGCGAGAAGATCTCGTTGCTCTCGCCGAAGATGCCGTGGCACGACGCGCACTTGGTTTCCCACACCTCCATGCCCTTGGCCACCGAGCCTGAACCCTTGGGCAGGCCCTTGAAGTCGGCGCGCACGTCGATGTCCCAGGCCTGCAGCTCGGACGGCGTGGCCGCGCGGCCCAGGCCCGGGTAGGCGGTCTGCGCCACGGCCGCGGCCGCGGCAAAACACGCCAGCACCGCGGCAGCCAGACGCAGCCCTTGGCGCACGCCGGTGTTACGACAGCTGGACATTCTTCACCTCGCCACTTTCCTGCACGAGCCAGGACTGGATCGCGTTGTTGTGATAGATCGAACGCGAGCCGCGCACCGCGCGCAGTTGCTTGTAGTTGGGCTGCATGTGGCCGGTGTCGTCCATCGCCCGGCTTTGCATCAGCGTGGGCTTGCCGTCCCAGGCCCAGTCGAGCGAAAAGCGTGTCAGGCACTTGTCCATCACCGGGCCCTGCAGGCGCGCCGTCTTCCAGTTGCGGCCGCCGTCGACGGACACGTCCACCCGCTTGACCTTGCCACGACCGCTCCAGGCCAGGCCGCTGATCTGGTAGTAGCCCTTGTCGAGCAGCACCTGCCCGCCCGAGGGCGTGGTGATGACGCTCTTGACTTCCTGCGTGCTGCTGTACTGGCGGTGCAGGCCGTCGGGCATGAGGTCGATGTAGTGGATGGCCTCGTCCTTCGTGGCGTAGGGCTTGTCGCCGACCTCGATGCGGCGCAGGTACTTGACCCAGCTGACACCCTGCACGCCCGGCACCACCAGGCGCAGCGGGTAGCCGTTCTCGGGGCGCAGCATCTCGCCGTTCTGGCCGTAGGCCACCAGCACCTCGCCGCTTTCGACGAGTTCCATCGGGATGGTGCGCGTCATGCTGGAACCGTCGGCACCCTCGGCCAGCACGAAGCGTCCCCGCTTGCTGTCGGCGCCGGCCATGTCGAGCAGGATCTTCAGCGGCACGCCGGTGAATTCACTGCAGCTGAGCATGCCGTGTGTGTACTGGCAGGTGGGCACGGCGACGTTGCCCCATTCCATGCCGGTGTTGGCGCCGCACTCGATGAAGTGGAAGCGGCTCACCGAGGGCAGGCGCATGATCTCGTCGACGGTGAAGACGAGCGGCTTCTTCATCAGCTTGTCATCGCTGCCGTTGAGCATCAGGCGGTGCTTGCTGGGGTCGATGTCCCACCAGCCCTGGTGGTGGCGCTCGAAGTGCAGGCCGCTGGGCGTGACGATGCCGAACAGGCTCTGCAGCGGCGCAAACGACACCGATGCCTGCGTGGTCTGCGTCAGCCCCGGGCTGGGGCGGCGCTGCACGTTGGCCTCGTACTTCGACGGCTTGCCGTAGCCGTCGGTGGCCACCGCCTGGCCCAGGCCGGTGCTGTGC
>JAURZS010000036.1 GCA_030653255.1 Burkholderiaceae bacterium | reverse complement strand
GTCGGTGCCAAGGTGGTCGAGACCACTGTCGATGTCGCGGCATCCGGCGTCAACGCCGTGCTGGGCCGCGAACGCCGCGACTGATGCAACCGCAAGCCTGAGAGGGGCACATCGCGCCGGCAGGCCACGTCTGATTACGCCTCAGCGCTCGGCGATGTAGTGCGCCATGCTCGCCGTCTCGCCCGGCGCCAGATACTCCCGCACCGCGGCCTCCAGCGCCTGGTCCGCCACAGTTGCGCGCGCGCGCTGGTGCAGGTAAGCCGCCCAGGAATCCACGATGAACCGCTCCACATAGCGCGAAGGCTCACCCAGATCCCTGTAAACGCGCCACAGGCTCGCGCCATCGCGCCGGCGCGGCTCCTTCATGCGGCTGATCGCATCCAGAAAAGCCTCGTCCTCGCCAGCGCGTATGCGGTAGCCCACCTCCACGGCCACCGGTCCGGCCTCCGGACTGGGTTCGGCCTCGATGAACAATTCGTCCCAGGGTGTGCCCTGCGTGACCTCATGGACCGCGCCGACGCGCAACGGAAACGGGTACACCAGCAATACGCCTGCGGCCATCGCCGCGCTGGCAACGCACAGCGCGGCTGTCAGCCCTACGAGGTCCGACATCGCGCCCCAGAAAGCCGACCCCAGGGCGAATGCGCCCAATGAAGCCACCATGTGCAATGCCACCGCGCGCGACCGCACCCACGGCGGCGCACTGGCCTGCGTGGCGGAGTTGAAGGTAGACATCGCCGCCATCCACGCGGCGCCGCCCAGAGCCATGGCCAGATAGACCAGCACATGGATCTTGATCCACGCCCCCAGCAACATCACGGCGGCAAACACCAGACAGCTCGCACCGACGATCAGGTCCAGACTGAAACGCGAACGCAGCCGCCCGATCACCAGCCCCGAGGCAATCGCGCCCGTGCCCAGACAGCCCATCAACAGGCCGAAGCCCGGCGCGCCGGTGCCGAGCTGGCGCTGCGCAATCACAGGAAGCAAGGCCCAGAGCGCCGCTCCCGTTCCGCTGAAGGCCATCAGGCGCAGCAGCTGCGCCAGGATCATGCGCGAATGCCAGGCGAAGCGCAGACCACTGACCGTTCCGCGCCACAACCGCTCGGGCGGCAGGCGCGTGGGCGGGTGCGCGCGCGGCGGCCAGCGCCGGATCGACCACCACATCACCAGTGTCGTCAACGTGGCGACTGCAAAGACCCAGCCCGGCCCCAGTCGGGCAAAGATCAGACCGGCCATGGTTGGCCCGACGGCGCGCGCCACGTTGTAGGCCACGGCAATGGCGGTGATCGCCTGCGGCCACTCGTCGCGCGGCACCGGGTCGACCACGGAAGAATTCCAGGCCGGCGTCATGACCGCCGTGCAACAGCCGCACAGGAACACCAAAAGCAGCACCGAAGTCGGCCCGTCCCGCCCGGTCAGAACCAGCGCCGCCAATAGCGTGCACACCACCACCTGGCAAACCAGCGCCCACAGGATGAGCTGGCGCCGGTCCGTGGTGTCGGCCAGCACGCCGGCTGGCAGCGCCAGCAGAAACATGGGCAGGAACACAGCCGTCTGCACCAGCGAAGACACGAACGAGGAACCTGTGAGCTCCAGCACGTGCCAGGCCGCCGCCATGGACTGCATGCCCGTGCCGATGAAAAACACGCCGCCGCAGATCCACAGACCCCGGAACGCTGGCTGTCGAAGTGGAGACCACAGGGAGGCGGGGGCGGGGGGCGACATCCGGGCATTATTCCTGAGTGGCAATGGATGTGGACGCGTGCCGGGATTCAGGGGACATTCCAATGGGGACAAGGATGTGTGTCAGGCCCCTTCAAGCGCCGGCAACAGGCATCTACGGCCCGGCTCATCCCCTGCATCGTCGCCCGGCGAATCGGAAAGGCCGCGGCACGCCGGGGCGGGTGCTGACGTGTGTTGTGGCCGTGTCGTATGCACCAGCGCCTTGGGCCGGGCGCCTTGCGGCGAACCGCCTGTCAGCCACAGGGATGCGCCACGCGCCGACGACATAGGCACAAAACTGCTCAGGATGCCGTCCACTGCAGCAAGGCGTAAGGCGGATCCGTCGCATGCTGTTCGAACACGCCGCGTACCGGCGCGCCGATCTGCGGCACCTGGTGCGCGTCGCCCAGCAGGTTGCCGACGACACGCACATTGTCGGCATGAGGCAACTCCACGATCGCAGCGAGGTAGGGGCCGCGCGCTTGCAGGACGGGATGCGTCGGGTGCCAGATGCGTGTCCAGCTGTACAGTGTGCCCACCGGCTCCACGGACTCCCATTGCACATCGAAAGAATGACAGCGATGGCAGATCCATTCAGGGCCCCACTGGAAGCGGTGACAGGCTGCGCAGCGCTGCAACATCAGTCGTCCCTCGCGCAGTCCATCCTGAAATGGCGCGCTCAGGCCATCGGCCTCCGGCACGGGAACAGGAAGACCCTCAGGCAGGTAAAAATCGTGGTGGGTACTCACAGCGTATTCTCCGAGCCGTAGGCAATGGTGCTGGCTGGCGTCACCATGGGTCCGCCGATCACCACGGCAATGTCGGCATGGGCCACCGGGTTGGGCGATTGGCCTCGTATCTGGCGCACCGCCTCCAGGTGGAGTTCCATTCCGTGCATATAACATTCGGCGAGGTTGCCGCCGCTGGTATTGAGCGGGAGGATGCCGCGACCCGCGGTCAGGTTTTCCAGCGTCAGGAACTCATTGGCATCGGCCGGCGCAAAAAAGCCGTGTTCAGCCAGTGCCATCAGCACGCCGCCGGTGAAATTTTCGTAGCACTGGACCACATCGACGTCACCCGGCCCAATACCGGCCATGGCATACATGCGTGGCGCCACTGCATCGAAATTAGCGCTCGCAAAGTTGGGGGCATTTGCAGATGACGCCGCACTGCGGTACGAACCGCCGGCGGCGGCCCCGAGCACGTAAGCCGGCGCATTGGGGAAATCGCGCGCACGCTCGGCCGGCACCACGATGAGAGCGGCGGCGCCATCGTTCTCCATGCAGCAGTCGTACAGGCGGTGCGGCTCCGCGATCCAGCGCGACGCGTCGTAGGTGGCCGCATCCAGCGGCCGGCCTTGCATCACCGCACGCGGATTGGACTGTGCATGGTGGTATGAGGCCATCGCGATCGCGCGCAGCGCCTGCGGGCCAATACCGTGTTCGTGCATGTAGCGCGTGACCTTCATGGAATAGCGCTGGGCAGGCGTCATGGCGCCATAGGGCACCTGCAGCGCCAGGTCGCCCGAAATCGTGCGCGCCCCGGTACTGCGGCCGAAGCGCGCATGCTGTCCCTGCGCGAGGCTGCGAAACACGACAACACAATCCGCCATGCCGGCAACAATAGCGGCCGAAGCGTTTGCGACCGCGGCGGAAACACCGCCACCGCCACCACCCCACTGCATGTTGGAAAACCGCAGCTCCCGGATGCCCAGTGCGGCAGCCAGCCGCGGCGGCTCGCTGCGGTCATCGCTGAACGACGCAAAGCCGTCGATGTCGCGCGGCTCGATCCCCGCGTCCCGACAGGCCGCGAGAATGGCACGCAAGGCCAGCACGAACTCCGGATCAGGCGACTTGCCATGTTTGAAGTACGTCGTCTCGCCGATACCAACGACGGCCACCTGGCCACGCAAAGTCCGCCGGCTCATGACTGACGCTTCAAGAGATCGCGGGCGATCAGCATTCGCTGGATCTCGGATGATCCCTCGCCAACGCGGTAATGTCGGATATCCCGATACATGCGCTCGACCGAGAAGCCGCGTACCAGGCCCGTGCCGCCGTGGATCTGCACGGCACGGTCCGCCACACGTCCCACCATTTCCGAACAATAGAGCTTGCAGATGCTGGCGGCCGATCCAACGTCCTCGCCTGCATTCACGCGGCGCAGCGTCTCGTAGGCAAAGGCCCGCGCCGTAGACAGGTCTACCTCACTGTCGGCGAGCATCCACTGAATGGCCTGGCGTTCAGACAGCGGTTTGCCAAAAGTCTCGCGGGTGCGAGCGTGGCTCACGGACATCTCCAGCAGGCGGTCGGCGATGCCGATGCAGGCCATGGAGACGCCCAGGCGCCCGCCGGTCAACGAACTCATCGCGATGGTGAAACCCTCGCCCACTTCGCCAAGCACGGCCGCGTCGGGCACGAAGCAATCTTCAAAAGTGAGCTCGCCAAGCTTGATCGCCTCGGACCCGAGCGTGGTGTCCACCCGTGTGACCTCGAAGCCCGGTGTACCACGGTCGATCAGGAAGGCGGTGATGCCGCCACGCGCCCGCTTTGCCGCATCGGTCACTGCCATCACCATGATGACGTCGGCCTTGTGCGCACCACTGATGTAGTGCTTGCGGCCTGAAATGACCCAGCCACCGTCGGCACGCGTCGCCCGCGTCGTGATCGCAGCCGAATCGGAACCGGCGCCGGGTTCCGTCAGACCGAAGGCCGCGAGCCAGCGCCCCGTGGCCAGGTTGCGGAGATACCTGTCTTTCTGTTGTGGCGTTCCCCAGCGTTCGATCGCCAGCGGCGTGAGGCCGGACGTGTAGTCCAGGATCAGCGCGAACACCCGGTGCGACCGGCTGACTTCCTCGACCACCATGCAGTAGGTTGCAAAATCTGCCCCCATCCCGCCGTGTTCGACCGGCACGCGCATGCCCAGATATCCCTGTTCGCGCAGCAGATTCACCGCCGCGTCGGGCACCTCGCCGGTGCGGTCGATTTCCATTGCCAGAGGCTCCAGCCGCTCACGTGTGAAGCGCCGCACAAGCGGCCGCAGCTCGGCCAGTTCGGGAGAAATTTCAAGTTGCATTCAATCCGCCTTGATACCCATGGTTTTGATGAGACGGTTCCAGCGCACGAGGTCTACCTTGACCTTCTCTGCGTACTCGTCAGGCGTCGTGCCTTCGACGTCCAGACCACTCTGCTTGTAGGCTTCCGCCACCTCGGGGGTGCGGATGATCCGAGCAACCTCGGCTTGCAGGCGCGTGACGATCTCGCGCGGTGTTCCGGCAGGCGCCATCAGGCCGAACCATGAGTTCACTTCGAAGCCAGGAAGCGTTTCGTGCACCGACGGATAGTCAGCCAGCAAGGGCAGTCGGCGCAGCGTGGTGACTGCATAGCCGCGCAACCTGCCGGTCTTGATTTGCGGCACCACGCCTGCGACGTTGAAGAAGGCGCAATCGATCTGGCCACCCAGCAGGTCCGTCATGACGGGGGCGGCGCCCTTGTACGCGACGTGGACCAGGTTGATGCCCGCCATGGTCTTGAGCATCTCGCCAGCAAGGTGCGCAGTACTTCCGTTTCCGAATGATCCATAGTTGAGCTTGCCCGGGTTCGCCTTGGCATAAGCGATGAGTTCCGGCAGGTTTCGCGCCGGCACGTCGGGGCGGCACACCAGCATCAGTGGTGACGACGTGACCTGCGTGATGGGCGCGAAGTCCTTCACTGAATCGTAGGGCATGCTGCTCTGCAGTGCGGGGCTGATGGCGGTGGGTCCGACATGCGAGAAAAGCAGCGTGTAGCCGTCGGGTGCCGCCTTGGCCACGGCAGCGGAACCGATGACGCCGTTGTTGCCGGGACGGTTCTCCATGATCACGGGCTGCCCCAGCGCTTCGCCCAGACGCTGCGTGATGGGGCGCGCCACTGCGTCGGCTGGTCCGCCAGCGGGCCAAGGATTGATGAGACGGATGGGCTTGTTGGGATACGCCTGCGCCCAGGCGCCAGAGCCGCAGAGGGCAGACACCACAAGGGCGAAGGGCGCGAAGGCCCGGAAGATGCGATAGCTGGTCATTTCGTCTCCTTTAGGGTAGTTACCGTAGCGCCGTATCGGCAGAGTCATCGCCCCACGAAGCGCGGTGTGCGCTTCTCCATGAACGCACGCGCCGCTTCCAGGCGGTCTTCGGTGTTCAGCAGCAGGGCAATCAAATCGAGTTCGAGCTTGAGCCCGGACTCCAGGTCCAGTTCGGCGCCATGCCGCAGCACTTCCTTGGCGTACATGGTCGCCAAGGGCGCCTTCGCTGCGATCGCTTCTGCAAACGCAGCGGCCTCTTCGAAAAAGCCCGCCGGCTCCTTCAGCAGTGTGACGATCCCGAATTCCATTGCCTGCCGCGCTGGCATGCGCTCGCCGGTCAACATCACGTGCAGGGCTCGCCCCAGCCCGACGATGCGGACCAATCTCTGGGATCCGCCCACGCCGGTGATCATTCCCAGGCCGGTCTCCGGCAGGCCGAAGGTGGATGCTGTGGACGCGATGCGGATGTCGCACGCCAGGGCAATCTCCAGTCCGCCGCCCAGGCAGTGGCCATGGATCGCCGCGACAATGGGCTTGCGCGCTTCGTCGAAGGGGCGGATCCAGTTGTTCAGCAAACGCTCCTGACGGTACGCGATGGGGGATTCGACCGGCCGGAATTCCTTGATGTCCGCTCCCGCGCAGAAAGCTCGGTCACCCGCGCCGCGCACGACAATCACCCGCACTTCCGGATCGCTCTCGGCCTGCCGGATGCGCTGGGGGAGCAGCCGGCGTACGGCGTTGTTGATCGAGTTGTGCGCTTCGGGCCGGTTCAAAGTGACCCAACCAACAGCACCGCGGCGCTCGTACAGGACTTCTTGCCCCTGGTCCTCGTTCACTGGTTTGCCTGCATCCATGGTGTGACTCCGCGTCCTCAGCGTTCCAGCACGATGCCCGCGCGCTCGCGATCCCACAGATTTGCCAAGCGCTCCTGGGCCTCGGCGCGCAATGTGCGCTTTTCAATCTTTTCCGTCAGCGTGCGGGGCAGATTCGTGCGGAGCTCGACGTACCGCGGCACCATCCAGCGCGGCATCTGCTCGCCGCACCACTGCACAAGCGCCGCCTCGTCCAGATGCGCGTCCGGACGCAAAACCACGCAGGCCAGCACCTCCTCATCAAGCATTTCGTCAGTGACCCCAACCACCGCGACGTCGAGCACGGCCGGATGCATGGCGATAGCCTGCTCCACCTCCCAGGCAGAGATGTTCTCGCCACGGCGCCTGATCGCGTCCTTCTTCCGGTCGGTGAAGTACATATAGCCATCAGCGTCGAACCATCCGCGGTCGCCAGTGAGAAACCATCCTTTGCGCCAGGCCCGGTCGTTGGCTTCGTCCATGCGGTAGTAGCGCCGGCCGCCAAGAGTGGGGTCGTCCGAACGCAAGCAGATCTCGCCGGCTTCGCCGGGCGGCAGCGAATTGCCGTCTTCGTCCTGGACCTGCACCTCGACGCCTGGCCGCGGCTTTCCCACAGACCGGAACTTCTCCGGTGGATAACCGGGTTGCAAGATCGTGCCCTGCCCGAAATCGGTCAGCCCGTAAGAGGTCACGATCGGCACGCCAAAGCGCTTTTCGAAAGCCGGTCCGAACGGGGGAATCGGCGCCATGCCGCAAAGCCGCACGCGATGCGCGCGATCGTCGGCGCTGGGCGGAAGACCCCACAGTATGTTGACCATGGAGCCCAACAAGTTGAATTGCGTGGCACCGACATGCCGGATGTCCCGCCAGAAGCCACTGGCGGAAAACCGCTTCGCCACGGCCACCTGCGCATCGGCAAGCAGCGCCGCAATGGCCGCGTGGTACATCGCGCTGGCGTGGAACAGCGGCAGGCAGGTATACATCACATCGTCCGGCTGGTAGCCGAAGTATTCCACGCGCCCCAACGCAAATGTCAAGCTCTGTGCATGGCTCGCAATGATGCCCTTGGACGGCCCGGTCGTGCCCGACGTATAGAAAATGCCCGCCGGGTCCTCATGTGAGACGGCAATGCCGGGTCGACGGTCAGCGCCATGACACACCGATTCATAGGGAATCATTTCCATGCCAGCGGGCAGCACACCGTGAAGGTCAACGCTGGGGGCGGGTTCCCGAACATGTACGATGCGCCGGACGTTGGGTATGCGCGCGGCAATGGCAGCGAAGCGGGGCAACGACGGCGTACCGAGCACGATGGCTGACGCATTCGATTGCGTCAGGTAATACGCCAGCAATTCGCCCTTGGCGCCGGTATTGATGGGGCAGACCACTGCGCCGATCTTGCCGAGCGCAAACTGAGCCAGCAGGATTTCCTCGCCGTTGTCCAGCATCACTGCAACGTGGTCGCCAGGTCCTATGCCAACGGCCAGCAGCCCGTTGGCCAGGCGATCCGTCCGGCGGTCCAGATCACCATAAGACATCAATCCATCGCCGACGCGCAGGTAAATTCGGTCTGCGTTGCGGCGAGCCAGCCGCTCCAGCAGGAGCTGAGGCGCCAGGTCTTCGGCTTTCAGCCCCGTGTCGCGTAGTTTTTTCATCGACATGCGCGTTCGCTGGTTCAGCGCGACAGGACGATGCCCGCGCGCTCGCGATCCCACACCTGGGAAAGACGGCTTTCGGCAGAAGCCCGAAGTTCGCGCTTCTGCACCTTTTCGCTCATGTTTCGCGGCAGCTCGGACACGAATTCCACGTACCGCGGCACCATGTAATAGGCCATGCGCGCGTTACAGAACCCGATCAGCTCCGCCGGGTCAAGATTCTGCCCTTCTTTCAGTGCCACGCAGGCCATCACTTCGTCTTCCGACATATCAGAGCGCACCGGAATCACAGCCACGTCCAGCACCGCTGGATGCGACCCAATGATCTGCTCCACCTCCCAGGACGACACGTTCTCGCCGCGCCGCCGTATGGCATCCTTGTCGCGGTCCACAAACCACAGGTAGCCATCCGCATCAAAATAGCCGCGGTCGCCCGTGTGGAACCATCCGCCGCGGTTTGCCTTTGCCGTGGCTTCCGGCATCTTGTAGTAAGTGCGCGGCGCCAACGCGGGATCGTCGGAGCGCATGCATATCTCGCCCGGCGATCCAGTGGCGACCGGCTGGTCGTCTTCATCGCGAATCTCGATCTCGACGCCTGGCCGGGGCTTTCCGGTCGAGCGGAACTTGTCTTGCGGGTAACCGGGCTGCAAAAAGGTGCCTTGGCCAGCATCGGTGATGGCATAGGAAGTCACAAACTTGACTCGAAAACGCTTCTCGAATTCGGGCGCGAACAGCGGCACCGGCACCGTGCCGCACTGGCGCACGCTGTGCACGCCGTCCAGCGGCGAAGGCGGCTGCGCCCACAGCATGTTGACCATGGACCCCAGCAAATTGAACTGCGAGGCCTTGGTTTGACGAATATCGTCCCAGAATCGCGACGCGGAAAACCGCCGCGACAGCGCAAGTTGCGCGTCGCCCACCAGGGCAGCGATGGCTGCAGAATTCAGAGCATTGAGATGGAACAGCGGCAAGCAGGTGTACATCACGTCATCTGGTTGATACCCCAGATACTCAACGCGCCCGACAGACCAGGCGAAGCTTTGCGCGTTCGTGGTCAGCACCCCCTTGGACGGGCCCGTCGTACCGGATGTGAAGAATATGCCCTGCGGGTCGTGCGGCTGCACCAGCACGCCGGGCGGCCGGTCAGCCCCCTGCGCCACCGACTCGTAAGGGACGCAACGGACCGTTGGCGGCAGTACGGCGTCGGTGTCGGCGTCGGTCTGCTCAGTCACACGTATCACTGTACGAAGCGCTGGCACGCGTTGCACCACTTCGGCGAACCGCCCCCAAGACGCGGTACCCACAATGGCAGCGACCGCATCAGACTGCGTCAGGAAATAGGCCAGCAGGTCGCCCCGCGCCGCCGTATTGAGCGGACACGACACCGCACCGATCTTGCCGAGCGCATAGGTCACCCACAGTATCTCCGGACAGTTGCCCATCAGCACCGCGACATGGTCGCCGGGGCGAATGCCGGAGTCCAGCAGGCCGTTGGCGATGCGGTCGGTCAGTCGATCGGCCTGCCCATACGTCCAGCGCGACTGCTCGAACTGCAGATAGCACCGGTCGCCATTGCGCTGGGTCTGCCGCGCCATCATTTTGGCAAAGGTGAAGTCCGCGTTCGTCAGGCCCAGTTCGCGAAGTCGTTCCATCAGTACATCCTTGCGTTGATCATTCTGTGCCCTTGATGTCGGCGGTGCGCACGACATCTGCCCATTGCGCTATGTCGCGCCTCAGCCGCGCTCCATACTCCTCGGGCGTGCTGCCTTCGGGCTCCTGCCCATGGCCGCGCATCTGCTCGATGATGTCGGGCATCTTCACCACAACGGCCAGTTCCTGCTGCAGCCGATCCACGATCGGCCGCGGCGTGCCGGTGGGAGCCAGCAGCCCGAACCACGTACTTACATCGTAGCCAGGCAAAGTCTCGGCGATCGTCGGCAGATTGGGCAGCATCGGGTTACGTTTTTGTGTACTGACGGCCAGCGGGCGCAGGTTGCTGCCGGCACGTATCGCCTGGGGGACGCTGGCGGTGCTGAGAAAGGACACGTCGATGCGTCCGGCCATGAAATCGGTGATCAGCGGCGGGCCGCCCTTGTACGGCACATGCTTCATGTCGATGCCAGCGCGCGCCTTCAGAAGTTCCGTCGCCAGGTGGAACGAACTACCCTGTCCCACTGAGCCGTAGTTCAACTTGCCAGGCGACGCTTTGGCGTACGCGATCAGTTCGGCCAGGGAACGCACGGGGAGGCTGTCGCGCACAAACAGCACCACGCTTGCCGACACCATCAGCGACACTGGCGCGAAGTCGCGCAGCGTGTCATAGGGCAGATCGCGCCGCAACGCCGGCAGAATCGTGGACGAGCCGATGTCCGCGATCAACAGCGAATACCCATCCGCAGGCGATTTCGCGGCCGCAGCCAGGCCGATGATGCCATTGCCCCCCGGACGGTTATCGATGACGATAGGTTGGCCCAGTCGCGTCGACAAGCGCGTCATCAGCATCCGCGACACCACGTCTGTGGGGCCACCGGCCGGCCACGGGATGATCGCGCGCACAGGGCGGCTGGGCCAGGTGTCGGCGAATGACGCTGCCGGCAGTGCAGAAGCAGCGACAGCAGCGCCGGCGGCGCCAAGTACACGGCGACGCGACACCAGCTCGATATGGGGGGGCTCAATGCGTAGGGACATGTGGTTTGCTCCTGTAAAACTCGGTTGGCACGGGGATGTTGAAGAGGCGCGCAGCATTCAGGCCCATCACCTGGGCAAGCTCACCGTCATTCAGCGAAGTGTGAAGGTCCGACACGACGCGGTCCGACCAAGGCCAGCAGCCTTCCAGATGGGGGTAATCGTTACCCCAGAGGATCGCGTCGATGCCGATGTGCTGGCGCATTTCGATGCCGACCGGGTCGTCCTGGAATGTCGCGTGCCCATGCCGCCGGAAGTAATCACTGGGTCGACCTTGCAACTTGGGCGACACCCAGAAAGCATGCTTGTCTTGACCGTGATCCATGGCCCATAGCGTGTACGGTATCCAGCCGATGCCCGCCTCGACCGTCACAAAGCGCAGGCCAGGATGTCGGTCGAACACGCCCGAGGCGCAAAGTTCGACCACCGGCTGCACGACCGTGTTCATTGCATGCACCACGTAGTTGATGATGGCGCCGCCGTGGCCCTGCGCCGTGCGTGGATCCTTGCCAGTGCCTGCGTGGAAGCACACCGGAAGCCCGGCTTGCGCCAGCGCCGCCCACAGCGGCTCGTGACAGGGCAGGTTGTAGCCGCCCTCGCGAAGTAGCGGCGGCATGGCGACCGCGTGGAAACCGAGCGCGGCAACGCGTTCTACTTCACGCACCGCGGCCTCAGTGTCCACAGGCGCGATGCAGGCTACGGGGAAGCTGCGCGAGCTGCGCCCGAAAACCTCATGGGCCCAGTCGTTGTATACCCGGCACATTGCGGTCTGCAGGACCGGGTCCGGCGACGACCAGTTGGCCAGGCCCTTGTTCGGAAACACAATCTCCACATTGACACCGTCAAGGTCAAGATCTGCATAGCGCTTTACGTCAGCATGGCCATAAGGCTGGAAGTTGATGCCCTTGCTGCGGTCAAGAATCGGGCGGCCCTCGTGCGACGGGGCGCTGGCGACAATGTCCGCCGCCACTACCGAAGCGTCGCGCGGCGCGTCCAGGATGCGTGCCGGCCGGAAGCCCTCCATCATCATCCAGCGCCGCCCATCTGCGTCGACCCGCACGTGCGGGACGCGGTCACGCAGGCTGTGATCGATGCGCGTCGTCCATAGGTCGTGCGGTTCGTGGGCATGGCTGTCCGCCGAGACCACGAACAACTGTTCGAGCCGCTGCTTGCGCGCCGGTGGCGCATCTAGCGGCTGAAAGCGCTCCAGCATATTTGTCTCCTGTCCGTCTCTTGAGCCGTCTTAATTCGCATAGCGAATTGACAATTTGCTTTTGCCTTATGATAATGCCGCAACCGTTACAGTGTCAACAATAACCCATGCCACCCCGCAAGACCAGCACAACGCCGACCGAAAGCGTCCAGGCCGACCGGCAGTTCGTCGCTGCGCTCGCCCGGGGCCTGGAAATCCTGCGCTGTTTCACTCCCGAACGGCGTATGCTGGGTACGACCGAGATCGGCCGCCTGACGGGCCTGCCACAGCCCACTGTCTGGCGTCTGACGCATACGCTGGTGAAGCTTGGCTACCTTGTATTCCACCCGGCCAGCGAGCGGCTGTCGGTCGGCCCTGGCGCGATGGCATTGGGTTATGCGGCGGCCGCCAGCACCGGCATCACCGAGTTCGCGCGCCCCTTGCTCAACGACATCTGCGTGCGATTCGACGTCACTGCGTCGATCGGTGCGAACCACGGCCTCAGCATGGTGATCGTGCAGCGCGCGGAAAACATGAACGCGGTACGGCTGTCACTGCACGTCGGTTCGTCGCTGCCGCTGGGCGACTCCACGCTGGGCGCGGCCTATCTCTGCGGACTGGCTGATGGGCCGCGCAGTGAAGCACTCCATCTGCTGCGCAGCGCAGCGCCGCAGCGCTGGCCGGCCTGCAAGCACTTTATCGATGAGTCACTTGCGACACACGCGCGGTATGGCTACGTGCTCAACCTGGCGCGCAGCAACGCCAGCGTCAACTCCATTGGCGTCCCCATCTCGGCGCCTGACACGTCCACGGTCATGGCGATCGCCTGCGGCGGGCCGACCAACATGGCAAGCCGGGCACATTTGACCAGCCGCGTGGCGCCAGTGATGCTCGAATTGGCACAACAACTGGCGCCGTTGCTGGACGCCGGCCTGCGCCACTGACACTTTCACCATGCAAACTGAATTCATTCACAGCGAACGCCATGGGAGCCTGGGCTGGCTGATCCTGAACCGGCCTGCTGCCGCCAACGCGGTGAATGAAGCCATGCATGCGGCGCTCGTGCACACGCTGAATGCAGCCACGCAGGACGCTTCGCTGCATGCGCTTGTATTGACGGCAGCGGGCGACGGCGTGTTTTGTGCGGGGGCAGACTTGAAGGAGCTGTCACAGCAGGCGCAGCAGCTCGGCGACCCGGTGCGCGCGGCCCAGGCCGGCAGCGAAAGGCTGCTGCGCACGCTGCTGGCCTTGATCGACTTTCCGAAACCGCTGGTGTGTGCGGTGCAAGCCCGGGCCATCGGTGCGGGCGCCATGTTCGCGCTGACCTGCGACGTGATCGTTGCAGCGGAGTCCGCAAGTTTTTCTTTCCCCGAAATTGCGTTGGGTGTGCCGTCGCCGATGGGGGTGGCCATGGTCGAGGCCCGCGCGCCAGCACTGGTGCGCGGGCTTGTTCTGCGTGGTGAAAGTATCGATGCCGTCGCAGCAAGAAGCGCCGGGTTGGTGGATTCAGTGGTCCCCGCCGAGCGCCTGCGCGCCGAGGCCGCTCGATGCGCCACCGACATTCGCAGCAACGAGGCCTATGCCGCCACCAAGCGCTGGGTCCACCGCGACCTGCGTCGGCGGCTCATCGAAGCGGCAGATGAGTCAGCTCGCCTGCGCGGGCTGCGCAGGGCAGAGGGCTGACTCAGCGACCGGATGGCCCGTATGGTCGCAGGTGCGGCGCTCAGACGTTGAACAAAAAGTTCATCACATCCCCGTCCTTCACCACATACTCCTTGCCCTCGCTGCGCATCTTGCCCGCGTCCTTGGCGCCCTGCTCGCCCTTGTAGGCGATGAAATCCTCGAAGGCGATGGTCTGGGCGCGAATGTAGCCGCGCTCGAAATCCGTATGGATCACGCCGGCGGCCTGCGGGCCGGTCGCGCCGATGGGCACGGTCCAGGCGCGCACTTCCTTCACCCCGGCGGTGAAATAGGTCTGCAGACCCAGCAGTGTGAAGGCCGCACGGATCAGGCGGTTCAGGCCCGGCTCTTCCTGGCCGATCTCGGCCAGGAACATCTTTTTGTCCTCGTCGCTCATGTCGGCCATCTCGGCTTCCATCTTGGCGCAGATAGCCACCACGGGCGCGCCCTGGCGGGCGGCGTATTCGCGCAGGCGGTCCAGATAGGGGTTGTTGTCGAAGCCCGTCTCCGAGACATTGCCGACGAACATCGCGGGCTTGGCGGTGATCAGGCACATGGGCTTGATGGCTGCGCGCTCCTCCTTGCTGAGGTCAATGGAGCGCACCGGCCGGCCTTCGTTCAGCGCGGCCAGACATTTCTCCAGCACTGCGACCATGCGCGCACCCTCTTTGTCGCCGGCGCGCGCAGTCTTGGTGTGGCGCTGCAGTGCTTTTTCGACCGTGCTCATGTCGGCCAGGCACAGCTCGGTCTGGATTACCTCGATGTCGGACACCGGATCGACCTTGCCGGCCACGTGGATCACGTTGTCGTCGTCAAAGCAGCGCACCACATTGACCGTGGCATCGGTCTCGCGGATGTGCGCCAGAAACTGATTGCCAAGGCCCTCGCCCTTGCTCGCGCCGGCCACCAAGCCGGCGATGTCGACAAACTCGACGATGGCCGGCACCACGCGCTCGGGCTGCACGATGGCGGACAGTTGGTCGAGCCGGGGGTCTGGCAGTTCCACGATGCCCACATTGGGCTCGATGGTGCAGAAGGGGTAGTTCTCCGCTGCGATGCCGGCCTTGGTCAGGGCGTTGAAGAGCGTGGATTTACCGACATTGGGCAGGCCGACGATGCCGCACTTGAGACTCATGAATATTCCTTGGGAAGCGTTGCACTATCGCACCTGCCTCAATTGTAATGACTGGTCCACTGCCACTCGTACAGAGGGCCGGCGGCCCCTTTCGCCTCGGATCGTCCGCAAAAATAAGAATTCGACCTTGTGCGCGTCAGCGCACAGACCCGGACTTGCTGCAGCCAAACAATCGCCTGTGAGTCATCCCGTGACCCACGTGCAGCAACTTCTTTTCATTTCCAAGGAAACACCATGACACTGAATCAAAACCAAGCCCCCGGTTCCACTTCCGCACAAACCGTGCAGCAGGACCACCTCAAGGCGGCCGAGTCGCACAATCAGGCATCGCTGAGCCACAAGGAAGCCGCCAAGCAGCATGACGCTGGCGATCACAAGGCCGCCCAGAGCCACGCGCAAGTTGCCCAAGGCCATGCCACGAAGGCCGGCGAGCACGCCACCGAAGCCAACAAGAAGATGAACGCCGTCACCAGCCAGGCGAAGTAACTCGCCAGGATTGCAAGGCCTGATCTGCAGACAGACAAAGGCATCGGGCGTCACCGCATCGGTGCTTTTTGTCTGCATGCAGATCTCTCCGGGCGCACCCCCGAGTCCAGAACTCCGTTCCGTCAAAGAAACTTTCCCCAAGAGCCCCCCATGAAAACATCCCCCTATCTGAAGACGTCCCTCGCGGTCGCCGCCGCCCTCCTGCTGTCGGTGGTTCAGGCCGCTGCCATGACCAAGGCCGAGTACGACGCCGCCAAGACCCGCATCAGTGCCGACTACAAGGTCGACAAGACAGCCTGCAGCTCGTTCGCCAGCAACGCCAGGGACATCTGCAAGAAGGAAGCCGAAGGCAAGGAAAAGATCGCGCGCGCCGAACTGAAGGCGAACTACTCCGGCAAGCCGGCAGATCAGACCGATGTCCGGGTCGTGATGGCCAAGGCCGCGTATGGCATCGCCCGCGAAAAGTGTGACGACAAGTCCGGCAACGACAAGAACGTCTGCGTCAAGGAAGCCAAGGCCACCGAAACCCGCGAGCTGGCCAACGCCAAAATGGGCCAGAAGATCGGCGAAGCCCGCAAGGAAGCCTCGGACGACAAGCGCGACGCCAACTACAAAGTGGCGATCGAGAAATGCGATGCACTGGCTGGCGACGCCAAAGCCAGCTGCGTGGCATCCGCCAAGGCAGAATTCGGAAAATCCTGATTCAGCAGCGCGTTCAGTCCTCGAACCGATAGTCGGCCCGTACCACCTGTCCGACACGCAACATCTGCTCCACGCCCTGGAGCACGATCGCATTCATGCCGAAGGTGGGCGCGCCATCCATCAAAGGGTTGCCGCGATAGGCTTGCAGCGCATCGCGAACGCCATGTCCCACGACGGCGGTCGCCGGATCGACATCGGGTATGGGGCAACGCACGCAGGGCTTGACCGGCTTGAGCACGATTTCGCCTTCGGCGGTGGCGATGTGCATCTGATCGAGGCGGTCTTCCTCGTGTGCAGGGATGCCGTCAAGCACGATGTTGGGCCGGAAACGCTCCATGTCCACCGGCGGGTGGCCTGCGGCGGCCAGGCGCTCGTTCAGCGGCGCCAGTGAGGCCTCGCTCGTCACCAGCAAGGCAAAGGCGTCGCTGAACTGGTTCAATGCCTCCACCGGGCCGGTCCATTGGGCGCTGGACACGCGCTTGTGCGCCGGGTCGAAGCGCGCCAGGCGCAATTTGGCGCCCAGAAAGTCGCTGAACCATTGCGCGGCCAAGTCGCCCATGTCGTAGGCAGCCACGGTCTCACCCCAGACCTTTACCTTCACCGGCGCCTCGACGCCGTCCATGGCCAGGTGCAGCGCCAGCATGCCCGGCGCACGCAGCACCACGTCCGAATAGCGCATCTGCGGCTTGATCAGAGCCATGCGCGGCAGTTCGCGCTGGGTGACGCCCTGGCCGTGCTCGTCCACCACCATCCAGGCCCGGTCGAATTCCAGCCCGGTTTCGATCAGCAAAGACTCACGCAGCTCCACGCCGGCGCAGGATTTCACCGGGTAGACAAAGATGCGAGATATGGTGGCGCTGACGTCTGGATGAGTGTCTGTCACGAAAGAATCCTCAGAAAGTCGAAGGGCAGGGCAACCCCTCATTCTGCCCTGCCTCCTACAATCCCGACCATGACGCAACCCCTGGACGTATGCATCCGCGGCGCCGGCATCGTGGGCCGGACGCTGGCTTTGCTGTTGGCAGGAGAGAAGCTGCGCGTGGGCCTGGTGGCACAGCCGGCCATGGCCTCGCACTCCGATGTGCGCGCCTATGCCCTCAATGCCGCCTCGCGCGGCCTGTTGGAGTCGCTGCGGGTCTGGCCCGACGAACAGCACGCCACGCCGGTGCGGCACATGCGCATCCATGGAGACGCTGGCGGCGCGGTCAGCTTCGACGCCCAGGCCCATGGCGTGCAAGCCCTGGCCTGGATCGTCGACGTGCCCGCGCTCGAAGCCCGCCTGACTGACGCTGTGCGTTACCAGCCCCTGATCGAAGTGCTGGACCGGCCTCAGGCCGCCGCGCTGACGGTGATCTGCGAAGGAAAGTCCAGTGCCACGCGCGCCGAGTTCGCCACCGGCTATGAGCTCCTGCCCTATGGTCAGCAGGCCATCGCCTGCCGCCTGGACTGTGAAATTCCGCATCAGCAAACCGCCTGGCAATGGTTTGCCGACGGCCAGATCCTGGCTTTTTTGCCGCTTTCAGGCCCGCAGGGGAACTCCGTGGCCGTGGTCTGGTCTGTCCAGGAGGACCGGGCGGCGGCGCTGCTGGCCCTGGCAGAGGCGGAATTCGCCCAGGCGCTGGAAAATGCCAGTGGCGGCGCTTTAGGGCACCTCACGCTGCAGGGCCCCCGTCTTGCCTGGCCTTTGCAGATGGCGCGCGCACAGCGATGGACCGGCGTCACCGCAGGCCAGGCCTGGGCGCTGGCGGGTGACGCAGCACATGCGGTGCATCCCTTGGCCGGACAGGGCCTGAACCTGGGGCTGGCGGATGTTGCAGAGCTGGCCCAGGTCCTGCGCGAGCGCGAGGCCTGGCGCTCGCCTGGCGACGCCAGGCTGCTGCGTCGGTATGAGCGGGCACGGCAATCCGACGTGCTGGCACTGGGTACTGCGTCCGACGGATTGCAGCGCCTGTTCGCGCGAGGCGAGGCCCCCTGGCCGAGTCTGCGCAACTGGGGCATGAAGGGTTTCGAGCGCAGCAACGCGCTCAAGAATTGGGTGGCGCGGCGGGCAATGGGCCTGGCCGATGGCCGCAAGGAATGACGGGAGAAAACGCATCATGATCCACAACACAAAACGCCTTGCCGCGGCGGCGCTGCTGGCCCTGACCTGGACACTTTCTTTCGGCGTGCAAGCCCAGGAGGCGACCATCCGCAAGAACCTGGCCGAGCGGGTCCCGAGTTTCACCAAGATCGACGAGGTCAGCCGCACACCCATGCCGGGCCTGTTCGAAGTGCGCATCAACGGCGCGGAGCTCTACTACACCGATGCCGAAGGCAACTTCCTGATTGCAGGCAAGCTCTACGATGCCCGCCAGCAGCGCAACCTGACTGAGGAGCGCATCGAAAAACTCACGGCCGTGGACTTCGACGCGCTCCCCCTCAAGGATGCCTTTACCATCGTGCGCGGCAACGGCAAGCGCAAGATCGCGGTGTTCGAAGACCCGAACTGCGGCTACTGCAAGCGTTTCGAGGCCGATCTGCAAAAGGTCAACAACGTCACGGTCTACATGTTCCTCTACCCGATCCTGGGCCCAGACTCCAATGAGAAGTCTCGCAACCTCTGGTGCGCGCGCGACAAGGGCCGCGCCTGGCAGGACTGGATGGTGCGCAATATCCCGGCGCCTGCGGCCCAATGCGACACGACCGCCCTGCAGCGCAATGTGGAATTCGGCAAGAAGCACCACATCAGCGGCACGCCCACCACATTCTTTGCTGACGGTTCGCGCGTGCCCGGCGCCATCAACGCGGCCATGATCGAGAAGTACCTGGCCGAAGTGCGCTGAACCCCGGCGGGCTCGGGTATTCTTGAAGGCCATGCCCAAGAAACCCTCCCTCGCCGCCGCCCCCCTGCATTACCGCGTCGAGGTCGCAGACCTCCACGCCCATCTGTTCCGCGTCACGCTGACCATCCCCCGGCCGGATGCGCAGCAGGATCTGACGCTGCCGGTCTGGATTCCCGGCAGCTACATGGTGCGCGAGTTCTCAAAGAACCTGCAGAAACTGCGCGCACGCCAGGGCGCCCGTACACCAGGCATTCAGCAGCTCGACAAATGCAGCTGGCGCGTGCTGTGCGCGAGCGACGCACCACTGCTGCTGGAGTACGAGGTCTATGCCTTCGACCACTCGGTGCGCACCGCCTGGCTCGATGCCTCGCGCGGCTTTTTCAATTGCACCAGCCTGTGCCTGCGGGTCGAAGGTCAGACCGGGCAGCCGCATGAACTCGAACTGGTCCCGCCCACTGCCCGGACCGGCTGGCAAGCCGCCACCGGACTGGCACCGCACAAGGTCCGCGCAAATGGCTTCGGCCGGTACCGCGCAGCAGACTACGACGAACTCGCCGACAGCCCGGTCGAGATGGGCAAGTTCTGGCAAGGTGAATTCCGCGCCGGCGGCATTGCGCACCGCTTCATCGTCGCCGGGGCGGCCCCCTCTTTCGATGGCCAGCGCCTGCTCGACGACACGCGCAGGATCTGCGAGGCGCAGATCCGCTTCTGGCACGGCGGCCCGGGAAAGCGCCTGGCTTCCAGGCCGCCGCACCGCAATTACCTGTTCATGCTCAATGCCGTGGACGAGGGCTACGGCGGACTCGAGCATCGCAATTCCACGGCGCTGATCTGCGGCCGGCGCGACCTTCCCCGCAGCGGTGTGACGAGCCAACCCGAAGGCTACGGCACGCTGCTGGGCCTGATCAGCCATGAATACTTCCACACCTGGAATGTCAAGCGACTGCGGCCGGTCGAATTCGCAAGCTATGACTACACGCGCGAGAACCACACCGAGCTCCTGTGGTTCTTCGAGGGCTTCACCAGCTACTACGACGACGTGTAGCTGCGCCGCGCC
>JAURZS010000147.1 GCA_030653255.1 Burkholderiaceae bacterium | reverse complement strand
CAGAACTACGCGCTCTACCCGCACATGAGCGTGTTCGACAACATGGCCTACGGCCTGAAGATCGCCAAGGTGCCCAAGGCCGAGATCAAGGCGCGCGTCGACAAGGCCGCGGGCATCCTGGAGCTGGGCCATCTGCTCGACCGCAAGCCGCGCCAGCTCTCCGGCGGCCAGCGCCAGCGCGTGGCCATGGGCCGCGCCATCGTGCGCCAGCCGCAGGTGTTCCTGTTCGACGAGCCGCTGTCCAACCTCGACGCCAAGCTGCGCGCCCAGACCCGCCTCGAAATCCAGAAGCTGCACCGCGAGCTGGCCATCACCTCGCTGTTCGTCACCCACGACCAGGTGGAGGCCATGACGCTGGCCGAACGCATGATCGTCATGAACGCCGGCGTGATGGAGCAGTTCGGCACCCCCGAAGAGGTCTACACCCGGCCCGCAACCACCTTCGTCGCGAGCTTCATCGGCTCGCCGCCCATGAACCTGCTGCGCAATGCGCCCGACGCCAAGCCCGGCGTCATCACCGGCATCCGCCCCGAGCATCTGGCCATCACCGCATCGGGCTGGGGCCTCAAGGTCGAGGCCGTCGAAATGCTGGGCGCCGAGCGTCTGGTCTACGGCCATTGGCTGCACGGCGCGGGCGATGAAGTCGTCATCATCCGCACCGGCGAGGGCGACGCCGTGCCGGCGCTGGGCTCGACGATCCACGTCACGCCGCAGCAAGACCGCATGCACTGGTTCGACGCCGGAACCGGCAAACGCATCTGAGGGTCCGCGACATGCCCACACCCTGGCCCTATCCCCGCTGGGTGGCGCACCGCGGCGCGGGCAAGCTGGCGCCGGAGAACACCCTGGCCGCCTTCCGCCTGGGCGCCAGCCACGGCTACCGCATGTTCGAGTGCGACGTGAAACTCAGCGCTGACGGCGTGCCCTTTCTCATGCACGACGCCGAACTCGATCGCACGACCAGCGGCCACGGCATCGGCGGCGAGCAAACCTGGCAGGCGCTGGCCCAACTCGACGCCGGGAGCTGGCATTCCCGCACCTACGCCGGCGAACCACTGCCCACGTTGGGCAACGTGGCACGCTTTTGCCTGCGCAATGCGTACTTCCTCAACATTGAAATCAAGCCCACGCCGGGTCAGGACCGCGACACAGGAACGGCGGTTGCGCGCGAAGCACAGCGGCTGTGGCAAGGGGCCTCTGGGCATCCCTTGCTCAGTTCCTTCCGCGTGGAAGCGTTGCACGCCGCGTTGGCCGCAGCGCCCGCACTGCCGCGCGCCCTGCTGCTGGACACCTTGCCGCCGGACTGGCTGGCTCAGGCCCGGGAACTGCAATGCGCGGCTGTGGTCTGCAACTACCGACTATGGAACGCCGACACGGTGGCGCAGGCGCGCGCCGCAGGGCTGCGCACGCTGAGCTACACCGTCAATGAAGAGGCCGCAGCCCAGGCGCTGCTGGCGCTGGGCACCGACGCGATCATCACTGACCGGGTAGACCTCTTCGCGCCCGCGTAAGGCGAAGGCAGGGCGACGTTGACATTTCGTACGAATTAACGTACGGCAAGTTGTCTTCACCAGACAAGCCTGCAACGATGCGAAAAAAATTGCCGCCAATGGCTTGAAGTTAAAAGCACAAAAGCTTATCGACATCCTGCACCAAGGTCCTTTCACGAATCCGCCGCCCTTTGAAAAACTGGTCGGCGACCTGGCCGGTGCTTATTCGCGTCGGATCAGTATCCAGCATCGACTCGTGTACGAGGTCATTGCCGAACAAAACACGGTGCGCGTCCTGCGCATGTGGACTCACTACGCGTAAAGAAAAGGCACAACCCCGTTTCAGCGCAGATCGCCCGCCAGGGAGGCCAGCGTCTCGGGGCTGATGGTGGTGTGGGCCGGGTAGTTGGTGTGATCGCAGCCCAGGCGCACGCTGGCGCCAGCCTTCACTGCGGCGCACATGCCGGGCGAAAGCTCAAATCGCACGAAATGCACCGCCGAGGTCTTCTCGTCGTTCTCGCGGTCCAGGTCTTCATCGGCGATGGCATAGACGCGGCCATGGCCCTCGACCTCGACGAACATGCGGTCTTCGACGCCGATCAGGCGCGCGAGCTCGCGCTTTCGCTCATTCTCGTCGGGGTACTCGATGAGCATCGTGGCTTTCCAGTTGCCGCCATCGGGCATCAGGGGGGCGTAGGCCTCGATCTCCTGCTCGATGCCCTCTTCCTCGAAGATCTTCTCGATGCGCAGCATCTCCTGGATCTGGTAGCGGATGCTGGTTTCGCTCTCGAACTGCAGCGTCACATGGTCGCCCAGATGCACGCTGCGCAGCTTGCGGTGCGCAATGATCTCGGCCTTGTGCTCCTTGCGGTACTTGGCGTAGGCCTCCAGCGTCATGAGGCTGTCGCGCGTGATTTTTCCGGTGAGTTGCATGAAAGCCCTGTCTTAGTCGAGTCCGTAAGCCTGGCGCACCAGGCTCAGGGGATGTTGCAGCGCGGGGTGGCCCAACTGGTTGTTGTCCATGCCCTGCGCAATGTGGTGGCCGCCCAATGGGCAGTCCGAGCTGATGTAGTCCGGCGCCGTGCCGTCCTTCATGGCGGCCATGGCCTTGAACACGGGCTTGCCGATCTTCATGGACTGCTCGTGATAGAGCTTCTTGACGCCGAAAGTGCCCGCATGCCCCGAGCAGCGCTCCACCGTGTTGATGGTGGTGTCGGGAATCATCTTGAGCATCTCTTCGGTCTTCTTGCCGATGTTCTGCACACGGCCGTGGCAGGGGATGTGATAGCTCACCTTGCCCAGCGGCCGGGAGAACTCGGTCTTGAGCAGGCCGTCGCGCTTGCGCGCCATCAGGTACTCGAAGGGGTCCCACATGGCACCCTTGACGAGCTGCACGTCGGCGTCGTCGGGGTACATGAGCGGCAGCTCCTGCTTGAACATCAAAGTGCAGCTCGGCACGGCCGAGACGATGGCATAGCCTTCGCGCGCATAGCGTGCCAGCACCGGGATGTTGGCCTGCTTGCTCGCGTCCACCGACTCCAGGTCGCCGAGCTCCAGCTTGGGCATGCCGCAGCATTTTTCCTTGTCGACGATGACATAAGGCACTTCGTTGTGCTTCAGGACCTTCAGCAGGTCGTGGCCTATGCCCGGCTCGTTGTAGTTGATGTAGCAGGTGGCAAAGATCGCGACCTTGCCCGGCGTCTTCTCGCCATTGCGCACGGCGAAGTCCTCAGACTTGGGCGTGCCCGAGCGGAACTTGCGTGTGGCCAGCGCAGGCAGCCAGGCATTGCGGTCGACCCCAAGCAGGCCCTCCATCGCGGCGCGCGCGCGCTTGGTGCTGTTGACCGCATTGGCCGCCTGGACCACGATCGGAATGCCGGCGAACTGCCCATGCACATCCGTGGAAGACAGGAACTTCTCGCCGAAGCTCACGCCGCCTTGCTTGAACTTGATGGCCTTGGCGCGCAGCATGGTGTGCGGAAAGTCCAGATTCCAGGGGTGCGGCGGCACATACGGACACTTGGTCATGTAGCACAGGTCGCACAGATAGCACTGGTCCACCACCTTCCAGTAGTCCTTCTTGTCCACGCCGTCGACTTCGCCGGTCTTGCTCTCGTCGACCAGGTCGAACAGTGTCGGGAAAGAGCCGCACAGACTGACGCAGCGGCGGCAGCCATGGCAGATATCGAAGATGCGCTCCAACTCCTTGAAGGTCGACTCTTCGTTGTAGTAGTCGGGGTTTTTCCAGTCGATCGGGTGGCGGGTCGGGGCTTCTAGATTGCCCTCGCGTGCTGCGGCCATATTCTTTTTCCTTCGGCAGGGGGTGGGTACTGGGCATTGGGCGCTGCCAGCAGCGCCCAACACTCAAAACCCAGACCGGATCAGTCGACGAGTTCGTTCAGCGCCTTGGTGTAGCGATTGGCGTGCGAGCGCTCGGCCTTGGCCAGCGTCTCGAACCAGTCGGCCACTTCGTCATGGCCTTCCGCGCGGGCGGTCTTGGCCATGCCGGGGTACATGTCGGTGTACTCGTGGGTCTCGCCGGCGACGGCAGCCTTCAGGTTGTCGCGCGTGGCGCCGATCGGCAGGCCGGTGGCGGGGTCGCCGCACTGCTCCAGCCACTCCAGGTGACCGTGCGCATGGCCGGTCTCGCCTTCCGCCGTGGAGCGGAACAGCGCTGCCACGTCGTTCTGGCCTTCGATGTCGGCCTTGTTTGCGAAATACAGATAACGGCGGTTGGCCTGGGATTCGCCTGCAAATGCGGCTTTCAGGTTTTCTTCCGTCTTGGAGCCTTTGAGAGCAGCCATGGAAATCTCCTTGTGGGTTGATGAACCGGACCGGCTCGTGAGGCCGGCCGCCTTGGTCGAAATTGCCAAAGACTCCCCAACCATAGCCGCATCGGCGGCTTGCGTCCAATTGGCGGAATCAATACCCAGAATTAAGATTGGCTATGGCTTACTAGTTATTGATAATAGTTCTCAATATGGCCATGGCGCCCCCCGAACCTCGCCGGGCGCGGCTGGCCGCCACCGAGGCGATGATTACGATACAGTGAATCGATTACGCATTGGTGAATACCAACGCATGTACCACCGCATGGAGAACGTCATGGCCGCTGCTTCGAACACCTACGCCGACACAGCATTCACCAACGGCTATGAATTCAGCGCCGGCACGGGCTATGTTTTGCCGCGATACGCTTTCACCACACCACCCGAGATCGCGCGCGGCGAGACCGGCCGGTATCCGGTGGTCATCGTCGGCGCAGGCATCAGCGGCCTGACTCTGGCCTGCGCGCTGGCGGAAAAAGGCGTGCCGGCAATACTGTTCGACGAAGACGACACGGTGGGGGTCAAGGGCGCGGCCTCTCGCGGCATCTGCTATGCGCAGAAAACACTGGAGATCTTCAAGCGCCTGGGCGTGTACCAGCGCATCGCCGGGCGCGGCATACAGTGGAGCATAGGCCGCACCTTCGCCGGCGACGACGAGGTCTACGCCTTCGACCTGCGCCAGCAGCAGAGTCATTCGCTGAGCATGGAGCCGCCGTTCATCAACATCCAGCAGTTCTATATCGAAGGCTTTCTGGTCGAGCGCATCCAGGAACTCGGCCACATCGACCTGCGCTGGCGCAACCGCGTGGTCGATTTTTCGCAGGATGCCGATGGCGCCACTCTGGCAGTCAGCACACCGGCGGGCGACTACCGGCTGCGCGCCGACCATGTCATCGACTGCACCGGCTCGCGCAGTCCTTTTCGCACCTGGTGCGCCGCCAGCGTCACGGCCCGCAAAGGCGATGACCGATGGTGCATTGCCGACGTGCGCTTTCGCGACTCGCCTCCGGTGGAGCGCCACACCTGGATCGAAGCGCCCTTCAACGAGAACCGCGCGGTCTGGCAGCACCTGATGGCCGACGGCGTTTGGCGCATCGACTACCAGATGGCCCCGGACGCCGACCCGGAGCAGGTCAGTCGCGAAGACGCGGTGCGCGCCCGGCTCAATGCGCAGTTCGGACGCGAACTCGCGCCCGACGAATTCGAGATCGTCTGGATCGGCCCCTATGCCTACCGCAGCGAGTGCCTCGACCAGCTGCGCCACGGCCGCGTGTTCTTCGTCGGCGATGCGGCCCACGTGGTGAGCCCCTTCGGTGCGCGGGGCGGCAACTCCGGCGTGCAGGATGCCGACAATCTGGCCTGGAAGCTGGCGGCGGTGTTGCAGGGCCGCGCCGCGCCCACCCTGCTGGAGAGTTACCACGAAGAGCGGCACCAGGCCGCGCAAGACAATGTGCGGGTGACCAACCGCACGGCGCGCTTTCTGCGCCCGGCCGACGGTGTGGAGCGGCTGTTCCGCAGCGCTGCGCTGGACCTGGCGCGCAAACATCCCTTTGCGCGCCAGCTGGTCAACACCGGCCGCATGTCCGTACCCAACGTCTACACCCGCAGCAGCGCCTGCGAGCCCGGCGGCGGCCAGTCGGTGGCCAATGTGCGCCTGCGCTGGGCCGACGGCAGCGCAGGCGAATTCATCGATCTGCTGCAATGGGCCGCAGGGCGGCTGTTACTGCTCGTGTTCGGCGACCTGACGCCAGCGGCGGCGCAGCGCCTGCGCCAGCTGGCGGCCGCATCGGACCTGCGCTGCGTGCAGGTCATTGCGTCGGGCGCGCGGGCGGCGGCGCGCGAGCACGTGATCGACTTCAACGGCCATTTGCAAGCCGCCTGCCACGTGTTCGGCCATGCCTGGGCGCTGGTGCGACCCGACAGCTACCTGGCAGCAACCGGCGAAGCCGTCGACACATCCGTGCTGCGCGCACTCGAAAAATCACTGGGCGCCCAGGGCACCCACGACTGAGGAGTCCCCATGAAGACCACGCTGCACCTGCAAGACGCCGACACTTTCTACGAACAACTGCTCGATGCCCATGGCGGCCTGAGCCGCGAGCAGTCCGAGCGCCTCAATGCGCGCCTGATCCTGCTGCTGGCCAATCAGGTCGGCGACGCGAGGGTGCTCGCCCAGTGCCTGGCCGCTGCAAGGGAGTCCGCAGCGCCGGGTCGGTAAAATTCGGCATGACCAACGAATCCCCCTCGCAGCCCGCTCTCGACAGCCTGTCCAAATCCTTCGAACCCGCAGCCATCGAAGCCCGCTGGGGCCCGCTGTGGGAACAGCGCGGCTACGCCCGCGCCGGCTACCGGGGCACCGGCGCCCCGCGCCAGGACAGCCCGGCCTTTGCCATCCAGCTGCCGCCGCCCAATGTCACGGGTACGCTGCACATGGGGCATGCCTTCAACCAGACCATCATGGACTCGCTCACCCGCTTCCACCGGATGAGCGGCTTCAACACTTTGTGGGTGCCCGGCACGGACCACGCCGGCATTGCCACGCAGATCGTCGTCGAGCGGCAGTTGCAGGAGCAAAAGACCAGCCGCCACGAACTGGGCCGCAAGAACTTCACGGCGCGCGTCTGGGAATGGAAGGAGCAGTCCGGCAATACCATCACCACACAGATGCGCCGCATGGGCGACAGCGTCGACTGGAGCCACGAGTACTTCACGATGGACCCCAAGCTGTCTGCCGTGGTCACGGAAACCTTCGTGCAACTCTACGAGCAAGGCCTGATCTACCGCGGCAAGCGGCTGGTCAACTGGGACCCGGTGCTCAAGACCGCCGTGAGCGACCTCGAAGTCGAGAGCGCCGAAGAAGAAGGCTTTCTCTGGCACATCGACTACCCTCTGGCCGACGGCTCGGGCAAGCTCACCGTGGCCACCACACGGCCCGAGACCCTGCTGGGCGACGTCGCCGTGATGGTCCACCCCGAGGACGAGCGCTACCGCCATCTGGTGGGCAAGCAAGTGATGCTGCCCCTGTGCGATCGCAGCATCCCGGTCATCGCCGACGAATACGTCGACAAGGCCTTCGGCACCGGCGTCGTCAAGGTCACGCCCGCGCACGACGCCAACGACTACGCCGTGGGCCAGCGCCACAAGCTGCCGATCATCGGCGTGCTGACGCTGGACGCGGCCATCAACGACAACGCGCCGGCGAAGTACCGCGGCATGGACCGCTTTGCCGCGCGCGAACAGGTGGTGGCCGACTTGCAGGCGCAAGGCCTGCTGGCCGAAACCCGCAAGCACAAGCTCATGGTGCCGCGCTGCGCGCGCACCGGCCAGATCATCGAGCCCATGCTGACCGATCAGTGGTTCGTTGCCATGAACAAGCCCGATGCCACGGGCAAGTCCATCGCCGCCAAGGCCATCGCCGCGGTGGACAGTGGAGCCGTGCGCTTCGTGCCCGAGCAATGGGTCAACACCTACAACCAGTGGATGAACAACATCCAGGACTGGTGCATCTCGCGCCAGCTCTGGTGGGGCCATCAGATTCCCGCCTGGTACGACGAAGACGGCCGCGTCTATGTCGCGCGCGATGAAGCGCAGGCGCAGGCCCAGGCGCCGGGCAAGACGCTGCGGCGCGACGAAGACGTACTCGACACCTGGTATTCGTCTGCGCTGGTGCCCTTCTCCACCATGGGCTGGCCCGAACACAAAGGCGCTGCTGCCGGTGCCCCCACACTGTCGGACTACGACCTGTACCTGCCCTCTACCGTGCTCGTGACCGGCTACGACATCATCTTCTTCTGGGTGGCGCGCATGATCATGATGACCACGCACTTCACCGGCAAAGTGCCGTTCCGCGATGTGTACATCCATGGCCTGGTGCGCGACGCCCAGGGCCACAAGATGAGCAAGTCCGAAGGCAATGTGCTCGACCCGGTGGACCTGATCGACGGCATCGCGCTGCCCCGGCTGCTTGACAAGCGCACCACGGGCCTGCGCAAGCCCGAGACCGCGCCCGTCGTGCGCAAGAACACCGAGCGCGAGTTTCCCGACGGCATTCCGGCCTTCGGCGCCGACGCGCTGCGCTTCACCATGGCGGCGCTGGCCACACTGGGGCGCAACATCAACTTCGACAGCAAGCGCTGCGAGGGCTACCGCAACTTCTGCAACAAGCTGTGGAACGCCAGCCGCTTCGTGCTGATGAACTGTGAAGGCCAGGACTGCGGACTCAAGGAGCACACCAAGGCCGAATGCGCCGTCGGCGGGCCGGCCCACGGCTACCTGAGCTTCTCGCCCGCAGACCGGTGGATCCCTACCATCCTGCAGCAGACCGAGGCCGAGGTCACGAGAGGCATTGCCGAATACCGGCTCGACAACGTGGCCAATGCCATCTACCGCTTTGTGTGGGACGAGTTCTGCGACTGGTACCTGGAAATCGCCAAGGTCCAGATCCAGACCGGCGACGAGTCGCAAAAGCGCGCCACGCGCCGCACCCTGATCCGCACCCTGGAGACCATCCTGCGGCTGGCCCATCCGGTCATTCCCTTCATCACCGAAGAGCTGTGGCAGAAAGTCGCGCCTGTGGCGGGCCGCGCTGGTGAGTCCGTCAGCATCGCTGCCTACCCCGTCGCCCAACCCGAGCGCATCGACGCGCAGGCCATTGCCCACGTCGTCAAGCTCAAGGCACTGGTCGATGCCTGCCGCAATCTGCGCGGTGAGATGAACGTCTCGCCCGCCACCCGGCTGCCGCTTTTTGTTGCAGGCGACAAGGACTTCATCGAGCAGGTCACACCCGTGCTCAAGTCGCTGGCCAAGCTCACCGAGGTGCGCCTGTTCGAAGACGAAGCCAGCTGGGCCGCCGCCGCACAGGCTGCGCCCGTGGCGGTCCAGGGCGCATCGCGCCTGTGCCTGCACATGGAGATCGATGTGGCCGCAGAAAAAGCCCGCCTCGGCAAGGAAGCGCTGCGCCTGGAATCCGAAATCGCCAAGGCCGACGCCAAACTGGGCAACCAGGCCTTCGTCGCCAAGGCGCCGCCTGCCGTCATTGAGGAAGCGCGCGCGCGCGTCGCCGCCTTCGGCGCTACCCTCACCAAGGTCAGGGAACAGCTGGCGCGTCTGGGCTGACCTTCGGCGCTGGGGCCTGCGGTGGCATGCCCGGCAGCGGCGGATCGAGATCCCACCGCCGGCTGGCGACCGCCGCGCCCTGGGGCGCGGACAGGGCCTCGTGCATGCGGTGCGCCACATACCAGCTGGCCCGCAGCCTGGCCTCGCGCGTGTAGGAGCCCAGCCTCGGCGTGAGGTGCAGATTGGCCATCGCATGCAAGGGCGTTCCGCGCGAGGCAAATCCGGCATCTGCGCCATCGATAAGACAGGATTCGATCCGGCCGTCAGCGAGTGCCTCGGCCAGAGCCTCGGGATCAAACAGTGACGACCGGCTGGTGACAACCCAGATCTGGCCCGGCCGGCAATGCTGCAGCAACTTGCCGTTGACGAAATGGCGGAAGCGCGAGGCGTACAGAATGTGCACCGAGATCGCGTCGGACTGGGCCATCAAATCCGTGAGGCTGACCGGCTGCACATTCAGCCGCGCCCACACCGGCGCCGTGTGATGCACGGCGGGGTCGTAGCCGATGAGCTTGGCGCCCAGCGCGCCCAGCATCAGCGCCAGCGTGTGCGCCGTGGGCGCCAGCCCCAGCAGCCCCACTGTGGCGCCGTGCAGTTCGCGGCCCATGCGGATCTCGCCGTGGCGCTCGCCGTTGAGCGACGCCACCAGTCCGCGGCGAAACTGCAGCAGCAACCCGGCCAGCAGGTATTCCGCGTTGGAGCGCACGTTGGCGGAATTGGCCTGTATCACCTGCACATTGCGTTCGCGGCAGGCCTCCAGGTCGGTGTTGTCGGTGCCCACATGCATGCGTGCGACCGCGCGCAGCCGGGGCGCAAAATCCAGGAACTCGCGCGTGAGCGCCGCCTTGCGCGGAAGGACAATGGCGTCAGTCTTGTAGATCACCCGCCGCAGCGAACTCGCGTCCTCGGCGAGATCGGGACGGAATTCGACGGTGTGGCGGGCCTGAAGCCAACTCATGGCCTCGGGTACCATTCTCTCCAGAAGCAATATGTCCAACCTGTCCGTCCTGAGGTCTGTAGCCCGTGATGATTCGCTATACAGCCGTACCACTTTAGCCGAGATGAAACACTCGCGTCGATGAAAAAAATCCCACCGATCAAAAAGGCCGTCTTCCCCGTGGCCGGCCTGGGCACCCGCTTCCTGCCGGCCACCAAGGCGCAGCCCAAGGAAATGATGCCCGTGGTCGACAAGCCGCTGATCCAGTACGCGGTCGAGGAAGCCTACGAAGCGGGTATCCGCCACATGATCTTCGTGACGGGTCGCAACAAGCGTGCCATCGAAGATCATTTCGACACCGCCTACGAGCTCGAGACCGAACTGGAGGCCGGCAACAAGCAGGAACTGCTGGCCCTGGTGCGTGGGCTGCAGCCCGAGGACATGCACTGCTCCTTCGTGCGGCAACCGCGCTCGCTGGGACTGGGGCATGCCGTGCTGTGCGCCCAGCCGCTGGTGGGCGACGAGCCCTTTGCCGTGCTGCTGGCCGACGACCTCATGGCGGCCCCCGAGGGCGGCCCGGGGGTGATGACACAAATGGTCGACATTTTTGCCGGGCAAGGTACATCTTTGCTCGCCGTCCAGGAAGTCCCGCTGGAGCAGGTCAGGCGCTACGGCATCGTGGCCGGACATGCGCTGGACGCGCGCACACTGAAGGTCGAGCGCATGGTCGAGAAACCCACGCCTCAGGCGGCGCCGTCGCGCATGGGCGTGGCCGGCCGCTACATCCTGACGCCCGCCGTGTTCGACAGCATCCGCCGCCAAAGCCGCGGCGAAGGTGGTGAGATCCAGCTCACGGACGGCATTGCCGGCCTGATCGCCACCGAGGGTGTGCACGCCTACCTGTACGCAGGCAAGCGCTACGACTGCGGCAGCAAGGAAGGTTTTCTGGAGGCGACCGTGGAGTTCGCGCTCAAGCACCCCGAGGTGGGTGCGAGCTTCCGGGCCTACCTGAACTCGCTCGCGCGCTGAGGCCCCGGGCGCTGCGCCCCTATCGGCGGCGCAGGATGTGAATGAATTCGCTGCCCTGCGTCTGCTGCTCGACCAGCTCATTGCCGGTCTGCTTGGCAAAAGCCTGGAAATCGCGCACCGAGCCGGCATCGGTGGCCGTGACGCGCAGCAACTGCCCCGCGTGCATATCCGTCAGGGCCTTCTTGGCCTTGAGAATGGGCAGCGGGCAATTCAGTCCGCGGGTGTCTAGATCTTTGTCGATATGCATCGGGGGTTCCTGGAGGCTGCTGCCACAATTTTAAGCACTATGCCGGACACTGCGCCTCAGGCCGGAAATACGCCCGTCGACAGATAGCGGTCGCCACGGTCGCAGACGATGAAAACAATGGTCGCGTTTTTCTCGCGGCGGGCGATTTCCTCGGCCACCCAGCAGGCGCCAGCAGCCGATATCCCGGCAAAAATGCCTTCCTCACGGGCCAGGCGGCGGCACATTTCCTCGGCGTCGTCCTGGCTCACATAGGCCAGTTCGTCGACCGTGGAGGCGTCGTAGATCTTCGGCAGGTATTCCTGGGGCCATTTGCGGATGCCCGGAATGCGCGAGCCTTCGCTGGGCTGCGCGCCGATGATCTTCACCGCCGGATTTTTTTCCTTGAGGAAGCGCGACACACCGGTGATGGTGCCCGTGGTGCCCATGGCACTGACGAAATGCGTGACGCGCCCGCCGGTGTCGGCCCAGATCTCGGGGCCGGTGGTCTCGTAGTGGATGCGCGGGTTGTCCTCATTGGCGAACTGGTCCAGCACCAGGCCTTTGCCATCGCGCTGCATTTTCTCGGCCAGGTCGCGGGCGTATTCCATGCCGCCGCTCTTGGGCGTGAGCATCAGCTCGGCGCCGAAGGCCTTCATGGTCTGCGCCCGCTCGATGGACAGGTCCTCGGGCATGATCAGGATCATGCGGTAGCCCTTGATGGCCGCAGCCATCGCCAGCGCGATGCCGGTGTTGCCCGAGGTGGCCTCGATCAGGGTGTCGCCCGGTTTGATGTCGCCGCGCTCCTCGGCCCGGCGGATCATGGACAGCGCGGGGCGGTCCTTGACGGACCCCGCCGGGTTGTTGCCTTCCAGCTTGCCCAGGATCACATTGCCGCGGGCGGCATTTTCAGTGGCAGAGATGCGCTGCAGCGCCACCAGCGGTGTTTTGCCGATGGCGTCTTCGATGGTTGGGTATTTCATAGCCTGCACTGTGCCATAATTTCCGGCTTCGCTCCCGCTGCCCGGGTGGTGAAATTGGTAGACGCAGGGGACTCAAAATCCCCCGCCGCAAGGCGTGCCGGTTCGA
>JAURZS010000139.1 GCA_030653255.1 Burkholderiaceae bacterium | reverse complement strand
CCGTCCAGCGTGACGCGGCTGCTGCGCGTGTCCAGGCTCAGGCCGCCGCACTGCAGCACGGCGCTGGCCTGGCCGCCGGCGCGGCGGATCAGCGCGCGCAGGCGCGCCAGCAGCTCTTCCATGTGGAAGGGCTTGGTCAGGTAGTCGTCGGCGCCGGCGTCGATGCCGGCGACTTTTTCGTTCCAGTTGTCACGCGCGGTAAGAATCAGCACGGGCATGGTTCGCGCGTCCGCACGCCAGCGCCGCAGCACGGTCAGGCCGTCCTGTATGGGAAGCCCCAGGTCGAGGACCACGGCATCGAAGTGCTCGGACTCTCCCAGGAACTGGGCATCGCGTCCGTTGTCGGCTTCATCGACGATATAGCCGGCTTCCTGCAAGGCGGCGCGCAGCTGCGCGCGCAGCGTGGGTTCGTCTTCGACCAGCAGGATTCGCATGGGTTGGGGGTGGCGTCAGCGCGGTGCGTTGGGGCCAAGGCGCGCATCCGCCGGCTTCATGCGCAGGATAGCAGCGCTACGGGCGTCGAGTTTGACCTTGGACAACTGGCCGGAACTATTCAGCAGCTTGATCTCGTAAATCCACTGTCCGTGGTCTTCTTCGAGCTCGACTTCCATCACCTGGCCGGGCTGTACGCGCGCCAGGCGCTCCAGCACGACAGGCAGGGGAAGTATCGCCCCGCTTTGCACGGCGCGGCGCGCGCGTTCGTGATCGACCGGGGGGCTCGCGGTCGCGGGGGCTGCGACGAAAGCGCAGCCCAGCAGCACCAACAGACCCAGGGTCGAAGCACGGATGCGCAGGGAGGCAGACATGTACATGGCCCTATTGTGCTGGCGTCAATCTGAACGCCAGATGAACGGCGTCTTCAGTTTTCGTTCAAGCGTGAAATCCAAGAATACGTGCCATACCCCCATCAACCTGCGACACCAAGGAAACACCGATGAAGATTCTGCACCCTGGCTTTCTGTCTGCCTGGGCCCTCGCCCTGGCCGCTGCAGGCTTGCCGCTGGCCCATGCCGCCGAAACGACAGCGGCCCAGCAGCTCAGCCAATGGAGCGCGCAGGCCGGCGCGCCCGGACAGGCCGACAAGGGCAAAGCGTTTTTCAATGCAAAGCATGGCGGGGAGTGGTCCTGCGCCTCCTGCCATGGCGCGCCGCCGACAGTGCAAGGCAAGCATGCAACCACGGGCAAAGCCATTGCACCGCTGGCGCCCGCCTTCAACCCCAGGGGCTTTACCGACAGCGCCAAGGTCGACAAATGGTTCCGCCGCAACTGCAACGACGTGCTCAGCCGCGAGTGCAGCGCCAGCGAAAAAGCCGATGTGCTGGCCTACCTGATCAGTCTCAAACCCTGAGGAGCACACGATGAAATTCGAACGGAGTACCGGTGTGAGCAAGGCGCTGCTGCGCAACGCAGCAACACTTGCCGCCTTGACAGCCCTGCTCGCGGCAGGTGGCGCACGCGCGGCAGAAGGCCGCCTGATGCCGGGCAACGTGCCCGCGGCGTACACCCAGGAGTGCGCATCTTGCCACGCAGCGTATCCGCCGGGTCTGCTTCCGGCTGCATCCTGGCAGCGCATCATGAGCGGCCTGGGCAAGCACTATGGCACCGATGCATCGCTGGATGCAGCAACGGTGCAGCAGCTCAGCGGCTGGCTGCAGGCCAACGCCGGCACCTACAAGCGGGTGGCAGAGCCACCGGCGCAAGACCGCATCACGAACTCGTCCTGGTTTGTGCGCAAGCACCGCAAGATCGACCCCGCCGTGTGGAAGCACGTCAGCGTCAAGAGCGCGGCCAATTGCGCCGCCTGCCACACCGGCGCCGATCAGGGCGTCTTCGACGAGCACCGGCTGCAATTTCCCGCCGGACTCGATGCCCGCTACCGCAGGCCCTGGAACGATTGAACAAACCGAGGAGACCCTCCATGCAAGCCACCTCTCAGATCACCCCTGCAATGAATGCCACCGCTGGCGCCGCGCCCAGGACTGGATCGGCGACTGCAGCCACGACCGCGCCGCGCCGCCGCCGGGTCATCGATGCGCCCACCCGGATGTTCCACTGGCTGTTCGCATTGAGCTTTCTGGGCGCCTATGTCACTGCCGACGGCGAGCACTGGCGCCTGGTCCATGTGACGCTGGGCTACACCATGGCCGGGCTTCTAGTGGCACGCCTGCTCTACGGCCTGTTCGGTCCGCGCCAGGCGGGTCTGGGCATGCTGTGGCACAAGATCACCGCAGGGGGCGCCTGGCTGCGGTCGCTCACCCGCGTGAAGTCGCTGGCCGCCACCCAGTGGCGTCAGGGGCAGAACCTGCTGATGGCGCTGGCGATCGTTGCCTTGCTGGCGATGGTGGTTCCGCTGACGCTCAGCGGCTATGCAAGCTACAACGACTGGGGCGGGTCTCTGGGCGGAGAGTGGCTGGAAGAGTTGCACGAATTCTTCGGCGAGGCTTTCCTCTTTGTCGTGCTCGCGCACCTCGCGCTGATTGCCGGCGTGAGCCTGTTGCGCCGCAAGAACCAGGCGCAGCCCATGCTCACAGGCCATGTGGACGGACCCGGCCCGAACCTGGTTCAGAATAACCGGAGCTGGCTGGCTGCCTTGCTGCTGATCGCCGTGCTGGCGTTCTGGGTCTGGGAGTGGCAGCAGACCCCCGGCGCGCCGGCCTGGGTCAAGGCGCTGCCAGCGCTCATGGCTTGACGAACTTCAGCACGAACTCGTCCTTGGGCATGGGTGGCATCGGTGTGTTGCGGTCGCGCGGGTCGGCGGGATTGCGCATGAAATTGCCCACGGCCGCCAGCCGGAAACCGGCAGCCTCGACCTCCTGCTTCACAAAGGCTTCCTCGATGCGGTGCAGCGTGCCCGACTCCGAAATGCCGGTGCCGCTGCGACCCGAATGGTCGGCGATGACGTAGATGCCACCGGACTTGAGCGCATTGAAGATCGCCTTGTTGGTCCGGGCACGGTCCACGCCCAGGTGTCCGAAGTCGTGGTAGTTGAACATCAGCGTCACCAGATCGAGGGCGCCATGGGCGACTTCGGGCGGCACGGGTTCTTCAAAGGGACGCACCACAGGCACGAT
>JAURZS010000137.1 GCA_030653255.1 Burkholderiaceae bacterium | reverse complement strand
ACACATGAGCGCAATCGTTGACATCGTAGGCCGAGAGATCCTGGACTCGCGCGGCAACCCCACTGTCGAATGCGACGTGCTGCTGGAATCCGGAACCATGGGCCGAGCGGCCGTCCCCTCGGGGGCTTCCACCGGCAGCCGCGAAGCCATCGAGCTGCGCGATGGCGACGCCTCACGCTATCTTGGCAAGGGTGTGCTCAAGGCCGTCGAACACGTGAACACCGAAATCTCCGAGGCCGTGCTGGGCCTGGACGCCTCCGAACAGTCATTTCTCGACAAGACCCTGATCGACCTGGACGGCACAGACAACAAGAGCCGCCTGGGTGCCAACGCGACGCTGGCAGTCTCCATGGCTGTGGCCCGTGCTGCTGCGGAAGAATCCGGCCTGCCCTTGTACCGCTATTTCGGCGGCATGGGCGGCATGCAGTTGCCTGTGCCCATGATGAACGTGGTCAATGGTGGCGCACACGCCAACAACAATCTCGATCTGCAGGAACTGATGATCATCCCCGTGGGCGCGCCGAGCTTCCGCGAAGCGCTGCGCTATGGCGCCGAGGTATTCCACGCGCTCAAGAAGATCATCCATGACAAAGGCATGAGCGTAGCCGTCGGCGACGAGGGTGGCTTCGCGCCCAATGTCGCCAACCACGAGGCGGCGCTTGACATGATCGTGCAGGCCATCGAAAAAGCCGGCTACCGCCCCGGCGAGCAGATCGCCATCGGCCTGGACTGCGCGGCCAGCGAGTTCTATCGCGATGGCCTGTACCACCTGGAGGCCGAGGGCCAGAAGCTCGAAGCCGGCGCATGGATCGACGCACTCGCCGGCTGGGCCGGCAAGTATCCGATCATCAGCATCGAAGACGGTATGGCCGAAGGCGACTGGGACGGCTGGAAGGCGCTGACCGACCGCCTGGGCGCCAAGGTGCCGCTGGTGGGCGACGATGTGTTCGTGACCAACACCAAGATCTTCAAGGAAGGCATTGCCAAGGGCATCGCCAATTCCATCCTGATCAAGATCAACCAGATCGGCACGCTGAGCGAGACTTTTGCCGCTATTGAGTTGGCCAAGCGCGCGGGCTACACCGCAGTGATCAGCCACCGTTCGGGCGAAACCGAGGACAGCACCATCGCCGACATCGCCGTGGGCACCAACGCGGGCCAGATCAAGACCGGCTCGCTGAGCCGCTCGGACCGCATGGCCAAGTACAACCAGTTGTTGCGCATCGAAGAAGACCTGGGCGATGTCGCCAGCTTCCCCGGCATGGGTGCGTTTTACAATCTGCGCAAGTAAGGAGCCGCACCGCTGCCCGCCATGAGCCCACGCCTGGTCCCTGTCCTGCTGATCGCGCTGCTGCTGGCCCTGCAAGGCCAGCTCTGGTTCGGCCGCGGCAGCGTGCCCAGTGTGGCGGGCATGCAGCAAAAGCTTCTGGCGCAAAAGAGCGCCAATCAGCAAGCCGCGCTGTCCAACGGCCGGCTGGCCTCCGAGGTCAGCGACCTGCGCGAAGGCCTGGAGATGGTCGAGGAAAAGGCCCGCATGGAGCTCGGCATGGTCAAGCCCAACGAGATCTACGTGCAGTTGTCCAAATAGGCGCACATGCCTGAGTCCCTGCTGCAGGCCGTGTCCTTCCTGTTCGAGCCGGCGTTCTTCCTGCTCGGCGCGCCCGCCACCTGGATGGAGTTGCTGGCCTTCGTGCTGGCGTTGATCATGGTGGCCTGCAACATCCGTGAAATCCACTGGGGCTGGCCGCTGGCCATC
>JAURZS010000134.1 GCA_030653255.1 Burkholderiaceae bacterium | reverse complement strand
GAGAAGCTGCCGCTGACGCAGGCCGATGTGAAGCGCGAGGGTTGGGCGATTGAATGCCGCATCAACGCGGAAGATCCGTTCCGCAATTTTCTGCCCAGCACCGGGCGCCTGGTGCGTTTTGCGCCGCCTGCGCAGAGCATGTGGCAGGCGAACACGGAGGCGCTCTACGGCGTGCGCGTGGACACCGGCGTGCAGGACGGTGGCGAGATCCCCATGTACTACGACTCCATGATCGCCAAGCTGATTGTGCACGGCAAGGACCGCAATGCGGCCATTGCGACCATGCGCGAGGCGCTCGATGGCTTCGTGATCCGGGGCGTCAGCAGCAACATTCCCTTCCAGGCCGCTCTTCTGGCGCATCCCAAGTTTGTCGCGGGCCAGTTCAATACCGGCTTCATCGCCGAGCATTACGGGCGGGGCTTTCAGGCCGAAGACGTGCCGCATGACGATCCGCAGTTTCTGGTGGCGTTGGCGGCCTTCGTCAACCGCATCTACCTTGGGCGTGCCAGCGCAATCAGCGGGCAACTGGAAGGCCATGAAAAGCGCATCGGCGACGAATTTGTCACCGTGAGTCTGGGGCGCGAGGGCAAGAACCACTACACGCCGGTGTCCGTCCGGGCATTCGACGCCGCAAGCGGCGCGGCCGACGTGCAGGTCGGCGAGCGCATCTACCGGATGTGCAGCGCCTTCCGGCTGGGGAGCATCCGCATGCACGGTGTGTGCAATGGCGCGCCGTTCACGGCGCAGGTCGAACGCGGCACGGCGCGCAATCCGCTGGCGCTGCGTCTGGCACACAACGGCACGCAGGTCGATGCCATGGTGCTGTCACCGCGTGCTGCGGAACTCCATGCGCTGATGCCCTACAAGGCCCCGCCCGACATGAGCCGCTATGTGCTGTCGCCCATGCCCGGCCTGCTGGTGGACGTGGCGGTGCAGCCCGGCCAGAAGGTCCAGGCCGGCGAGCGCGTGGCAGTGATCGAGGCCATGAAGATGGAGAATGTGCTGTTTGCCGCCGCCGACGGCGTGGTGGCCAAGGTGCTGGCGGCCAAGGGAGAGTCGCTGACCGTGGACCAGCCGATTGTGGAATTTGCCTGAAAGAGACATGACATGAGCCAACGACCCTTCAAGGTGCTGGGCATCCAGCAGATCGCCATCGGCGGGCCCGACAAGACGCGCCTGCAAAAGCTCTGGGTGGAGATGCTGGGGCTGGAAGTCACCGGCAATTTCCGCAGCGAGCGCGAGAACGTCGACGAGGACATCTGCGCCATCGGCACCGGCCCGTTCAAGGTCGAGGTGGACCTGATGCAGCCGCTGGACGCCGACAAGAAGCCCGCTGTGCACACCACGCCCCTGAACCACGTGGGCCTGTGGATCGACGACCTGCCGGCCGCCGTGCAATGGCTGGGCGAACAGGGCGTGCGTTTTGCGCCCGGCGGTATCCGCAAGGGCGCGGCCGGTTTCGATATCTGCTTCATCCACCCCAAGGGCAGTGATGAACTGCCGGTGGGCGGGGAGGGCGTGCTGATCGAGATGGTGCAGGCGCCGCCCGAGGTGGTGAGCGCCTTTGCCCGCCTGGCCGCCGGCTAGACTATCGGTGTTGACCCGGGGCACACGAAAACGCCATTGCGCTTAGACTTTCAGACGCCTTGCCGCTTTTGTGCGGTGCACAAGGCGAGGAGACATCATTGCAGCCATCCAACATAACAGACCCGAGTTACTTTCATAAAGTCGTCGATTGCCAGTACGCCTGTCCGGCACACACCCCCGTCCCTGAATACATCCGTTTGATCGCTCAAGGCCGCTACAGCGACGCCTACATGATCAACTGGGCGTCCAATGTCTTTCCGGGGATTCTGGGCCGCACCTGCGACCGGCCCTGCGAGCCGGCTTGCCGGCGCGGACGTGTTGAGGAAAGCAATGGCGAACATCCCGAACCGGTGGCAATCTGCCGGCTCAAGCGCGTGGCCGCCGACATGAAGGACGATGTGCGCTCGCGCATGCCCAAGCGTGCGTCCAGTAATGGCAGGCGGGTGGCCTGCATCGGGGCCGGCCCGGCGTCACTGACGGTCGCGCGCGACCTCGCACCGCTGGGCTACGAGGTCACGGTGTTCGACGGCGAGGCCAAGGCCGGTGGGTTCATCCGGACCCAGATACCGCGCTTTCGTCTGCCGGAGTCGGTCATCGACGAAGAGACCGGCTACATCATGGACCTGGGCGTCGCGTTCAAAAGCGGCCAGCGCATAGCCTCCATGAAGGCATTGCTGCAGCAGGGCTACGACGCCGTGTTTGTTGGCTGCGGCGCACCGCGCGGGCGCGACCTGGACATCCCCGGTCGCCAGGAGATCAAGGAGAACATCCACATCGGCATCGACTGGCTGGCCTCGGTGTCTTTTGGCCACATCAGCAGCATCGGCAAGCGGGTGATTGTTCTGGGCGGAGGCAACACCGCCATGGACTGCTGCCGTTCGGCACGGCGCCTGGGTGGCACGGATGTCAAGGTCATCGTGCGCAGCGGCTTCGAAGAAATGAAGGCCTCGCCCTGGGAGAAGGAAGATGCGCAGCACGAAGGCATCCCTATCCTCAATTTCCATGTACCCAAGACCTTCGAGCATGACAAGGGCCGTCTCACCGGCATGACCTTCCAGATCGTCAAGGCGGTTTATGACGACAAGGGCGAGCGCAAACTGGTGCCCACCGGCGAGCCCGATGTAAGGGTCGATTGCGACGCCGTGCTGATCGCGGTTGGCCAGGAAAACGCCTTTCCCTGGATCGAGCGCGACAGCGGCATCGAGTTCGACCGCTGGGGTCTGCCGGTGCTGGTCAAGGACGCGTTCCAGTCCTCGGTGCCCCATGTGTTCTTCGGCGGCGACGCGGCCTACGGGCCCAAGAACATCATCACCGCCGTGGCCCACGGGCACGAGGCCGCCGTGTCGATCGAGCGTTACCTCAGCGGCCAGGACGTGCGCCTGCGGCCAGACCCCCTCACCAACCTCATGTCCCAGAAGATGGGCATCCATGAGTGGAGCTACGACAACGATACGTCCAATGACGAACGCTTCAAGGTGCCATGGGCCAAGGCCGAGATCGCGCTGGCCAGCATCCGTGTCGAGGTCGAACTGGGTTTTGACGTCGCCACGGCTTTCAAGGAAGCGCATCGCTGCCTGAATTGCGACGTGCAGACGGTTTTTGCACAAGACGCCTGCATCGAGTGCGATGCCTGCGTGGACATCTGCCCGATGGACCGCATCACGTTCACTGACAATGGTGAGGAGGGCGAGCTGCGCCAGCGGCTCAAGGCACCGGCGCTCAATCTGACCCAGGACCTCTATGTCTCGGGTGCGCTGAAGACAGGGCGCGTGATGGTCAAGGACGAAGACGTTTGCCTGCACTGCGGCCTGTGCGCAGAGCGCTGCCCGACTGGCGCGTGGGACATGCAGAAATTCCTGCTCAACACCGCCAAGGCCGGCGATCTTGCGCAGGCTGGAAAGACCCGGAACAAGGCCGCCGCTGGGGCGCAAGCAGCATGAAGCAAATCGAAGCCATCAACGACTTTGTCATCAAGTTCGCCAATGTCAACGGCTCGGGTTCGGCGTCTGCCAACGAGCTGTTTGCCAAGGCCATCTTGCGCATGGGCGTGCCGGTCAGCCCGCGCAATATCTTTCCCAGCAACATCCAGGGCCTGCCCACCTGGTACGAGGTGCGGGTCAACGAGAAAGGCTATCAGGGCCGGCGTGGTGGCATTGACATGATGGTGGCCATGAACCCGCAGACCTGGGACGCCGATGTGGCCGAGATCGAACCCGGCGGCTACCTGTTCTACGACAGCACGCGGCCGCTGCCGCCGTCCAAGTTCCGCCCCGATGTGAACGTGATCGGCATGCCGCTGACAGAAATCTGCAATGCGGTGTACAGCGATCCGCGGCAGCGACAGCTGTTCAAGAATATCGTCTATATCGGCGCGCTGTCGGTGCTACTGGAGATGGACGCGGCGGTCATCGAAAAGTTGTTCGCCGAGCAATACCGGGGCAAGGAAAAACTGCTGGCTTCCAACGTGCAGGCGTTGCACCTGGGCCGCGACTTTGTTCGCGAGCACCTTGCCTATCCCCTGGGCATCCGCGTGCGCGCCAGCGACCGGGTGGGCGATCAGATCTTTGTCGACGGCAACAGCGCCGCCGCCCTGGGCTGCGTGTATGGGGGGGCCACGGTGGCTGCCTGGTACCCGATCACGCCTTCGTCTTCGGTGGCGGAAGCGTTTCAGAAATACTGCGCCAAGTACCGCGTGGACGCAGCCACCGGCCAGCACAATTACGCCATCGTGCAGGCAGAAGACGAGATCGCCTCCATCGGTATGGTCGTGGGGGCCGGATGGAATGGTGCGCGCGCCTTCACCGCGACCTCGGGCCCCGGTGTGTCGCTGATGACGGAGTTCATCGGCCTGGCGTATTTCGCCGAAATTCCGGTGACCATCATCAACGTGCAGCGCGGCGGCCCCTCCACCGGCATGCCCACCCGCACGCAGCAGGCCGACATTCTGTCCTGCGCCTATGCCTCGCATGGCGACACCAAGCATGTGCTGCTGTTTCCGGAAGACCCGCACGAGTGCTTCGAACACGGCGCCGCTGCCCTGGACCTGGCCGACCGGCTGCAGACGCCCGTGTTCGTGATGACCGACCTGGACATCGGCATGAACCAGCGGCTGTGCCGGCCGTTCGAATGGGACGACAGCCGCGAGTACGATCGCGGCAAGGTCATGACGGCCGAAGAGCTTGAAGCCGGCAAGGATTTCGGCCGCTACAAGGATGTGGACGGCGACGGCATTCCCTGGCGCACGCTGCCGGCCACGCATCCGGCCAAGGGCGCCTATTTCACCCGTGGCACCACGCGCGACCCCTATGCGCGCTATTCGGAGCGCGGTGACGACTACATCTACAACGTCGAGCGCCTGCTCAAGAAATTCGCGACGGCGGCCACCCTGGTGCCGCAGCCCGTGCTGCGGCCGGCTGCGCGCAAGACCCGGCTGGGTGTGATCTATTACGGCTCCACCAGCCCCGCCATGGCCGAAGCGCTGGATGTGATGTCCGACAGTGGCATTGACATTGACGCGCTGCGGCTGCGGGCTTTTCCGTTCCCGCAGAGTGTGCAGCAGTTCCTGCAAGACCACGACCAGGTCTTCGTTGTCGAGCAGAACCGCGATGCCCAGTTACGCAGCCTGTTGGTCAACGAACTTGACGCCGATCCGGCGCGCCTGATCAAGGTGCTGCATTACGACGGCACGCCCATCACTGCGCGCTTCATCATCCAGGCCATCAGCCGGCATGCGAAGACCAAAGCGCCAGGCACCCCACGCCGTGCCAAGGAGCAAGCAACATGACCTACATCGCCAAACCAAGGCTGCACCACCCGACGCTGCAGGCCAACAAGGTCGGTTACACGCGGCGCGACTATGAAGGCAAGATTTCCACCCTGTGCGCGGGCTGCGGGCACGACAGCATCTCGGCGGCCATCATCCAGGCCTGCTGGGAGCTCGACATCGAGCCGCACCGCGTGGCCAAACTCTCGGGCATCGGCTGCAGCAGCAAGACGCCGGATTACTTCCTGGGCGCCTCGCACGGCTTCAACACCGTGCACGGGCGCATGCCCTCGGTGCTGACCGGTGCCAACCTCGCCAACCGCGACCTGCTGTACCTTGGCGTGTCGGGCGACGGAGATTCCGCCTCCATCGGCCTGGGACAGTTCGCCCACGCCATGCGCCGCGGCGTGAACATGGTCTACATCGTCGAGAACAACGGCGTCTACGGCCTGACCAAGGGCCAGTTCTCCGCCACGGCGGACCGAGGCAGCAAGAGCAAGAAAGGGGTGGTCAACCCCGACAGCCCGGTGGACCTGGTCGGCATGGCGCTGCAACTGGGCGCCACCTACGTGGCGCGCGGCTTCTCGGGAGACAAGGAGCAGCTGGTGCCGATGATCAAGGGCGCCATCCGCCACGGCGGCGCGGCCTTCATCGACGTGATCAG
>JAURZS010000131.1 GCA_030653255.1 Burkholderiaceae bacterium | reverse complement strand
CTCGTGTCCCTGATCGGCTCCAACGGCGCGGGCAAGACCACCACCATGAAAGCCATCACGGGCACGCTGCCCATGGCCGGCGGCGACATCGAATACATGGGCAAGAGCATTCGCGGCCAGGGCCCCTGGGACCTGGTGCGCCAGGGCCTGGCCCTGGTGCCCGAGGGCCGGGGCGTTTTCACGCGCATGACCATCGTCGAGAACCTGCAGATGGGCGCCTACAGCCGCAACGACACGGCGGCCATTGCCGCCGACATGGAAAAAGTCTTCGAGACTTTCCCGCGGCTGCGCGAGCGGCGCGACCAGCTCGCCGGCACCATGAGCGGCGGCGAACAACAGATGCTGGCCATGGGCCGCGCGCTGATGAGCCGCCCGCGCGTGCTGCTGCTCGACGAGCCGTCGATGGGCCTGTCGCCGCTGATGGTCGACAAGATCTTCGAAGTGGTGAACGAAGTCTCCCGCCAGGGCGTGACCGTCCTGCTGGTCGAGCAGAATGCCAGCCGCGCGCTGGGCATCGCCAACCGGGGCTACGTCATGGAGTCGGGCGTCATCACCATGAGCGGCGACGCCCGGCAGATGCTCGACGACCCCAAGGTGCGGGCCGCCTACCTGGGCGAATAGCGGCGCTCTCAGTCCACCTTGGCGCCGGAGGCCTTGACGACTTTTTCGTACTTGGCGAGTTCGGTCTTCAGGAAGGCGCCGAACTGCTCCGGCGTGGTGGGCACCGGCTCGGCCAGCAGACTGGCAAAGCGCGTGCGCGTCTCGGGTGCATTGAGCGCGGCGACAAAGGCCGCGTTGAGGCGGGCCACGACCTCGCGCGGCGTCGCCGCCGGTGCAACCAGCCCCCACCAGGTGTCGATCGAAAATCCCTTGAAGGTGTCGGCCACGGGCGGCGCATCCGGCAGGGCGGGAGAGCGGGCCAGCGTGGTCACGGCGATGGCGCGCAGTTTGCCCGAACGGATGTTCGGCGCCGCGGTGGCCAGGTTGTCGAAATTGAAATCGACCTGGCCGCTGAGCAGAGCGAGCTGCGCCGGGTTGCCGCCGTTGAAGGGAATGTGCACCGCGAAGATTCCGGCCTGTGCCTTGAACATCTCGCCGGCCAGGTGGCCCGCGCTGCCATTGCCGCCGCTGCCGTAGTTGAGCTTGCCCGGGTTAGCGCGGCCATAGGCGATCAGATCGGCCAGCGAGTTGATCTTCAGGCGCTGCGCGGTGTCTGCGTTCATGACCAGCACATTGGGCACGCGCAGCATCTGCGTGATGGGCGCGAAATCGGTGGCGGCGTTGTAGGGCATCCTGCTGTACAGCCAGGGATTGACCGCGTGCGTGGCCGTGGCCGCAATGCCGATGGTCAGGCCGTCGGGCGCGGCCTTGGCCACGGCGTCGGCGCCGATGTTGCCGCCGCCGCCCGGGCGGTTCTCGATGATGACCGAGCCCAGCGAATCCTTGACCCGTTCGGCCAGCACCCGCGCCGTGACGTCAATGGGGCCGCCGGCCGCATAGGGCACGATCAGCCGGATCGGCCGGCCTTGGGCCAGCGACCAGGGAGTGGACAGGGCCAGGGGGGCGGCCAGCGAGGAGAGGAGGAGGGTTCTGCGTTTCATGGTGCCATTGTGCAGAATTGGCCAGCCACAAGCAAACCGGCTCAGGCTGCGGCCTTGTCGGCTTCGCTCGTGAAGGAGTCGGCAAAGAACTCTTCTTCGGGCAGGCCACCTTGCGCGACATAGTCGGCGCGGGCCGAGTCCACCACGATGGGCGCGCCGCAGGCATACACCTGATGGCCCGACAGATCGGGGATGTCCTGCAGCACGGCGGCGTGGACGAAGCCGGTGCGCCCGCTCCAGCGGTCCTCGGGCAGGGCGTTGGAGATGACGGGCACATAGCGCAAGTTGGGCATCTCGGCGAGGCGCGCGCGCACCCAGTCGTCCAGGTACAGGTCCTCGGGGCGGCGCCCGCCCCAGTACAGCGTGGCCGGGCGTGTGATGCCCTGATGCTGCATGTGCTCGATCACCGCCTTGATCGGTGCGAAACCAGTGCCCGATGCCAGCAGCACCAGGGGCTTGCCGGAATCCTCGCGCAGGAAAAAGCTGCCGTAAGGCCCTTCGATGCGGAGAATCTCTTTTTCCTTCATGGCGCCGAACACATGGTCGGTGAACTTGCCGCCGGGCATGTGGCGGATGTGCAGCTCGATGCCCGGGCCGGTGTGCGGCGCATTGGCCATCGAATAGCTGCGCCGCGCGCCATCGCGCAGGATGAACTCCACATACTGCCCGGCGTGATAGCGCATGGCGTCCGTGGCCGGCAGCTGCAGGCGCACCAGCATCACGTCATGGGACTTGCGCTCGAGCGCGGCCACGCGCGCCGGCATCTTCTTGACCGGGTACGCGCCTTCTTCCGTGACCTGGCGCGACTCCAGCACCACATCGGACAAGGGTGTGGCGCAGCAGGTCAGCACCAGGCCGTCGGCTTCTTCCTGCGCGCTCAGGGCTTTGGACTGGTGCTCGCGGTGGACCACCTCGCCTTCGAGCTTTTTGCATTTGCACGAGCCGCAGGCGCCGTCCTTGCAGCCATAGGGCATGCCCACGCCCTGGCGGATGGCCGCCACAAGAATCGTTTCATCGGAGTTGACACTGAAAGCGCGCCCGCTGGGTTGCACCTTGATCTGGAATACTTGGGGCCTGTCCGGCGCTGCGCTGCTCATCTTTCGGTATCCTGTCTGACTGATCTCTGTAGAGACTTCGATTTTGCCCTCAAATCAGACCCCCCTCGGCGCACTGCCCTCCCGCTTCCGGCGCGAGCGGCTGCTGGTCGTCGGCTGCGGCGATGTCGGTCTTCGTGCCGTCAGAGGCCTGACGGCCGGCGCGGCGGCGGCCAGACCGCGTTTGCGGGTGCTGGCCTTGACATCCTCGCCCCATCGCCTTGCCGCCCTGCGCGAGCAGGGCATCACGCCGCTGGTCGGCAACCTCGACGAGCCTGCCAGCCTGCGCCGCCTGGCGGGGCTGGCGACCCGCGTGCTGCATCTGGCGCCGCCGCCCGGCCAGGGCCATGCGCAGTGGTGGCGCGATCCGCGCACGCTGGCCCTGGTGCGCGCCCTGCGCTTGCGAGGCCTGCCGCGCTCGCTGGTCTACGCCTCCACCAGCGGCGTCTATGGCGACTGCCGGGGCCAGTGGGTGGCCGAGACCCGCGCGCCGCAGCCGCACACGCCGCGGGCCCACCGGCGGGTGGATGCCGAGGCCGCGGTGCGCCATTTCGGGCGTGCGGCGGGGGTGCGCGTGAGCATCCTGCGCATCCCCGGCATCTATGCGCCCGACCGCGAGGGCGGTACGCCGCGCGCGCGCCTGCTCAAAGGCACGGCCGTGCTGCAGGCCAGGGACGATGTGTACACCAACCATGTGCACGCCGACGACCTCGCCCGCGCCTGCCTGGTCGCCTTGTGGCGCGGCAAGCCGCAGCGCGTCTACAACGCCTGTGACGACACGCGGCTCAAGATGGGAGACTACTTCGACCTGGCCGCCGACCTCTATGGCCTGCCGCATCCGCCACGGGTGCCGCGCGACACGGCAGGTGACCAGCTCCCGCTGATGCTCCTGAGCTTCATGAGCGAGTCGCGCCGGCTCGACAACGAGCGGCTGAAGAAAGAACTGCGCCTGAGGCTTCGGTATCCGACGGTGCGCGAAGGCCTGGTCTAGATTCCCGCAGGCTTCTGCAAAGTGCTCATGCGGTCCACGCCCTGGATGCGAAGGGTCTTGACCTCGGCGCCCTGAAGGATGGTCAGTTCCACCATCCCGGTGGGTTCGGGGCGTTCCCACAGCTTCTTGTAGAAGGCCTCCAGCGTGGTCACGCGGGTGCCATCCACGGCCAGCACGAAGTCGCCCGGCATCAGGCCGGCGGTGCGCGCCGGGCCTTCCTCGCTGACGCGCACCACCTGCACACGTCCGCCTTGCTCCGACGAAGTCAGGCCCAGCCAGGGGCGGCGGCTCAGGCGCGTGCTGCCGGTCTGCTGCATCTCCGCCAGGATGGGCCGCAACAGATCGACCGGCACGAACATATTGCCGGGCAAGCGGCGGTTCTCGCCCATGGCGTCCAGCACGAACAGACTGCCTATGCCCAGCAGCTCGCCGCGCTGGTTGAACAACGGCGCGCCGCTGTGGTTGCCGATCGGCGGGCTGGTGAACAGCGCCGTGTCGATGTGGTATTCCCAATAACCCGAGAAGGCGCGCTTGCTGACCAGCTGGGTCATGCTGACGTCGCCCTCGGCGCCGCCGGTGGCGGCCATCAGCGCCTCGCCGGGCTGAAGCTCGCGGGCGCTGGCCAGAGGCACGGGCTCGACACCGCGCAGGGGCAGCAGGGGCTTGACCAGTCCGAAGCCGGTGGCCAGGTCGTAGGCGACGGCGCGCGCCGGCAACACGCGGTTGTCCTGGGTGATGACCTGGATGGTCTGCGCCTCCAGCATGAGATAGCCGATGGTGAGGATCAGTCCGTCCGGGCCGATTACCACACCCGAGCCCATGCGCTCTTTGCCCAGGCTTTGTGCCGAGCGGGCGCCTTCAGTGACGCCGATGCGCAGGCCGACGACCGAGGCATTGGCCCGCGTCAGCGCGTCCATGATCGCCTGGGCCGGCAGGGCCGGTGCGGTGGCCGCCTGCAAGGAGCTCCAGGCCAGCAGCGGCAGCAAGCCTGCGAGCAGGCGGTGCAGCCAGCGCCGGGGCGATGCCGCGCCAGGGCGCGCAAAGCGGTTCAGAAAACGGGCGATGAGAAATGTGCGCATGATGGCCCCCGGCGTCGGACAATTGTCACAAGCAAAGAATGCGCCTAAAACGGACGGCTTGCAAGTGCCGGGTGGCACCCGATACGCACGCCCATTCCGACTTGCGGGGTGACTTGCTGGGTGCTCGAGCCCCGCCCGCGCTCAGGCCTTGCCCGTCAGCCCATTGAGCATGTAGTCGGCCAGCTCGCGCGCCAGTTTCCTGCGTTTGGCGGGCGTGTCGTCGGGGCGGGGTTTGTACCACATGGTCAGCCACACGATGGAGCCCATCAGCACCTTGCCGAAGATGCGCGGGTCCACCTTGCGGAATTCTCCGTCGCGCACGCCTTCCTTCACCACCTGGACGAACAGCTGTTCGAGGCGGTCGCGCTGCGCGATCAGGAAATCCAGCACCTTGCGCTGGCTGGGCGTGGTGCTGCCTTCCAGGTGCATCTCCACGCCCTGCACCAGTACGCGCTGGAACGGCAGCTGCTCCATGATCAGCTGCACCTGCCGCTCGGTCATCTCCTGCAGCCGCTTGCGCGGCGAACCTTTGCCTGTGGCGATGGGTTCGACCAGCGCGATGTTCATGCGCATGGCCTCTTTCTGCACATCGAAGAACAGGTCGGCCTTGCCCTTGAACTGGTAGTAGATGCGCCCCTTGGTGCAGCCCAGTTCCTCGGCCACCATGTCGATGCTGGAGCCGGCATAGCCGTTCACCATGAAGGCGCGCGCCGCCGCCTCGATGATTTCGGCGCGGTTGTCCGGTGCGGGGGGGCGCTCAGCCATTGCGCAAGGCGTCGATGCCGCGCACCTCGCCGCACTGTCGGATCAGGCTGTCGGGCGGGGTCTGGTACAGCAGCCGCCGGCTGACGGGCACGCCCGTGAGCCGGTGCATGCCCACCATGGCCTCGGCCTGCTTGACCATCAGGCTGTAGCAGTCGAGCAGGGGCACGTTGTCGATCTCGAACACGCCGCGCAGCGAAGTGAAGGCCGCCGAGGGGCCGCAGGAGATGATGACCTCGGCGCCTTTGGCGATGGCGCGCCGGCTGGCGTCCAGCATCTGGTTCATCAGGTCGTCGCCGACCTTGGGGTCGGTGAACACCTGGTCGAAGCCGCTGATGTTGTCGAAGCGCAGCGCCTCGACCCCCGACAGCCGGCTGCCCAGGCCGTAGCCGCGCACGATCTCTTCATACCGGGGCACCATGCGCTGGTTGGGCGTGATCAGCGCAAAGCGCTCGCCCATGGTGCAGGCCGTGAAGCAGCACACTTCCATGAAGGACAGCACCGGGATGTTGAGCATCTCGCGCAGCTCCACCAGCGCCGGGTCCAGCGAGTTGGCGATCACGAAGGCGTCGTAGCCGCCGCTCTGGCGCAGGGCCAGTCCGTTCTCGATGATCTCGCGCACGTCGTAGTGGTAGAAGATGCGGAACTGGTCTCCCAGGGCACCGTGCTTGGTGCCGCGCACGTCCACCGTGGTGCCGGGCGCGGCGGCGCGCTCGCACACCTGGCGCGTGGCGGCGACTGAATTTTTCAGCCGCGTCTCGGACGAAATCAGCTGGTACCAGATGCGGATCGGCTGGTTGAGTCGGGATGAGGTAGAAGCTTCCATGCGCACGGCCTACTCGATGCCGGGGTAGACATGCGCGCCATACACGGCGCGGATTTCCTTGAGCATGGCGCCGCGGGGCGGCGCGTAGTTCAGGCGCTTGCTGACAAAGTTGCCGCTGATCTTCTGCAGCTTGACTGCGGTCTCGCCCATCTTGACCAGCGCCACCGTGCCATCGAGGATGGGCACGCCGTCGACATCATGAATGCCCGCGTGTGTGAGCATGGCCATCACCACGCCACCGGCAGGAATCAGCACTTCTGCGCCCTTGGCGATGGCCTTGCGCGAGGCCTCGCGGAAGCTCTCGAAAATGGCTTCGCGCGCAGCCACATGTTCCGGCGCGTTGGAGAAACCCGGCGCCAGGTTCGGCAGATGCGTGATGCCCATGGGCTCCCACGATGTCATGCGCCCGGTAAAGCCATAGCGGTGCACGTTCTCCAGCACGCGCGGGGTGAATTTCTCGTTCACGGTGATCAGGGAGAAAGTCACGCCCATCATGCAGGCGATACTCAGCGTGGTTTCGCACAGGCCCAGAACTGGAATCGTCAGCGCCTCGCGCAGTTCGCGGATGCCGGGGTCGGCGATGTTGCCGAGCAAAAAGGCGTCGTAGCCTTCGTTCTGCGCCTTGATGCCATTGGCGATGACTTCGCCGACGTCCAGGTATTCAAGATAGCGGAACTGGTCGGCGATGCCGCCGCCTTTTTTAAGATCGTGGGCGTCTAGCGTTGTGCCGGGGTCTGCCGCAGCGTTGATGATCGGCTTCAAGGCTTCGCCGTAGTTGCCAAACGCATGGAAGCGCGAAAAGCTCTGGTACCAAAGTTTCATGGACGGGTCTTTCAACGAGGGTGGGGGAAAAGTCGATTATGTCGAGTCGGCCTTGATGCAGAAAATCGAACAGTTTTCTATAATACTGAGTAGTATTGGCTCTTGCAATGGTGTAAACCGCCATCCCCTACCCTAAACGAGGAGAACGTTCCGTGTCTATCCATCAAGAGGTGCCGCATGGCTGAGCCATTGGGCGCAAGCCCCGAGTTTCCGGCCGGCGTGGCCGTTGTCATTGGCGGCACTGGCGGCATTGGCCGCGCCGTCTGCGAGGGACTGGCGGCCAAGGGTTGCGATGTGGTGCTTAGCTTTCGCAGCAACCAGACCGCCGCCGATGCCACTGTCGACAAGCTCGAGGCCATGGGGCGCCGCGCCGAGGCCGTGCGCCTCGAACTCACCGACATGGACGCCGTGGCCGCCATGCTGGGCGCGGTGGCGCAGCGTTACGGGCGCATCCACACGCTGGTGTTCGCCTCGGGCGCGGACATCACCATGACCTACGTGTCCAGGATCGACCCGGACGAATGGCGCCGCACCATCGACGGCGACCTCAACGGTTTCTTCTACGTGATCCGCGCCCTGCTGCCGCTGATGCGCGCGGGCGGGGGCGGCTCCATCACCGCTGTGACATCGGCCGGCATCGACAAGCATCCGCCGCTGGACATCCTGTCCGTGGCGCCCAAGGCCGGCGTAGAGGCCTTGCTGCGAGGCATCGCGCGCGAGGAAGGGCGCTACAACATCCGGGCCAATTCCGTGGCGCCCGGCGTGGTCGATGGCGGGCTGTTCCACCGCATCGAAGCCCAGGTCGGAGCCGAGTTCGTCGAGGCCATGAAGCGCAACACAGCGCTGCGGCGCTTCGGCTCGGTGGAAGAGATTGCCAATGTCACGGTGTTTTTGGCGTCATCGGGCGCGAGCTACGTGACAGGGCAGCACCTGTGCGTGGACGGAGGCTACTCAGTATGAGCCAGGCGATGGACGTGGCCTGGCTGAACGGACTCACCCTGGGCGCCGCCCTGCGGTTGTCTGCATCCCGGCATGCTGATCTGGAATGCATCAAAAGTGGCGACACGGTGATGACATTCGCCGAGTTCGACCAGAGTGTCGACCGCCTGGCCAGCGGCTTCCTGAGCCTGGGGCTGGGGCGTGGCGACCACGTGGCAGTATGGTTGACCAACTCCATCGAGTGGGCGCAGACCTTCTGCGCCTGCGGGCGTATCGGCGCGGTGCTGGTGCCCATCAACACCCGCTATACCTCGAGCGAAGCCGGCTACATCCTCGCGCAGTCCGACGCCAGACTCCTGGTCATGACGCGCAGCATCTGGAACAAGGACTACGTGCAGATGCTGGAGTCCATTGCCCCGGACATCGCAAATGCCGGGTCCGGTTTGCTGCAGCTCGCGCAACTACCCCAGTTGCGCCATGTGCTCACGGTGGGCGAGGGTGGAGTCGCCGCCAGCCTGCGCTTCGAGGAACTGGCGCGCACGCCTGTGACTGCCGCCCTGGCGCAGGCCGAGGCTGCGGTCACTCCGCAAGACCCGCTGCTCATCTGCTACACCTCGGGCACCACGGGCCGCCCCAAGGGTGCGATGCACAACCATATCGTCATCAAGCAGGCCACGCGCGTGGGGCTGTCGTGCAATCTGTCTGCGGGTGGACGCGTGTTGGGGCATATGCCGCTGTACCACGTGGCCGGCTTGTACATGGGGCTGGTGCCGTCGCTCACTTTGGGGGGCTGCTTTGTGGTCATGCCGCAGTGGGATACCGGCGAGGCGCTGGCGTTGATGGAGTCCGAAAAAATCAGCTTCTTCGGCGGCATTCCTACCCACTTCATCGATCTGGTGGACCATCCCTCGCTGCCCGGGCGCGACCTGTCCTCGCTGACGGTCGCCTGGATGGGCGGCACGCCCGTCATGCAGGTCACCTTCGAGCGCTTCAAGAAGGCGCTGGGGCTGAAACACCTGCTGTCCACCTACGGCATGACCGAGAACACCATCTCCACCACCTTCAACCGGCCCGAGGACCCGCCGGATGCCTCCTGCAACAACTGCGCGCCGGTGCTGGGTGAATGCGAGGTCCGTGTGGTCGATCCGGCCACCGGCGCCGAGCGCCCCACCGGCGAGATCGGAGAAATCTGGTGCCGCGGCGAGACCGTGATGATGGGCTACTACAAGAACCCCCAGGCCACGGCCGAGGCCATCACCCCCGAGGGCTGGCTCAAGACCGGCGACTTGGGGCGCATCGACGCCAACGGCATGCTCGGTATCACCGGCCGCGTCAAGGAGATGTACAAGACCGGCGGCACCAATGTGTATCCGGCCGAGGTGGAGCAGCACCTGTCGCGCCATCCGGCGGTCAAGATGGCGGTGGTGGTGGGCGTGGAGGATGAGCGGCTGGGCGAGGTTGGCCATGCTTTTATCGAACTGAATCCCGGCACCTCCATCGATCTGTCCGAGGTGCACAGCTTCTGCAAGGGAAGCCTGGCCGACTACAAGATTCCGCGGCATGTGACGGTGTTGCCCGAGTTGCCCCGGACGTCGACCGGCAAGATTCAGAAAGTTTCCCTTGTGCAGATGGCGCGCGAGGGCCTGGCGGGCGCGCGCGGCTGAACGGCGCACGGTGCGGGTCTGGCTGCGCGGCCCGCACCTACAATCCGCTCCATGAGAATCTTGCTCACCGGGGCGGCCGGCTTCATTGGCATGCATGTCGCGCAGGCCCTGCTCCAGCGGGGCGATCAGGTGGTCGGCGTCGACAACCTCAACGACTACTACGACCCCGGTTTGAAGCGCTCGCGGCTGGCACGCTTGCAGGCGCATGCCGGCTTCACATTTCAGTTGCAGGACATTGCCGGTGCGCGGGGCTTGCAGCAAGTCTTTGCGCAGACTGAACCCGAGCGTGTCGTTCATCTGGCGGCGCAGGCGGGGGTTCGTTACTCCATCGACAACCCGGACGCCTTCGTGCAATCGAACCTGGTGGGCTTCGGCAATATGCTGGAGTGCTGCCGCGCGCACCGGGTGTCGCATCTGGTCTATGCCAGCAGTTCCAGCGTGTATGGGGGCAATACACAGCTGCCCTTGTCCGAGCATCACAACGTCGATCATCCCTTGTCTCTCTACGGCGCCACAAAGAAGGCCAACGAGCTGATGGCGCACTCCTACAGCCACCTGTTCGGCATCCCCACATCGGGCCTGCGCTTCTTCACTGTGTACGGGCCCTGGGGCCGGCCGGACATGGCCTTGTTCAAGTTCACCAAAGCCATTCTTGCGGACGAGCCCATCGACGTCTACAACCATGGAAAGATGGTGCGCGACTTCACCTACATCGACGACATTGCGCAGGGCGTCGTTGCCGTGCTGGACCAGCCTGCCATGCCAGACCCCGGCTTTGATGCCGCCGCGCCCGATCCGGCAAGCAGCTTTGCGCCCTACCGTGTACTCAACATCGGAAACCAGCAGCCGGTCGAGTTGGTCGACTACATCGACGCCATCGAGCAGGCGTTGGGCAAAAGGGCCATCAGGAATCTGATGCCCATGCAGTTGGGCGACATGGCGTCCACGTTCTCGGACACACGGCGGCTGGCGGCATTGACCGGCGTGTCGCAATCGACCCCGGTGGGCGAGGGTGTGAGAAAGTTTATCGATTGGTATCTGGGCTATTACGGCGCAGATAAGCGCAATCCGTAACAAGTCCGAGGGCTGAGAGTAAACAAGGCCCCCTTGCAGTTCTACACTGGGTCCGGCCCCTGCGGCACTGACAGTCGCAGCCAGCCGCTACACAAGTGATGTATTTTTCGCCTCAATCCCGTGCTTGCGCCTGTTGCCACACAATATATTCCGAACGCCGCAGCCGATACCGGGCGACGCTGCCTTCGTGCAACTGATGCAATGCCGCGGCAAGCATCTCCGTGAATGCAGACTGATCGGCATCTGAAGCATATTCCCGCGCCATTTCCGCAATGACAGCCTGGCTCGGTTGCGTCTGCCCTTTGACCACCGATTGAACCGCATGGATCAGGGCCTCACGGTACTTGATCTTCATGGGGTCGGGTTCGACCATGGTCTGTGTGATCGCCAGGTAACGCTGACACGAGCGCTCATAGGCCCAGACAAACACATCGCGCAACAACTCGATCCGGTTGAGTTCGTACACACCCAGTGTGCCGTCGATGTAGGCACGTTCCGGCACGTCGACAAAGGACAGCGGGCACAGGTTGTGCATGATGAGCGGAATATTGGCGCCGATGCGCGAAACCCGCTTGTTCACATTTTCAAATGGCTGCAGATAGGGCAACTGCACCATCAGGAAGAAGGCCTGCTCGAAGGGGTCGGGAATGGCGGTGGCTTTTTCCAGGAGCAGGCTAAAGCAGTCCTCAATGACTTGCGGCATGGCCAACGGGTGGAAGACCGTACCGGAAATATCCACTGGCCGCCGGCGCAATCGGCCGCTGGCCTGCGCATCACGCATCAGTTCTTGTGACAGCACTGCATGCAGGTTTTTGAAGGTGAACGCATCGAAGCCTATTTCATCGGTGTCCTCGATCAGCATTTCGATGGCTGCCTTGTGGTTCAGGATCATCTGCGTTTCGATGGCGCCCTTGCCCTTGGCAGCCTGGCCGAACTCGATCAGGTTCTGGGTGTCGAGCCGGCTGTAGGTGTTGCCTTCAAGTTTTGATGAGGCCCACGATAGATCCACCAGTAGCCGATCGAGAATATCGCGCGCATAGGTGCCCGCGGGCCTCTCATCAGCAGACGTGCGACCCATCTCGTGCAATTGGCGGCGCAGGGTCTCAGGCAGGTAGAAGGTTTTTCCGGGCTGGTAGGTTTCCAGGAATTCGCGCTGGTAACCCAATGGACGGCGATGCAACAGGGGGCGCCGGACCTGATCGCGAATGGCGGCCCCCTCAGGGGACATCGGCACAGATTGCTCTGCCTCGGCTGTGGCTGTGCCACTGGCTTGAAGCGCTGCACCAGAGCTCAGTTTGTAGACCAGGGCGATGCTTTCGCCTTCAGTGGTCAGACGCTGCTCACCAATGAGCTTGTGCAGGCGGCGTTGCAGTGTGCGACGGTTGGGCTTATGGCCTTGCTGACGCTCCATTTCCGCTTCAATGGCGGCGATGCCGATGCCGCTTGGGTGAGCAGCAAGGATGGATTCAATCAGCTTGCGTTCTTGGGTTGGTGTGGCGCGCGGCATTCAACGACAATATTATGTCGCACAATATGTCGCTCCTTAGTCTTTGGTGTCGCGTAAGTGCGACAGTGTCGGGTGGACGATCGGGAGTGGCTTGACGCCACCCCGGTGGGTGGCGAGTTGCTGTAATGGACCGGGGTGACATTTACCTCGTTTCGCTCGATCCAACTTCTGGTCAGGAGCAACAGGGAACACGTCCGGTGCTTGCGATGCTGCTGCAGGCCTGTCCCTGCGGGGCCGCGTAAAATGGCCGAGCCCTCTTTCCTCTGCCGGAGTCCCTGCTTGACAGCGCCCCTTCCTTCCCCCGCGCCCCGAACCCACGTCCACACCCGCAATGCCGTCTACCGGGGCTATTACCGCGAAGACGGCCTGTGGGACATCGAGGCCGAGCTGACCGATGCCAAAACCTACGTCTTCCCGAACCGTGAAGGCGTGGTCCGCAAGATCGGCGAGCCGGTCCACGACATGGCCATTCGTGTGACCGTTGACGACAACATGACGATCCGCGACATCACGGCCTCCATGGCCAACACGCCCTTTGCCGAATGCAAGCCGGCGATCGACCCCATGCGCGCCTTCATCGGCCAGACCATGGGCACAGGCTGGCGCGAGGCCATCACGAACACCATTGGCGGCATCGGCGGTTGCACGCATCTGCGCGAGTTGCTGTTCAACATGGCAACCGTGGCCTTCCAGACCATGCCCAGCTACCAGTCCGTGCTGCGCCGGCAGCGCGGCGAACCCGAAGTCGAGTCGGACACGCCGGCGCGCCATTTCGGGCGCTGCATGGCCTGGGACTTCAACGGCCCCGTGGTGGCGCGCGTGGCGCCGCAGTTCATCGGCTGGAAGACGGTCAGGCCGCCCAAGCCGGCGAAGCCGGCCTGAAGCGGACTCAGCGCGGCGGCTTGGGGCTGCCGAGGTCGTGCACCTGATCGTTCAGGTACTGGAGCTTGCGGCGCAGGATCTTTTCTGTCTCGGTGCGCGGAATGACGTCGATGAACTCGACATAGCGCGGCAGCATGAACAGCGGCAGGCGGCCTTCCAGAAAGCTGCGCACCGCCGCCGGCGCGACCGCCGAAGACACGACCAGCACGGCCTTGATTTCTTCTCCGGCCACATCGTCATCCACCCCGACCACCGCGCAATCCAGCACGCCGGGCATCTGGCGCAACTGGGTTTCGATCTCGGTCGGTGAAATCATCTCGCCGCTGCGGCGGATCAACTCTTTGAGCCGGCCGCTCAGGAACAGATAGCCGTCTTCATCGAAGCTGCCGCGGTCGCCGGTGTGAAACCACAGATTGCGGCAGGCCTGGACCATCTCCCTGTCGTTCTGGAAATAGCCGCTCAGCAGGATGCCGGGCTTTCGGGGCCGCACGACGATCTCGCCTTGCACACCCACCGGCACTTCCTCGTCGTTCTCGTCGAAGATGCGCACCTCCATGTCGGGGCGCACCGTGCCGCAGGACCCGATGCGCGTGGCGCGGGCCGAGTTGCCCGTGACCCAGCCGCCGACCTCGGTCATGCCGTAGAGCTCGTTGACCTTGAAGCCGAAGTCCTGCTCGATGCGGGGCCAGATCTGCTTTGGCGTGCCGCCGCCCAGGGCAAAGCGCAGCTTGTGATTGCGCTGCACGCCGGGATGGCGCACCGCAAGAATGGACACCACCGTGCCGACGAAGGTGAAGCCGGTGGCGCCCACGCGGGCCGCGTCGTCGAAGAAGGTGCTGGCCGAGAAACGCTTGAACAGTGCCATCGAGGCGCCCGCCGTCAGCACTGGCAGCACACCCAGCATCTGCGCGTTGGAGTGGAACAGGGGCAGGAAGATCATGGTCCGGTCCTGCGGCGTGAGGTCCACCACATCGACGCCTGCCACGCCCACTGCGGCGTACTCGCCGTGGCTGCTCATCACGCCTTTGGGCAGGCCTGTGGTGCCCGAGGTGTAGACGATGGTGGCGATGTCGCTGCGATGCGTGGGCAGCAGGGCCGCCTCGGCGTATGGCCGCAGGGACTGGAAGAAATCACTGACCGAATCGATGGCGATGGTGGGCAGGGCCTGCAGCGCGCTGTCCAGCGCGGACCACTTGGCCTCGATCCAGGAGGCATCGGCCACGACAATGCGCGGATCGCTTTGCCGCAACGAGAACAGCAGCCCGTCGCCCATGAGTTCCGTATTGAGCGTGACGGCCGTGGCCCCTGCGAAGTTCGCGCCAAACCAGGCCACCAGGTAGGCCGCGCTGTTGCCGCAAAGCAGGGCGACGCGGTCGCCCTTGACCACGCCGCGCTCGCTCAGCAGGGTGGCGAAGCGCCGCGACAGCGAATAGATGTCCGAGTAGCTGTACTGCGCGCCGGCGTCAATGATGAAGGGTGCATTCGGGCGCTGTTGCGCCTGGGCCGTGAGCAGGCCGGTGATCGTCGCCGTCAATTTCAACCCTTTTGCAGATACCGTGCGATGGTGTTTTTAAGGATCTCGGCCGAGCCGCCGGCGATCTCGTAGGTCTTGGCGTCGCGCAGATAGCGTCCGAACGAGGTGTTGGTCGCGGTGCCGTGCGCGCCGCAAACCTGCATGGCGATGCTGGCCATCTTGGCCGCCACGCTCTCGGCCTTGAGTTTGGCCTCGCTGGAGTAGCGTTCGATGTCCTCATGCCGGTTGAGCGCTTCGGCGGCGCGGTACACCAGCAGGCGCGCGGCGTCGATCTCGGTCAGCATTTCGGCAAAGTACCACTGGATGCCCTGGAAGTCGAACACCTTCTGGCCGAAGACATTGCGACCGCGTGCGTATTCCAGCGAATCGTCGAAAGCCGCCCGGGAGATGCCTATGCCCACCGCCGCAGCCAGCGTGCGCGAATAGTCGAGCGTGGTTACAACCTGGCGCACGCCCTTGCCCTCGATGCCCACCAGGTGGTCGGCCGGAATGCGCACATGATCGAGCACCAGGTTCACATGCGGGCCATTGCGCAGGCCGAAGGTCGCCGACTCGACGCCGATATATGTGCTCAGCCCGGGCGTGTCCCTGGGCACGGCGAACACCGAAACGCCGGCGTCGGTTTCCGCCAGGATGATGAAGAACTCCGCCGCCGAACCGGACGTGATGAAGGACTTCTCGCCGTGGATGACCCACTCGTTGCCGTCCAGGTGCGCCTTGGTGTCCAGATGCCGGATGTCGCTGCCGTGATTGGCCTCGGTCAGCGCGTAGGCGCACAGCAGGCCTTCGCGGAACATCGGCAGATAGCGCTTCTTGAGCGAGTCGTTGCCGAAGCGCGTGATGATGGTCTGCGCCTGGAACGTGCTCATGATCGAGATGGCCACCGCGGCGCTGCCCACGGCAACCTCCTCGAACAGCGCGACCGCCAGCTGGTAGTCGCGCCCGCCGCCGCCGTATTCGGGCGACAGCGTGATCGAGGTCCAGCCCTTCTTCGCCAGCCCTTTGGCTATGGCCAGCGGATAGATGTCGTCGCGGTCGTACTCGTCGGCCACGGGCGCGATGTGCTCGCGCACGAACTCCCGGACTTCGGCAACGAACGCGTCATCCGAATAGCTTTGCCACAGTTCACTCATGGTCGATGGTGCGTTCCTCGCCCCGGCTCAGTCCAGCTTGAGTCCGAGCTCTTTGACGATGGTGCCGCCAGACGCGCTTTCGCGGCGGATGGTCTCCAGAATCTGCTCAGCCGATGAGCCCACGGGCTCCAGACCCATGGCCAGGAAACGCTCGCGCGTCTCGGGCACGGCCAGCACGGCCTGCACGTCGTTCTGGATCCTGCGCACCAGCGCCGGTGACATGCCTGCCGGGCCCGACAGGCTGTGCCACAGGTAGAACTCGGACGCCTTGTAGCCCAGCTCAGGCAGTGTGGGCACGTTGGGCAGCGCTGCAGCGCGCTGGCCGCCGGTGGTTGCCAGGGCGCGCAGGCGGCCTTGCTTGAACATGTCCATATAGGCCACGCTGGCGTCGATGCCCACGGCGATCTCGCCGGTCATCAGACCCTTGAACACGTCGGCGCCGCCCTTGTAGGGCACGTAGAGCATCTTGATGCCCGCTTCGCGCACGAACTTCTCGAACGCAATCTGCAGCGCGGGACCGGAGCCGCCGACGGCAATGGTGCCGGGCCGGGCCTTGGCCGCAGCCACCAGCTCGGCAATGTTCTTGGCCGCGACCTTGTCGTTGCTGATGAAGACCAGCGGCAGGCGGGCCATGATGGAGATATGGGTGAAGTCCTTGAGAGGATCGTAGGACGGCTTGGAGAACATGAACTGGTTCATGGTCCAGGTGAAATCCACCGCCTGCAGCAGCGTGTGGCCATCGGGTGCGGCGCGAGCCACGTCATTGGCCGCAACTACCGTGAAGCCGCCGACCTTGTTGTCGACGATGACTTGCTGGCCCCATTTTTCGCCGAGCTTGGTGGCCATGAGGCGAGCTTCGACGTCCGAGACGCCGCCAGGCGCGAAGGGCATGACCCAGCGTACGGGCTTGGTGGGCCAGGGCGCGGGCGCCTGGGCGAAGGCTGTAGTGGAAAGCAGCGCTGCGAGGGCGGCGCCGAGCACGAGTCGAATGGGTTTCATGGTCTTGTCTCCGCGAATGATGAAAGGGCATGCAGGTGCCGGACTCTGGACAGCAGCCCGGCACTTGACGCCTGCGTCAAGTGGATTACGCTTATGTCAAGTTGCATCGATAAGTGTAGATTCGACGGGGCGCGGGAGTATGAGGGTCTTTCCCTACTGCGTGGTAACTACCTGATTGCAGGTGATGGACCTTTTTGTCCTCCCGGCGGCAATGGCCTAAAATGCAGCCATGTCCAGCGCCTCTGCGATCCCAACCCGCATCACCCTGAAAATTGGCGAGTTGTCGCCACTTGTGGTCAAGGAGTTGGGTAAATCTGCCGATCCGGCCCGTCGTGCCGCCCAGATGCTTGAGCAGTGGGCCGAAGATGCCGCCGATGCGCGTATTGCCCAACGCCGGTTGCGCGATCTCAGAGCTGGAAAAACCAAGGCCATTCCGGCCGTGGAAGTCTATAAAAAACTCGGCATCTGATGCCCTGGCGGCTTGAGTACGATTCCGCAGCGGCGAAGGAACTCGCCAAGCTCGATCGCGGCGTTCAAAAGAAAATCAAGGCCTATTTGGCTCAGGTTTGTGGTTTGGCAGACCCGACAGCGCGCGGGCATGGGCTGACAGGGCCATGGGCCGGTTTCCACCGTTACCGGGTAGGGCAGCTTCGAATTATCGTGAGCATCGAGCATGGCGTGCTCACCATCCTGGTCATCAAGATTGACCGGCGCGATTCTGCATACGAATGAAGGGGATTTTCATTGTGGTGCCCGGGGCCGGAATCGAACCGGCACGCCTTGCGGCGGGGGATTTTGAGTCCCCTGCGTCTACCAATTTCACCACCCGGGCAGCGGGAGCGAAGCCGGAAATTATGGCACAGTGCAGGCTATGAAATA
>JAURZS010000122.1 GCA_030653255.1 Burkholderiaceae bacterium | reverse complement strand
AGGCCGTGCTGCACACAATAGGCGAGGAAGCCCGCATGCTTGCCGCTGCAGTTGTGGTGACGTTCGTCGAACACCTGCTCGGCAGCGGACGCAAGACCCAGTTCGGTGAACATGGGCACTTGGCAGCCGCACAGGAGCCTGCGGCAGTCCAGCCCCGACTTGTCCAGCATGCCCTGCACTGCCTCGACATGCATGGGCTCGCCGCTGTGGCTGGCGCACAGGAGCGCGACCTGGGCCTGTGTGAAGCCGAAACGCTGGGGGCCACCGGCCTCGACGAAAGGCAAGGCCTGCAGGGCCTTGAGCGTGGAGCGCGTGAAAGTCAGCCAATGGGCATCACCCGCCTGGGCCAGCACCCGGCCACGAAGGTCGACCACGGCCACCGCGCCGAAATGCTGGTTCTCCAGGGTACCGCCACGCGTGAGTTCTACTAGGGGGGCAAGCTTCATTCGATGAAGTGAGAGAAATGGATGGAACAGGGCATGGCGGTCGAGGCCCTCAACGCAGCAAGGCCACTGCGCCAGAGAAAGTCAGAAACGCCGCCGCCGTGGACACCAGGATGATGCGCGCTATGCGCCCCGTGTCTGCACCGAAACGCTCCGCCAGCAGAGACACATTGCTGGCGCTCGGCAGTGCAGCCACGAGCACGACCACCGTCAACGCGAATTTGTCGAGCGGCACGCCCAGGCGCACCGCGCCGGCCCCCACCAGCAGCACCAACACCGGGTGAACCAACAGCTTGATGACCGCCACCGGAACGTAGTCGCGCAGGGGCAAGGTTCTGTGCGGGTGTTCGGCGGCCATTGCCTGCGACCGCGCCAGCACCGCGCCGATGGTGAACAGCGCAACCGGAGACGCGGCATCCGCCAGCAAGCCCACCGTCTGCATCACCGGCTGGGGCAAGGCAATGCGGGTTGCCGAAGAGACCGCCCCCAGCAGAATGGCCCAGGGCAAGGGGTTGACAAGCACCCCCTTGAGGGCCTTGCCCGCCGCCTTGCTGAAGCCGTGTCCGTCGGCACCGTCGAGCCGCGACAAGGCAATGCACAGCGAAGACGTGAACACCATGTCCACCACGATGGTGACGATGGCCGGGCCCGCCGCCGCGGGACCCAACAGGGCCACAAGCAAGGGCACGCCCATGAAGCCGGTATTGGGAAACGCCGCCACGAGCGCGCCGAACGCCGCATCGTTCCAGCCGATGCGCTGGTTCATGGTGACGGCCACCACGAAGCCGACCATGACAGCGGCGCACAGCAGATACGTCAGGAACAGTCCCGGGTCCAGCGTCTGCGCAATCGGCGTGGATGCGCCGAAGCGGTACAGCATGCAGGGCAATGCGAAATACAGCACGAAGCCATTGAGCGCCGGGATGGCCTCCAGCGCGAGAAAGCGCCGGCGTGCAGCCACATAACCGCACAGGACCAGCGCAAAAAAGGGAAAGGTGACAAGAAGAACGTCCAGCACGGGGCTATTGTCCTGCAAGCCCGCCAATCCGTCGAAGCGGCTTGTCGCCGGGGGGATATCATTGCGCGCTTTCCCCGTCGTATCGCGCAACTGCTCCCCTATGTCCTCCGGTCTGAATCTCGCCCAGCAAGAAGCCGTCAATTTCATGCAGGGGCCCTGTCTTGTACTTGCAGGGGCTGGCTCCGGGAAGACCCGAGTCATCACGCACAAGATCGCACGCCTGATCCAGGCCGGCCTGGAGCCGCAGCGCATTGCCGCCATCACCTTCACCAACAAGGCCGCGACCGAGATGCGCGAGCGGGCCAAGAGCCTGATCGGCCGCGGCGCCAAAGAGGTGCTGATCTGCACCTTTCATGCGTTGGGCGTGCGCATGCTGCGCGAGGACGGCGCCGCGCTGGGCCTCAAGCCGGCCTTCTCCATCCTCGACAGCGACGATGTGGTGAGCATCCTCAAGGATTGCGGCGGCTCCACCGACGCCGCCACGGCCCGCCAATGGCAATGGACCATCAGCCTGTGGAAGAACATGGGGCTCAATGCCGCCCAGGCCGAAGCACAGGCCGCCGACGACAACGAAAAGATCATCGCCCGCATCATGTCGCGCTATGAAGAGCGCCTGAGCGCCTACCAGAGCGTGGACTTCGACGACCTGATCGGCCTGCCGCTGACCCTGCTGCGCGAGCACGAGACCGTCCGCGACAAATGGCAGGCGGCCCTGGGCCATGTACTGGTCGACGAGTACCAGGACACCAACGCCACCCAGTACGAAGTGCTCAAGCTGCTGGTGGGCGCGCGTGGTCGCTTCACTGCCGTGGGCGATGACGATCAATCGATCTACGGCTGGCGCGGCGCGACGCTGGACAACCTGAAACGGCTGCCGCAGGACTTCCCGCAGCTCAAAGTTGTGAAGCTGGAGCAGAACTACCGCTCGACCAGCGCCATCCTGCGGGCGGCCAACAACGTGATTCAGCCGAACCCGAAGCTGTTTCCGAAAAATCTCTGGAGCGATCTCGGAGAAGGCGAGCCGGTACGGGTGGTCGACGCCGACAACGAGGAGCACGAAGCCGAACGCATGGTGGCCCGCATTCAAAGCATACGGGCTGGCATGGACCCTGGCGCGGCAGGCACGCAGCACAAGTCGCTGCGGGACTTTGCGGTGCTGTACCGCGCAAATCACCAGTCCCGCGTGCTGGAGCAGGCATTGCGCAAGGCGCAAATTCCGTACAAGGTGTCCGGTGGGCAGAGTTTTTTCGACCGCGCTGAAATCAAGGACCTGTGCGCCTGGTTCCGCCTGTGGGTCAACAACGACGACGATCCGGCTTTCCTACGGGCGGTCACCACGCCCAAGCGCGGCATTGGTCACCAAACCTTGCAGCAGCTGGGCGTGTTCGCCGGCAAATACAAGGTGAGCCTGTTCGAGGCGCTGTTCAGCGCCAGCCTGGCCAGCGTGCTGCCGGCGCGGACCCTGGGCAGCCTGCACGAGTTCGGCCGCTACATGAACGACCTTGAATTTCGTGCCCGCCACACCCTGGGTGCCGCCGACGCGCGCAGCTTCCTCACGGACTGGCTGAATGAAATCGGTTACGAAAAATACCTCTACGACAGCGAGGACAGCGAAAAGCTGGCGGCGGCGCGCTGGACCAACGTCATGGAATTCTGCGACTGGATGGCAGCGCGCTGCGGCGGCGTGATCGACGACGCCAGCGGCGCCAACCTGGTGTCCGAGACCAAGAACTTGCTGGAGGTCGCGCAGACCATCTCGCTGCTGTCCACCATCAGCGAGCGCGAGGTCGACGCCGACGTCGTGACGCTGTCCACCCTGCACGCGGCCAAGGGACTGGAGTGGCCGCATGTCATGCTGGTTGGCGTGACCGAAGGCATGCTGCCCTTCAAGCTCGGAGACGACGCCAACCCCAAGGGTGACGCCGACGGCCCCATGAGCGAGGGCCTGCTGCAGCGCCTGCAGGAAGAGCGACGCCTGATGTATGTCGGCATCACCCGCGCCCAGCGTACGCTGTCCGTCAGCTGGACGCGCAAGCGCAAGAAGGGGCGCGACATGATCGCCGCCCAGCCCAGCCGTTTCATCGCCGAGATGGCCCTGGACCAGGCCACCGTGCGGGAAGACCCGCGCGAAAAGCTCAAGGCCCTGCGCGCCGAATTCGCAAAGAAGGCGCTCGAAACCGCTGCGGCGGCCCAGGCGGCAGCCATTCGCCCGCGCCCCGCATGACCTCAGGCCGCCATCGCGCCGCGCCCTGACGCCCAGGCGCGGCCGAGGGGTCTCAGATCACGCCTTGCGCCAGCATTGCGTCGGCCACCTTTACAAAGCCGGCGATGTTGGCGCCATCGACATAGCTCACGCTGCCATCGGCGCGACGGCCATATTGCAGGCATGCGGCATGAATGCTCTGCATGATCTGAAGCAGGCGGCCATCGACTTCCTCCCGCGGCCAGGACATGCGCACTGCACTCTGGCTCATCTCCAGTCCCGAGGTGGCAACGCCCCCGGCGTTGCTGGCCTTGCCCGGCGCATAGAGCACGCCCGCAGCTTCGAAGGCCTTGGCAGCTTCGATGGTGGACGGCATATTGGCGCCTTCAGCCACGCACAGAACGCCGTTCTTGATCAGCGTGGCGGCATCCTTCTCGTCGAGTTCATTCTGGGTTGCGCAGGGCAGGGCCACATCCACGGGCACGTGCCACGGACGCACGCCCGCCTCAAAATGCACACCCGTGCGCTCGGCATATTCGTTGACACGGCCGTACCGGTGGTTTTTCACATCCATCAGGATTTCCAGCTTCTCCGGCGTGAATCCATCCTTGTCGATGATCGTTCCGCTGGAGTCCGACACCGTGATCACTTTGGCGCCCAGCGCCATGGCCTTTTCCACAGCGTACTGCGCCACATTGCCAGAGCCCGATACGCTCACGCGCAGGCCGTCGAACGAG
>JAURZS010000113.1 GCA_030653255.1 Burkholderiaceae bacterium | reverse complement strand
CGTATCGTCGAGAAGGTGGACGGCATCGAAGTCTCGCCCATGAAGATCATCGGCGACACCGAGAAGCGCGGCACCGAGGTGCACTTTCTGCCGGACACGGAAATCTTCCAGACCAACTCCGATTTTCATTACGAGATCCTGAGCAAGCGCTTGCGCGAGCTGAGCTTTCTCAACAACGGCGTTCGCATCCGCCTGAAAGACGAGCGCAGCGGCAAGGAAGACGATTTCGCGGGCGCCGGCGGCGTGCAGGGTTTCGTCAACTTCATCAACAAGGGCAAGACAGTCCTGCACCCCAATGTGTTCCATGCCATGGGCGACCGCCAGAGCGACCAGAACACCAACATCGGTGTCGAGGTCGCCATGCAGTGGAACAGCGGCTACAACGAGCAGGTGCTGTGCTTCACCAACAACATTCCGCAGCGTGACGGCGGCACCCACCTCACGGGTCTGCGCGCGGCCATGACGCGGGTCATCAACAAATACATCGACGACACCGAGATGGCCAAGAAGGCCAAGGTCGAAGTCACCGGCGACGACATGCGCGAGGGCCTGACCTGCGTGCTCAGCGTCAAGGTGCCCGAGCCCAAGTTCAGCAGCCAGACCAAGGACAAACTGGTCAGCAGCGAAGTGCGCGGCCCGGTCGAGGACATCGTGAGCAAGTTGCTGCACGACTATCTGCAAGAGCGGCCCAACGACGCCAAGATCATCGTCGGCAAGCTCATCGAGGCCGCGCGTGCGCGTGAGGCCGCGCGCAAGGCCCGCGACATGACGCGGCGCAAGGGTGTGCTCGACGGCATGGGTCTGCCAGGCAAGCTGGCCGACTGCCAGGAAAAAGACCCCGCCATGTGCGAGATCTACATCGTCGAGGGCGACTCCGCTGGCGGCTCGGCCAAGCAGGGCCGCGACCGCAAATTCCAGGCCATTCTTCCGCTGCGCGGCAAGATTCTCAATGTCGAGAAAGCGCGCTACGAAAAACTCCTGACCAGCAACGAAATCCTGACGCTGATCACCGCGCTGGGCACCGGCATCGGCAAGGCCGGCGGCAGCACCGGCAACGACGACTTCAACGTCGCCAAGCTGCGCTACCACCGCATCATCATCATGACCGACGCCGACGTGGATGGCGCGCATATTCGCACCCTGCTGCTGACCTTCTTCTACCGCCAGATGCCAGAGCTGGTGGAGCGCGGCCATATCTACATTGCGCAGCCGCCGCTGTACAAAGTCAAGGCGGGCAAAGAGGAGCTGTACCTCAAGGATGCGTCAGCACTCGACAGCTTCCTGATGCGCATCGCGCTCAATGGCGCCAGCGTTTTCACCGGCGGCGCGGCGGGCACCACCTTGAGTGGCGAGACTCTGGCCGAGCTGGCGCGCAAGCACCAGGTGGCCGAGACCGTCATTGCGCGTCTGCGCAACTTCATGGACGCCGAGGCCCTGCGCGCGGTGGCCGATGGCGTGGCCTTGAACCTGGACACCGTGGGTGAAGCCGAAGCCAGCGCCGCGGCACTGCAGGCCCGCCTGCCCGACGCCGAAGTGGCCGGTGAATTCGACGTGCGTTCCGACAAACCCATCCTGCGCATCAGCCGCCGCCACCACGGCAACGTCAAGACCAGCGTGCTGACGCAGGACTTCGTGCACGGCGCAGATTACAGTGCGCTGGCCGAAGCCGCCAACACCTTCCGCGGTCTGCTGGGCGAAGGCGCCCGCGTCATGCGCGGCGAAGGCGAAAAGCAGAAGGAAGAAAAAGTCAACGACTTCCGCGAGGCCATGCGCTGGCTGATCGTGCAGGCCGAGAACGCAACGGCGCGCCAGCGCTACAAGGGCCTGGGCGAGATGAACCCCATGCAGCTGTGGGAAACCACCATGGACCCTGCCGTGCGGCGCCTGCTGCGCGTGCAGATCGACGACGCCATCGAGGCCGACCGCGTGTTCACCATGCTGATGGGCGACGAGGTTGAGCCGCGGCGCGAGTTTATCGAGGCGAATGCGTTGAGGGCGGCGAATATTGATGTTTGAGTGACCTGGAAAGGCGTCTCTCTACGTTACTGCAGAGATTCCAACCATAAGCAGCCCAGTCCCTGCAGGTGCGTCGAAGCTCCGGCAGCCGATGGACATCGCGGTCGAGGTAGACGTACACCCCTTCGCGAATGTCACCCGGCTGTAATGTTTTGTTCACGGTTAAGTCACGATCATTTCCTACATTGAAGAGCGTCCCATATGCGCCTTTGATAAACAGGAAAGACATGACATGAACAAGCCGACAGACTCTCTCGTGCCAGCCACGGACTTCAACAACGAAGACTCCAATTCATCCAGCAACGCAACCTTTGACCAGGTTCTGAGCGCGCGGCTAAGCCGGCGTGGCGTTCTCAGAGGTGGCGCGGGGGGCTTTGGAGCCGCCTTGCTGGGCGGTATAGGCATCAGCGCCTGCGGCGGAGGCGATGCAGCAACGCCTGTACCAACTCCACCTGCCGAACAACTGTTGGGCTTTGCCGCCGTGCCCAAGAGCCTGGCGGACACCGTAGCGGTTCCGGTGGGTTACTCTGCCAGTGTCTTGTATGCTCTCGGAGATCCCTTGACGGCCACAACGCCCGCATTCAAGAATGACGGCACTGACAGCGATTTCGAGACCCGCGCCGGCGACCACCATGACGGAATGGAATGGTTCGGACTTGGGGCCGATGGAAAGCCCTCCACACTGAGCGCTGATCGGGGCCTTCTCGCAATCAACCATGAGGCCACAACCGACCAGACGCTGAGCTCCTTCTTCCTTCATGCAAACGGAGGCACGACAACGCTGCCGCGCCCCGCGAGCGAGGTTGACAAGGAGGTCGCGATTCACGGCGTTTCCGTGGTTGAGGTCAGGAAGGCTGCGGGCAAGTGGGAGTACGTCAAGGATTCAAGTTTCAACCGCCGTCTTACGCCGCTGACCGACGTGGAGATCGCAGGGCCGGCCCGTGGCAACGCGCTCCTGGTGACGAAGTACTCTGCGACCGGCACCAAGACACGCGGCACGCTGAACAACTGCGGAACGGGCAAAACCCCCTGGGGCACGCTGCTGACCGGCGAGGAGAACTGGTTCGGCTATTTCACCCGGACGGCAGCGGATGACGCAGCACGTTCCAACGACAAGAGCGTGACGGCGCTGAATCGCTATGGGCGCACGCAGGGTGCGGCCTCGCGGCACGGCTGGGAGACGGGCGGCAGCGATGACAAGTACGCGCGCTGGAACATCAGCAAGCAGGGTTCGTCCGCGGACGGAAGCGACGATTATCGCAATGAGATGAATGGCATGGGCTACATCGTCGAGATTGACGCATACGACAAGACAAAGCTGGCCAGGAAGAGGACGGCTCTTGGGCGCATGGCCAAAGAAAGTGCTGCTTTCGGCGTTCCTGCGGCGGGACAGCCGCTGGCCGTCTATATGGGAGATGACGCGCGCAACGAGTACATGTACAAGTTCGTTTCGACCGCAACGTGGAGCGCCGCAGATGCCAATCCGTCGGATCGAATGGCAACCGGTGACAAGTATCTGGACAGCGGCAAGCTGTACGTGGCGAAGTTCAATGCGGATGGAACCGGTCAATGGCTGGAGCTGTCAATGTCGAATTCGACGGTGACTGGTTATGCGACGTACCGATTTGCGGATCTGGCAGACATCTGTGTCAACACCCGGTTGGCAGCCGATGCGGTAGGCGCCACAAAAATGGACCGGCCTGAATGGTGTGGTGTGAACCCGGCCAACGGCGAGGTCTATTTCACATTGACCAACAACAGCAATCGGCGTGTCGATCCGACGGGCTCCTCGCAGCTGGCGCCGGATGCGGCGAATCCCCGTGTGTACACGGACATGAAGGGGACGACCGCGCAGGCGGGCAACCCCAACGGGCATCTGCTGCGCATGCGTGAGGGAACGGGCGCCGCTGCTGCCACGACCTTCACTTGGGATATTTACCTTTTTGCAGCGGAGGCCGGCGCAGACAAGGCAATGATCAACATTTCCGGGTTGACGGCCGACCAGGATATGTCGAGCCCGGACGGATTGGTCTTCAGCCCGAACACTGGCATTTGCTGGATCCAGACGGATGACGGCGCCTATACGGACGTCACCAACTGCATGATGCTGGCTGCTGTTCCGGGGCGGGTGGGCGATGGCGGCAAGAAGACGCTCAGCTATACGCGCAGCGCCGGCGGGACGTTGAGCGTTGACACCCAAGTTGGCAAGGCTCCGGCCGCTGACACGCTCAAGCGCTTCCTTGTGGGCCCAGCAGGGTGTGAGATCACTGGCCTGACAGAAACGCCGGACGGCAAAGCCATGTTCATCAACATCCAGCACCCGGGAGAGACCACGAGCCAGGCCAACCTGGCAGATCCAGGCAAGTACACCAGCCAGTGGCCGTCCAACGCCGGCTATGGCGCCGGCAAGCGGCCGCGGTCTGCCACCATTGTCATCACGAAAAACGACGGCGGCCGCATCGGCAGTTGAGCACTCCGGCGGAAAGCCCGGCCCTGGCCGGGCTCTATGTCGCGAGCCTGCCCACCATCTCCGCCACCACGATATGTCTGATGGCGCGCAGCAGCCTCATCTCTCCGCCCAGGTAAGGATGACATTCCAGAGGCAGGTGAGCGTTCTCTTGCGCAATGTCATCCAGGATGCGGTCCAGGTGCGGTCCGATGTGGGCCAGCATGCGGTCCAGTTCCCGCGTGCAGATACGCGGCGTCAGACCCAGCACCACGCCGGCTTGAACCACGCCGTCGCGGGTGATGTCGGCAAACCGAGGCTGCCCCGGCAGGGGAAAGGCCAGGTCTACATGCGGCCAGATCGCTTCGCCTTTGGCGAAGGCCCGTGTATGGTAGGTGGCGGTGCTCAGCAAGTCATAGAACGGCGCCAGTGTCCGTCCGTCCTGGTTGATGAAGAATGAAATGTTCTTGATGTGGTTGTCGTTGTTGCCGATCAGCAGATTGAAGATGAGCCAACGGAACAGTGCCAGCCGTGTCGGCCCCTTGCGCCGCATGCTGTCGATGACTTGGTTGAACGTTTGCAGATTGGCAGAGGTGTATTTGAAGGATCGCGCCTTGTTGAGCAACTGACAGGTGTCGATCATCTGAAGCCGTTCTGTCTCCGGCGCATGCACAGGTAGTTCGCCGCGTGTCACGCGATCGAAGCGCTCGACGATGTAGACCGGCTCCGGGCAATAGTGTCGGAAGACCGGGGGGACGTCCAGGCCGAGCTTGTGGGCCAGCTTCATCATTGCGTATTCGTTGATGGCGGAGCTGGGATATTCGTCTTTGCCTGGATGGTCGGGCTTGAGCAGATGGGTGGACGGTGTCGCGCCGACAGGCTCATGGAATTTGCCGTCGACGTAGATGACCAGGAGCTTGTGTTGTGCGCCGGCCGCTGACATCCGTTTCGGGGCCTGGCTTCCGAGAGTGGAGGTCGGCAGGTTCCGGATCCGTGCGGACAGTGCTACGTCGCTGAGTTCTTGCGTGCCCGGCATGGGCGCGAGGTCCACACCGGGTGGCCGCAGTACCAGAAAGCCTGCGGACTCCATCCCAAGGTATTCGAGCAGGCCGAAAGCGTCTTCGTACGACAGCTTCGCCTCTTTCGACAGGGCCGTTCGCATTTCTTCTTCAGGCAACAGGTTGTCGAAGAACCATTGCACGGGCCGTTGCGTCGCGCCATCGATGATGGCCGCATCGGATTTTTTCAGATGTGGCGACAGATCGAAGGCCGCAGGGTCCGCGACCCACGGCGCCTCATACTGGAATTGCCAGAGGTTGTTCTCGTCACTGAGTACGCCGACCAGGCGGCCGTTGCTGAATACATGGAGGCTGCGCACGGTCAGATGCCGGTCCGGGAGTCAGGCTGGGTCCGCTCAAGGCGCCGCCTTTGTGCTGTGGCTTCGCGGTGGTGTGAGCGCATCTCGACATGCTCGCGTTGTTTTGCGATCTGGTCTTTGGCTTCTGCGGGGACGTCTATGTACACGTGGACGCCCAGCTCGTTCATTAGCTGGAGCACCCGTGCGAGCTGTACAGTGGGCTTGGCCATTTCCACGTCGCTGACGAACTGCTTGCTCAAGCCGGCAGTGGCGGCAAGATCGTCAATGCGCATGTGGCTTGCCTTGCGCGTCGCCCGGATGAGTGCGGCGATATCGGTGACGGTGCTGATTTTGATTTGCATGAAAATTCCTGTGATATCAGGAATTTTACACAAATTGGAGGGGGCGTTAGAAAAATTCCTACAGCCACAGGAATTTTTCTTGAATTTCCCTGGCGGCGTATTAAAAATCCTGCGAACTAAGGATTTTTTTATTCCACCTGAATCGCACCCCGTCGCACCTGATCGCGCTCCAGCGATTCGAACAAGGCCTTGAAGTTGCCCTCGCCAAAGCCCTGGTCAGACTTGCGCTGGATGAATTCAAAAAACACCGGCCCGAGCAGCGGCTGGGAAAATATCTGCAACAGCAGGCGCTTTTCGCCGCCAGTGGTGGCGCCGTCGAGCAGGATGCCGCGGGCCTGCAGTGCGGGCACGGGCTCGCCGTGTCCGCGCGGGTGCCGGTCCACGCCGTCGACGAAATGGAAGTCGATGTCGTAGATGCTCTTGCCATCCTCGTAGCGGTCGATCAGGTACAGCGGCGCTCCACCGATGCCCTTGATGGCCGGCAGGCGCAGTTCCATCGGGCCGGTGGGGATTTCGATGGGCTGCGCGCCCAGGCTCAGTGCCCGGGCATGGGCTTCGTGCGAGTCGCGCACGCGGAAGGCCAGTGCACAGGCGCAAGGCCCATGCTCCGCGGCGAAGTAGCCGGCCAGGCTTTTGGGCTCGCGGTTGACGATGAAGTTGATGTCGCCCTGCCGGTACAGCGCCACGTCTTTGCTGCGGTGGTGCGCGACCAGGCGGAAGCCCATGCGCTCGAACAGGGGCTCCAGCACATTGGGCGTGGGGGAGGCGAATTCGACGAACTCGAACCCGCACAGGCCCATGGGGTTTTCGAAGAGGTCGGGCATGGGCGTGTTCCGGGGGTTTGTGCGATCTGTTCAGGCGGCAGCCGCCTCGCGCAACACGCCGCTGGTTGGCGACAAGGTACTGGGCCAGCGCCAGGTGCGCGGCGCGCGGCCTTGCTGCAAGGCTTCCATGTCATGGGCCCACATGCGGCGCACGCGCACGATGTGGTTGTCAGTGGTGCCCAGTGTTTCGTGTTCGCGGTCGGCAATCACGCCCTGGCCGGCCAGGGCGACGCCGTCCTGCACCGACAGCAGGTCGGGATGGTCGATCACGTCTTCCATGCGCATTTCGCCGCGCAGGATGGCTTCGGTCAGATCGGCGGCCGGGGCCGCAGTGGCCAGGGCCGCGATGTCGGCCTCGTAGCGGCTGCGGTAGGCCTGCACTTGCTGCGGTGTGCCTTTGATGAAATCGACGGTGAAGCTGATGTGGCTGGCGTCGTCCACGGGCACGCGCCACACCAGATGCCAGGCACCGAAGAGCAGGCTCAGGTTGGTGCTGGGCATCAGGAAATGGGTCTGGCGCTGCACGTCGCCTCGCGTGGCTGTGCGTGCCAGGCCGTAGTCGGTTTCTTCGCAGTTGAGTGTGGGCACGATGGCGTTGAGGCCGTCTTCGGAAAAGCGCGAGATGCGGTGCACGAAATTGAAATGAACTTCATCGAGCGAGTTTTCGATCTGGTTGAAGTAGTTGAAGCGGCGCAGTGGCGCTTGCACGCCGAGAAAGCCTTCGCCCGAGAAATGGTCCAGTGTCTGGAAGGGCGGTGGCTCGCCCTCGCCCAGGTAGGCGAAAACCAGGCCGACCCATTCGCGCGTGGGATAGCTGCGCAGGCGGAGATGGGGCGGTGCTCCGCGCTCGGCGGGTCGTTCGGTGCATTGGCCGGACATCGCGTATTTCCAGCCGTGATAGAAGCAGCGCAATTCGTTGCCTTCTACCGTGCCGGTGGACAGCAGGGTGCGGCGGTGCAGGCAGCGCTCGGACAGCACTTGCGCCTGGCCGTCGGCGCCACGAAACAGTGTGAAGCCCTCGCCCATGATTTTCAGCGGGACGGCGCGGCCGGCTTCGAGCCGGGACGAGACATACACCGGCTGCCAGAAGTTGCGCAGGTACTTGCCCGCAGGCGTGTCCGGCCCGGTACGCGCGAAGTCGGGCCAGCGATCGGTGCTGGCGGCGGGGGTTGTGGCGTTCATGCAAGCTCCAGGAGAAGGCCTGGGCATTGAGTCTATCGGTCTATGGCCTTGCACGCAAAGTGGCGGCGGCGCCCAGACACTCAAAGTTGTATCTGCGCTGCCAGGGGCGCGTGGTCCGACAGATGCGACCAGGGCCGGCGCGGCAGCACGATGGGCGAGAAGGCGGCGGCATTGCGCACGTAGATGCGGTCCAGCGACAGCACCGGAAAGCGGGCCGGAAAGGTTTTGGCCGCGCGGCCATGGGCCTGGACGAAGACTTCGTGCAGGCCGCAGTTTATTTGCAGGATGTTGTGCGCGTTCTTGCGCCAGTCGTTGAAGTCGCCGGCCACCACCAGCGGCGCGTTGTCCGGCACTTCGCTGCGAACCATATTGGCCAGCAGCTTGTACTGCTTGAGCCGGTGTCCTTCGGACAGGCTCAGATGCACGCAGATGGCGTGCAGGTCCACGGCCTGGCCCGGCACCTTGATCACGCAGTGCAGCAGGCCGCGCTTTTCGGGGCCGCTGATGGAGACGTCGCGGTTCTGGTAGTGGGAGATCGGAAATTTGGACATCAGGGCGTTGCCATGGTGCCCATGGGGATAGACCGCGTTGCGGCCGTAGGCGAACTGCGGCCAGATGGTGTCGGCCAGGAATTCGTAATGGGGGGCCTCGGGATAGTCCTTGAACTTCTCCGCATGGCGGGCATGGGTGCCCATGACTTCCTGCAGGAACACGATGTCTGCGCCCAGGGTGCGCACTGCATCGCGCAATTCGTGCAGGATGAACTTGCGGTTGAAGAAGGTGAATCCCTTGTGGATGTTCACCGTCATGACTTTGAAGCTGAAGGCTGGAGAGGGCACGGACATTCGGTCGGGTTGGATGTGGTTCGGCGATAGGCGCGGACCTTTGGCGCAATTGTCGTGCCTGAGCCGGAAAGCCCTTTTGACAATGCCCTTAAAAAAAGAGCGCCTTGCGGCGCTCTTTGAAGCAGAACTGCGAGAGGCCTCGCAGGAAGTGAGCGCTTCTTAACCGCGATGGCCATGACCACCATGGCCATGACCGTGACCGCCGTGTCCTTTATGGCCCCCGCCGCGGCGCGATGCTTCAGCGTCGAAGGTCTTTTGCTGCTCAGGCGTCAGTGCTGCGTAGAAGGTCTTGGTCGCGGCCAGGCGCTTGTCCATCTGGGCAGCGCGCGTGGCACGCAGGGCCTGCATGCGGTCGATGCGCTCGGGCGTGCTGAGCTTGTCCATCTCGGCGCGCTGCGTGCGCATGCCCCAGGCCTGCGGCTGCATGGCGGCGGTGAAGGCGGCCCAGGCCGGCTCTTGCGTGGCGGTGATCTTGAGCTTCTGGCGCAGCTCGGCATGGCGCTTGGCAATGCGTTCCTGCATCCTGGCGGGGTCGGCCCGGCCCATGCGTTCGTGCATGGCGGGGCGGCCGCTGCCAGCTGCGGCCGGTGCGGGGGTCTGGGCCATGGCGGCAAAGCCGGTGGTGGCCAACACGGCTGCGAGCAGCCAATGAGTGCGAGTGGTTTTCATGAGCGAGTCCTTTCGAAGTGGAAGAGGCCTGCTGTCATGGTTTGACTTCAGGTTGAGATGGAGTGTGGCGGCGCTGTGTAACGCGCCCATTGCGCAAAGGCCAATGCCAGGTAAAGTTTTGTGGCTGCTGTGTTGCCAGCTGCGCAATACGGGCGTAGCTTAGCCGGACGCCAGATCGTCAAGGATAGGGCAGTCCGGCCGGTCGTTGCCCTGACAGCAGTGGATCAATTGCTTCAGGCTGCGTTGCATGGCCTGCATGGCCTCGATGCGTACGGACAGGTCGTCGGCATGCTTTTGTGCGATGCGCTTGACATTGGCGCTGCTGCGCCTGTGGTTGTGCCACAGGCCGACCAACTCGGTGAGGTCGGCCATGGAAAAGCCCAGGTCCCGGCCCCGCTTGATGAAGCGCAGCGTGTGGACTTCGGCTTCGCTGTACTGGCGGTAGCCGCTGTCGGTGCGCGACACTTTGCCGAGCAGGCCCAGCGATTCATAGTGGCGCAGCATGCGGGCCGACACGCCCGACAATTCTGCGGCACGGCCGATGGGCACTGGCCACTGTGTGTGCGCCTTCATTCGACGCTGTAGCCTTCCTCGGCGATGGCGTGGGCGATGGCCTCGCGCGCGGCGGTGGATTCCACCTCGACCCGGCCGGCAGGCCGGTCGATCTGGACTTGCGCGGCAGGGTCAACTTGCTTCACGGCGCGGGTCACGGCTTTTTCGCAGTGGCCGCAGGTCATTCCCTTGACGTTGAAGGTCTGGTTCATGGCATTGCCTTTCATTGAGGTGCTTGACGACATTCGCATCATGAACCTTAACACCATGGAAGAGTCAAGGACCTGCCAGCGCAAGGGGCTTTGGGATGAACGGTCTTGACCCTTTCATCGTGCGAAGGTTTAAGCTGCACACCATGAACACCTCAACGACTACAACCGCCATGACGACCACCGACGCCGTCCTGGACCTGGGCATTGGCGGCATGACCTGCGCGTCTTGCGTATCGCGTGTCGAGCGCGCGCTCAAGAAAGTGCCGGGCGTGCATGAGGCCAGCGTTAATCTGGCCACCGAGACGGCGCGCATCCGCTTTGCGCCGGGCGAGCAGATGCAGGCCATGCTGCGCCGCGCCGTGCGCGACGCAGGCTACGAACCGCGCTCGGCCGACGACGCCATGCAGGGGCAGGGCGAATCGGCGTGGGTCGGCTCGCTGCCCGTGGCGCTGGCGTTGTTGCTGGCGCTGCCCCTGGTGGTTCCCATGCTGGGCGACCTTCTGGGCCGGCACTGGATGCTGGCGGCCTGGGTGCAATTCGCATTGGCGACACCCGTGCAGTTTATTCTGGGTGCGCGTTTTTACCGTGGCGCCTGGCATGCGCTGCGCGCACGCACGGGAAATATGGATCTGCTGGTGGCCATGGGCACCACGGCGGGCTGGGCGCTGTCGATGTGGTTGTGGCTGCGCCCGGGTGCCGACCCCATGGTGCACCTTTATTTCGAGGCCTCGGCCGTGGTGGTGGCGCTGGTCCTGCTTGGCAAATGGCTGGAGGCGCGTGCCAAGCGGCAGACCACATCCGCGATTCGCGCCCTGCATGCATTGCGGCCCGTGAACGTGCACCTCGCGGGGCCGGACGGCGAGGTCGATGTGCCGGTGGCCGAGGTGTTGGTGGGCGACCGGCTCAGCGTGCGCCCCGGCGAGCGCGTGCCGGTCGACGGCTTGCTGCTCGAAGGCCGTACCCAGGTCGACGAGTCCATGCTGACGGGCGAGCCGCTGCCGCTTTCCAAGGAGGCCGGCGCGAGCCTGACCGGAGGCTCCATCAATGGCGAGGGCCGCATCCTGATGCAAGTGACGGCCGTAGGCAGCGAAACCGTGCTGTCGCGCATCATTCGACTGGTGGAGGACGCGCAGGCGGCCAAGGCGCCGATTCAGCGCCTGGTCGATCAGGTCTCGGCTGTTTTTGTGCCCGTGGTGCTGCTGGTGGCCCTGATCACTTTCATCGGCTGGTGGTGGAGCGGCGCGGCGCTGGACGAGGCGCTGATTCATGCGGTGGCCGTCATGGTGATCGCCTGCCCCTGCGCCCTGGGCCTGGCCACGCCGGTGGCCATCATGGCGGGCACGGGCGTGGCCGCGCGCCATGGCATCCTGATCAAGGACGCCCAGGCGCTGGAGATCGCGCACCGGGTGGACACCGTGGCTTTCGACAAGACCGGCACGCTGACCGTGGGGCGCCCGCGCCTCACGGCGCTGTCGGTGGCTACGGGGCAGGACGAGGCCGCATTGCTGCGCGATGCGGCCTGCCTGCAGCAGGGCAGCGAGCATCCCCTTGGCCGTGCGGTGGTGGCCGCGGCGCAGGAACGCGGTCTGCCGTTCGAGACCGCCCAGGGGGTGCGCGCCGTGCCAGGGCGTGGCAGCGAAGGCCAGATCGGTGCGCATCAGTACCTGATGGGCAGTTTGCGCTGGGCCACAGAACTCGGCGCGCAGCTCGGCAGTCTGCAGCAGACTGCCGATTCTTTGCAGGCGCAGGGCGCGACCTTGTCGGCCCTGATGCAGCGCACGGCGTCGGGCGTTCAGGTGCTGGGTCTGTTTGCGTTTGGCGACGAGCCCAAGCCCGGTGCCAGCGCAGCCCTGGCTGCATTGCGCCGCCGCGGACAGAAGCTGGTGATGATCTCCGGCGACAACCGGGGCGCGGCCGAAGCCATGGCCAGGCGCCTGGGCCTGAAGCCCGAGGAGGGCGAGGTCATGGCCGAAGTGCTGCCGGGCGACAAGGCGGCGCGCATTGCCGCGCTGCGTGCCGAAGGGCGTGTGGTGGCGATGGTGGGCGATGGTGTCAACGATGCGCCGGCGCTGGCCGCCGCCGATGTAGGCATTGCCATGGGCAATGGCACGGATGTCGCGATGCAGGCCGCAGGCATCACGCTGATGCGTGGCGACCCGGCGCTCGTGGCTGCCGCGCTGGATGTGTCGCGTCGCACCGTCGCCAAAATCCGGCAGAACCTGTTCTGGGCCTTTGCCTACAACGTCGCAGGGATTCCGCTGGCCGCGCTGGGGTATCTGAGTCCGGTTCTGGCGGGCACGGCCATGGCGTTGAGTTCGGTCAGCGTCATGGCCAATGCCTTGTTGCTCAAGCGCTGGCGCCCGGCGCAGCCGGAGGTTCAGCGCGACAGCGCAGGGTAGTCGGTGTAGCCCTTGGCGCCGCCGCCGTAGAAAGTCGCCTTGTCGGGCGTGTTCAAGGGCGCCTTGTCGCGCAGGCGATGCACCAGGTCCGGATTGGCCAGGAATAGGCGCCCGAAGGCGACGAGATCGGCCTCGCCCTGCAGCGCTCGCTCGGCTGACTCGCCGTCATAGCCGTTGTTGACCATCCATGCGCCTTTGCCGCCCGCAGCCCGGTAGGCATCCTTCAAGGCGCCGTAATCGAATGGCCGGTCGGACAGCTCGCGCGCGCCGCCGGTGGCGCCCTCGATGATGTGAACATAGGCCAGCTTCAGCGGCGCGAGTTCCCTGACCACGTATTCGAACAGCGGCTGGGGATCGGGCTCGTGGATGTCGTTGGCCGGAGTCACGGGCGACAGGCGGATGCCTGTGTGCTCGCCGCCGATTTCCTCTGTGATCGCACGCACTACTTCGAGCAGCAGGCGGGCCCGGTTCTCGATGCTGCCGCCGTAGTCGTCGCGGCGGTGGTTGGCGCCGGACTTGAGGAACTGGTCCAGCAGATAGCCGTTGGCGGCATGGACTTCGACGCCGTCGAAGCCGGCGCTGCTCATGGCGTTGCGCGCGGCGTGCCGGTAGGTGTGCACGATGCCGGGTAGTTCATGGGTCTGCAGGGCGCGCGGCTCGGAGGTGGACGCGAAGCTGCCGACGCCGTCCTTGACCAGGTAGGTCTTGGCCTTGGCGCCGATGGCAGAAGGGGCGACGGGCTTTTGTCCGTTTTCCTGTAGGTCCACATGCGAGATGCGGCCTACATGCCACAGCTGCACCACGATGCGGCCGCCCGCGGCATGCACGGCGGCAGTGATTTTTTTCCAGCCGTCGAGCTGCTCGGTGCCGTACAGGCCCGGCACGTCGGCGTAGCCCTGAGCCTGCGCGCTGATGGCCGTGGCCTCTGTGATCAGCAGCCCGGCGCTGGCGCGCTGGGCGTAGTACTCGGCCATCATGGCCGTGGGAATGGCTCCAGGTGCGCGGTTGCGGGTCAGGGGCGCCATGACGATACGGTTGGGCAGGCGCAGGGCGCCGACCTGGATGGGGTCGAACAGAGAGGGCATGGGGAGGTTTGCAGCAAAAAGGACTCCAAGGGTACGCCCAATCCGCGATCTCTGCCGGCGCCGGGAATGCTTCAGAATGCGTGGATCACTGGAGACTGCAAGTGCGATCTGAAATGCTGACCCGGCAGTCTATCGGCCTGGCGCTGGCCTTGTCCCTGGGGGCTGCCATATCCCTCGGTGTCACGCGCTTTGCCTATGGCATGCTGCTGCCGCCGATGCGTGCCGACCTGCATTGGTCTTACACCCTGGCGGGCGCGATGAACACCGCCAATGCATCGGGCTATCTGCTGGGCGCCCTGGCCACGCCATTGCTGATGCGCCGGTTCGGGCCTTCGGCGCTGCTGCTCGGTGGCGCCTTGTTTGCCAGTCTGTTCATGGGGCTCAGCGGCTTTTTCATACAGGCCGCGCCATTGCTGCTGCAGCGTCTGCTCGCCGGTGTGGCCAGTGCATTCATCTTCATCGCCGGCGGTTTGCTGGCGGCCCGCCTGGCCGAGCGGCAGCCCTCGCGAGGGGGCCTGTTGCTCGGGCTCTACTACGGCGGAACAGGATGGGGCATTGTTCTGTCAGCGGTGATGGTGCCTGTGGTGCTGGAGCTGGCGGCGTCGCGTCCCCACGGCTGGGCCTGGGCCTGGTGGGCGCTGTCGCTGGCCTGCGTGGGGGCTTGCGCGGCGCTGCTGTGGGCCACGCGCAGACTGGGCGAGTATGCGCAGGCTTTGCCGCCTGCGGTGGTTTTGACGGCGCACGATGCGCAGGCCGGGATCGGGCTGCAGCACGGCGGTCACGGTCATGCGTCCCTTCGCTGGCGCGATTTCGGTTTCGGCCTGGCGGGCTATGCGATGTTCGGCGTGGGCTACATTGGATATATGACTTTCGTCATTGCCTTGCTGCGCGAGCAGGGTGTGGGCGGTGGGGCGGTCTCGTTGTTCTATGCCTTGCTGGGCCTGGCCGTGCTGGCGTCCTCGCGGATCTGGGCCGGGCTGTTGGATCGTTACCGGGGCGGACAGGCGCTGGCCATGCTCAACGCTTTGCTGGGTTGCGCGACGGTGATGCCGGCATTGACCAAGGCCTGGCCTGTGGTGTTGGCCTCAGGGCTGATGTTCGGCGCGGTGTTTCTGTCGGTCGTGGCCTCGACCACGGCGCTGGTGCGACATAACGTGCCGCAGGCGCAATGGGCCTCCGGCATCAGCGCCTTCACCATTGTGTTCGCGGCGGGGCAGATCGTGGGGCCGACGGTGGTCGGCTGGATTGCGGACGGGCCGGGCGGGCTGGAGCGCGGGCTGGTGTTCTCGGCCTGCGCGCTATGGCTGGGCGCTGCCCTGGCTTGGCAACAGCGGCCGCTGATCGCCGGCCGCCATGGCGTCGATGGGCAGGCCCGGGGCTGAATCGCGGAAAGCCTACTTCAGCAGGCCTTCTTCCCGCATGGCCTGCTGCACGGCGGGGCGTTCGCGCATGCGCTCGCGAAAGGCCAGCAGGTTCGGCAGTGCGGACAGGTCCACATGCATGGCACGGGCCCAGTTGGTGACCGTGAACAGATAGGCATCGGCGACGGTGAACTGCTCGCCCATCAGGTACTGTTTGCCGGCCAGTTGCTCGTCGACCCATTGCAGCCGCTTGCCCAGGCGCTCGCGCACCGAGGCCTTGTAGTCCTCGGGGGTGCCGGGGGCGAACAGGGGGGTGAAGCTCTTGTGCAGCTCGGTGCCGATGAAGGTCAGCCAGGCTTGCAGGCGGTAGCGCGGCAGGGTTCCGTTGGCCGGGGCGAGTTGTTTTGCCGGGACCTGGTCTGCGAGGTACTGCACGATGGCCGGGCCTTCGGTCAGACGGGTGCCGTCGTCCAATTCCAGCATGGGCACATAGCCCAGTGGATTCAGCGTGTAGTAGTCGGTACCGTCAGCAAGCTGGTGCGTCTTGGTGCTGGCCAGCACCAGTTCCACCGGCAGGCCGGCCTCGTGCACGACGATATGGGGCGACAGCGAACAGGCGCCGGGGGAGTAGTAAAGCTTCATGGTGTGTTTGGGTGGTGTGGGTAAGACGGAGCCGCAATGCTATCGCTTGCGGCACTTTCATGCTGCCGGGGCGTCTTTCTTGCGTGTGGTGTCGCGCTGCATGCGCTGGTCCCGTAGCAGAACTTCAATGATGCTGGTGACGATCTGGCGGTTGCGTCCGTCCAGCAGACGCCAGTCCTGGATCAGCGAACGCTCTTCCTGGGCATAGGCCGCGCGCTTCTGGCGGGCGACTTGGGGCGTGATTCCACCTCCGGTGTCCAGGCGGGAACTCATATCGGCGCTTTCACCCCAGCGCAGCCATTCTTCCGAGACATCCAGCCAGTTGGCCAGCACCAGAAGCTTGTCTTGTGTTGGAACGGAAAGGCCCAGCAGCCATTTGCGCGCGGAATGCACGGTAATGGGTGGGCCGCGGTAGCGCAGATTGAACTCGCGCTCCAGGGCCGTGGGACTGATTTTCTTGGCGCGCTGGACCATGGCGTCTCGCAACCGGCGGGAGAATTCTTCCGCCTGGGGGTTGACGCCGCCGCTGTCTTTGCTTGCCATGCAGCGAAGCTATCATGTGGCTGAAATTTTGGATTATCCAGAGTCTTTAATAATAATTACTTTGGTAGGAATTCAAGTGGATATGAGGTACGACCGCGTGCAAAGACCGCCGGTGCCGCCGCGAGTGTTCGGGCGTATTGCCGGCTTGGCTGTAGGGCGGGGGCGGCGGCGCGGGGGCATCCGGCGTAAAATCGAACCCTAGCCTGCCTCTATGGGCCTCGCTCACGCCCGCTGGCGCTGCCCGGCCGTGGGGTACGCGCCCCACCAGGATGATCCAGACATGATTTACCCACAGGAGTTTGACGTCATCGTTGTCGGTGGTGGCCATGCCGGCACTGAGGCGGCGCTGGCGGCTGCGCGCATGGGTTGCAAGACTTTGCTGCTGACGCACAACATCGAGACGCTGGGGCAGATGAGCTGCAATCCGTCCATCGGAGGCATCGGCAAAGGTCACCTGGTCAAGGAAGTAGATGCCCTGGGCGGCGCCATGGCGCTGGCCACGGATGAGGCGGGCATACAGTTTCGCATTCTCAACTCCAGCAAAGGCCCGGCCGTACGTGCCACGCGGGCTCAGGCCGACCGGGTGCTTTACCGCTCGGCCATTCGTCGCCGGCTCGAAAACCAGCCCAATCTCTGGCTGTTCCAGCAGGCCGTGGACGACTTGATGATCGAGGGCGAGCGCGTTTGCGGTGCTGTCACGCAGGTGGGAATTCGTTTTCGGGCGCGCACGGTGGTGTTGACTGCGGGCACATTCCTGGATGGCAAAATTCACGTAGGGCTCAACAATTATCCGGCCGGCCGGGCCGGTGACCCTCCGGCCGTGTCATTGAGTGCCCGGCTCAAGGAACTGAAGCTGGCGCAGGGCCGACTCAAGACCGGCACCCCACCGCGCATCGATGGCCGCACCATCGATTTCAGCCAGTGTGTGGAACAGCCGGGCGATGGCATGCCAGGCGGGCTGGGCGACGGAGTTCCTGTGTTCAGCTTCATGGGCCGGGCCGACCAGCATCCGGCGCAGATGCCGTGCTGGATTACGCACACCAATGAGCGCACCCACGAAATCATACGTTCCGGCTTTGACCGCAGCCCTATGTTCACGGGCAAGATCGAGGGCGTGGGCCCCCGCTACTGCCCCAGCGTCGAGGACAAGATCAACCGCTTTGCGGACAAGCAGAGCCATCAGATTTTCCTGGAGCCCGAGGGTCTGAGCACCCACGAGTACTACCCCAACGGCATTTCCACCAGCCTGCCTTTCGACATCCAGTACGATCTGGTCCGCTCCATGGCCGGGCTCCAGAACGCCCATATCCTGCGGCCGGGCTACGCCATCGAATATGACTATTTCGACCCGCGTGAACTCCGCAGCAGCTTCGAGACACGGGCCATCCGCGGCCTGTTTTTCGCCGGGCAGATCAACGGCACGACCGGTTACGAAGAAGCTGCTGCGCAGGGCCTGTTTGCCGGAATCAATGCCGCACTTCAGTGCCGCGACGAGAACCCTTGGTTGCCTGGCCGGGACGAAGCCTACCTCGGCGTGCTGGTTGACGATCTGATCACCAAGGGCGTGACAGAGCCCTATCGCATGTTCACCAGCCGGGCGGAGTTCCGTCTTCAATTGCGGGAAGACAACGCCGACATGCGGCTGACCGAGACCGGCCGGCGGCTGGGTCTCGTGGACGATTCGCGCTGGGATGCTTTCAGCCGCAAACGGGACGCTGTTTCACGTGAAACAGCGCGCCTGGCGTCGGTCTGGGTCAACCCCCGGAACCTGCCGGCGGCAGAGTCCGAGCGAGTGTTGGGTAAAGCCATTGACCACGAGTACAGGTTGTTCGACCTGCTGCGACGCCCAGACGTGAGTTACGCCCAACTAATGTCGCTGGCCGGCGGCAGATACGCCAGCGATGCTGTTTCACGTGAAACACTGGGCGACCTGAGCGATGCCGTCGTGGAGCAGGTGGAGATCGCCGCCAAGTACGCGGGTTACATCGACCGCCAGCGCGACGAGGTATTGCGCGCAGGACACTACGAGAACCTGCGCCTGCCGGAAGACCTGGACTACACCCAGGTGACGGCGCTGAGCTTCGAGGTTCGGCAAAAACTCAACAAGCACCGCCCCGAAACCCTGGGTTTGGCTTCGCGCATATCGGGGGTGACGCCTGCGGCCATCTCTTTGCTTTTGGTTCACCTCAAGCGCGGGCGCTTCCGGGGCTTCGACAAATTGCCGGCCAACCAGGCTCAAGCCGACGAGGCTGCATGAGGCAACTGGAGCCGGCCCTGCGCCGGGGGCTGCAGGCGTTGGGCCTGACCCTGACCGACGCCCAAATCGGCCAATGTCTGGACTATCTGGCCCTGCTCGCCAAGTGGGGCAAAGTCTACAACCTGACCGCCTTGAGGGAACCCGGGGAGATGTTGACTCACCATCTGTTCGACAGTCTCGCCGTGATTGCGCCGCTGCGCCGGCAGCTTCAGGGCATGGCGGCTCGGGTGCTCGATGTGGGTTCTGGCGCTGGCCTGCCCGGCGTGGTGATTGCCATCTGCTGCCCGGAGCTGCGGGTGTGCTGCGTCGACGCTGTCGGCAAGAAGGCGGCCTTTGTGCAGCAGGCCGCCGTTGCCTTGAAACTGCCTCAGCTGCAAGGCCGACATGCCAGGGTCGAGACCCTGCGCGACGGCGACCACGATTTGATCTGCTCACGCGCCTTTGCCTCTCTGAAGGACTTTACCAGCTGGTCGGCTGCGGCCTTGGCCCCCAATGGTGTCTGGCTGGCCATGAAGGGCAAACACCCGACGGAAGAGCTGAGCCAGCTTCCGTCATTCGTTGAGGTGTTTCACGTGGAACCATTGCAGGTTCCCGATCTGGAAGGGGAGCGCTGTTTGATCTGGATGCGCCCTGTTGCTGCGCCTGAGCCGCAGGGAAACCAGTAAACTCAGCCCCTCGGATTCCCAAGGACCCCCATGTTTGGTGTTGCAGATTACGGCGCATTTGTCGCCGCGATAGTCATTTTTCTGATGATCCCGGGACCGGGCAATCTGGCTTTGATCATGTCCACCGGCAAGGGAGGCGTGAAGGGGGGGCTGGCGGCGACTTTCGGGGTGATTGCCGGCGACCAGGTCCTGATGTGGATGGCTGTGGCTGGCGTGGCCGCGCTGCTGGCGGCCTATCCGGCGGCTTTCCATCTGATGCAGTGGGCAGGCGCCGCCTATCTGGTCTGGCTGGGACTGCGCATGATGTTGGCCCGGGCGGGCGGCGCGCCGGTGCTTAACTTGCTGCCGCGCCACTATTTCCGCCAGGCCATGATGATCACCCTGCTCAACCCCAAGGCCATCGTTTTCTACATGGCTTTCTTCCCGCTGTTCGTCGATCCTGCCCGGCACCAGGGGCTGGTGAGTTTTGCTTTCATGGCGCTGACCATTGCCGTGCTGACTTTTGCCTATGGCCTGACGGTGGTTCTGCTGACGCGCCATCTGGCCGAGCGCCTGCGCGCCAACCCATTGATCACCAGCCTCCTCGGCAAGTTGGCAGGACTGTTCCTGATCGGCTTCGGGATCAAGCTTGTGGCGTCGAGGTAAGTCATGGCCAGAATATTCTGCGTTGCCAACCAAAAAGGTGGTGTCGGCAAGACCACCACCACCGTCAATCTCGCGGCCGGTCTGGCGAAGATTGGCCAGCGCGTGCTGATGGTGGACCTCGACCCCCAGGGGAATGCGACCATGGGCTCCGGGGTCGAGAAGCGAAAGCTCGAACTCACGGTCTACGACGTGCTGCTCGAATCCGCCACGGTGCCCGAAGCCCGCGTGACCAGCAAGGCCTGCGGCTATGACGTGCTGGGTGCCAACCGCGAATTGGCCGGCGCTGAGATCGAGCTGGTCGGTGTCGAGCGCCGGGAAACACGCCTGAAAGAGGCCCTGGCAGTGGTCGATGGCGAATACGACTTCATCCTCATTGACTGCCCGCCTTCGCTGAGCATGCTGACCCTGAACGGCCTGTGCTGTGCCCACGGTGTCATCGTGCCCATGCAGTGCGAATACTTCGCGCTCGAAGGCTTGACCGATCTGGTCAACACCATCAAGCAGGTTCATGCCAATCTCAACAAGGATCTGCAGATCATCGGCCTGTTGCGCGTCATGTTCGACCCCCGCATTACGTTGCAACAACAGGTCAGCGAACAGCTCAAGACGCACTTTGGCGAGAAGGTTTTCGACACCGTGATTCCGCGCAACGTGCGGTTGGCTGAGGCACCGAGCTACGGTTTGCCCGGCGTGATCTTTGACCCCGCGTCGAAGGGCGCGCAGGCATTTGTGAGTTTCGCCAGCGAGATGGTGGCGCGCATGCAGCGCCTCGAGGCGGCGACGCCCGCGCCCTGATGCCGGGCGAACTCGAGTGCTGCCCACCATGATTGATTCAGCCGATGTTCTGCTCCTGCCTGGCTGGCACGACTCCGGGCCCGGCCATTGGCAGAGCCTCTGGGAGGCTGCACATGGCTATCGGCGTGTGACGCAGCACGACTGGCGCCAACCGCGCCGTGGCGACTGGATGGCCCGCCTGGAGGAAGTGCTGCTGGCGCGCAGCGCCCCCGTTTTGTTGGTGGCCCACAGTCTGGGGTGCATTTTGGTGGCGGCCTGGGCGGCGCACTCGCGCAACACCGGTCGCGTCAAAGCGGCGCTACTGGTGGCGCCTGGCGATGTGGAACGCGAGACGCTCGCGCCGCAATTGCCTGGCTGGTCGCCGGTGGTGCTCCGGAAACTTCCTTTTCCCAGCGTGCTGGTGGGCAGCCGCAATGACCCCTACTGCGGAGCCGGACGAGCCCGCGCATTCGCCCAGGCCTGGGGCTCGCGCTTCGTAGACCAGGGGGCGGCCGGCCACATCAACGCCGACGCTGGCTTCGGCCCCTGGCCCGAAGGCCATGAAATTTTGCTCAAGATAATGAAAGACTAGCCAACATGGTCACCAAGAAACCCAAGGGACTCGGCCGCGGCCTCGAAGCGCTGCTTGGACCGAAAGTCGACGAGTCCGCCGCGGAGGGCTCTCCGGCCAATCCGGGTCTTCCGGCATCGCTGCGTCTGGCCGATATGGTCCCGGGAGCCTACCAGCCGCGCACCCGCATGGACGAAGGCGCTCTGTACGAGCTGGCGGAAAGCATCAAGGCCCAGGGCATCATGCAGCCCATCCTGGTGCGCCGGCTCAAGGACGGTCCACAAGCTGGAAAGTACGAAATCATCGCCGGCGAGCGCCGCTTCCGCGCCGCTCGCCTGGCCGGTCTGGACAGCGTGCCGGTGCTGGTGCGCGAGGTCCCCGACGAGGCCGCAGCGGCCATGGCCTTGATTGAGAACATCCAGCGCGAGGACCTCAACCCCCTGGAAGAAGCCCAAGGCCTGCAACGTCTTATCAAGGAGTTTGGGCTCACTCACGAAACAGCAGCCCAGGCCGTGGGTCGGTCGCGCAGTGCCGCCAGCAACATGCTGCGCCTGCTGAACCTGGCCGAGCCGGTGCAAACCATGCTGATGGCTGGCGACCTTGACATGGGCCATGCGCGGGCCTTGCTGAGCCTGGACCGGGCGACGCAGATCACGGCGGCCAGCCAGATTGCTGCGCGCAAACTCTCGGTGCGCGAGGCCGAGAGCCTGGCCAGGAAGCTGGGCGCAGAATTCAACCTGGTTTCGCCCAAACCCAAAAAAGAGAAATCGCGGGACTTGCGCAGAGTAGAAGAAGAACTGTCCGACCTGCTGACTGCCGAGGTCGAAGTACGGGTCAAGAAGCGGGTCAAGCGTGCTGGCAAAGTCGAGGAAATGGGTGAGGTGTCGATCCAGTTCGGGTCGATGGATGAGCTCAATGGCCTGATCGACCGGCTGCGCGCCGCCTGAGCTGAGCCAGTCCCCTGTGAGAGGGACAGACCGCGCCTTGGGGCGTGCTTAACATGCGTCCAGACTTGGATCGAAAGTCTATATGAGGCATTGCACCCCAAAGGAGACCCACCATGGCAGTTAATCGTAGATGGCTTCTTGCAGCCACGCTCGGAGTAGCGACTGCGCTTGCGGCGCCCGCAGCCCTGGCGCAGAATTTCCCGAGCAAGCCGATTCGCATCGTCGTGCCGTATTCGCCCGGTGGCGGCGGCGATACTCAGACGCGGATGCTGGGCAAGCTGCTGTCCGAGGAGATCGGCCAGCCGGTGATCATCGAGAACCGCTTGGGGTCCAACGGCCTGATCGGTACCCGTTTCGTGGCCGGCGCGCCAGCGGATGGCTACACGCTGCTTTTCACCACGGCCTCGCAACTGCTGCTCACGCCGCTGATGACCAAGGAGCCCGGCTTTTCGCTGGACGACCTGACGCCTGTCGTCGGCATGAGCAATCAGCCGATGATCCTCGTCGTGCGTCCGGAGTCGCCGATCCGCTCCGTGGCCGACCTGATACGCATCGGGCGCGCGGAAAACGCCAAAGTGTCCTTTGGCGCCGCCGGCCTGGGTTCGCTCTCGCACATCGTCGGTGAGCGGCTCAACAAGGCGACCGGCACGAAGTACCTGGCGGTTCCCTACAAGGGCACCGGCGACCTGATGACTGCGGTGCTGGCGGGCGACGTGGACTATACCTACGTGGTCACTTCCGCCGCCGCCGGCCACTTCAAGGCCGGAACCCTGAGGCCCGTCGCCGTTGTGGACGCTGTGCGATCGGCCAATCTGCCCAATACGCCCACGCTCAAGGAGGCCGGGATCGAAGGATTCACGCAAACCGCGTGGTTCGGCCTGATGGCGCCGGCCAAGACGCCCAAGCCAGTTCTTGATTTTCTCAACCAGAAGGTCTCGAAAATCTTGAACCACCCCGACGTCAAGGCCAAGTTCGCGCAGGACAGCGTCGTGCCTTGGCCGGTCAGCCCGGGCGAGCTTGCCGCGATCCTGAAATCCGAAGCCCCGATTTATGCCGAGGCGGCAAAGATGTTGGCCAAGTAGATTTCTCCAGAGGCTTGAGCCGGGGGTTGGGGCGCCGCGGGCATGGCGCTCGTGGGCTCTTACCCCGGCATCGAAAAAATCTTTCCAGGGTTCATGATGTTGCCCGGGTCCAGCGCGCGCTTGAGGGTCCGCATCATGTCTACTGCGCCCACGCCGGCCTCGTCCACAAGAAATCCCATCTTGTGCAGACCCACGCCGTGCTCGCCGGTGCAGGTGCCTTCCAGCGCGAGGGCCCGCGCCACCAGCTTGTGATTGAGCGCCTCGGCGGTGGCGCGCTCACGGGGGTCGTTCGGGTCCAGCAGATAGCCGAAGTGGAAATTACCGTCGCCCACGTGGCCCACCAGGAAGTAAGGCAGGCCGCTGGCATCGGCCTCGGCCACGGAATCGATCAGGCAATCGGCCAGGCGCGAGATCGGCACGCAAGTGTCGGTGGAGATGGCGCGGCAGCCCGGGCGGGACTGCACCGCCGCGAAGTAGGCGTTGTGCCGCGCCGTCCATAACCGCGTACGCTCTTCGGGCGTGCTGGCCCATTCGAAGGCATTGCCGCCGTGCTCGGAGGCGATGTCCTGCACCTGTTCGGCCTGCTCTTTCACGCCGGTGGGCGAGCCGTGGAACTCCATCAGCAGCATGGGCTCCTCGCGCAGGCCCAGCTTCGAATGGGCGTTGACCATGCGCACGGTGTTGGCGTCGATCAGCTCGACGCGTGCGATGGGAATGCCCAGCTGAATGATCTGGATGGTGCTGCGCACAGCGGCCTCGATGCTCGGGAAGGAACACACGGCGGCGGAGATCGCCTCGGGCAGGGGGTACAGGCGCAGCGTGACTTCGGTGATGACGCCCAGTGTGCCCTCGCTGCCCACGAACAGCCGTGTGAGGTCGTAGCCGGCGCTGCTTTTGCGGGCCCGCGTCCCGGTGCGAATGACCGACCCGTTGGCGGTGACGACTTCGAGCGCGAGCACGTTCTCGCGCATGGTGCCGTAGCGCACGGCGTTGGTGCCGCTGGCGCGCGTCGCAGCCATGCCGCCGAGCGAGGCATCCGCGCCGGGGTCGATGGGGAAGAACAGGCCCGTGCTCTTGATCTCCTCGTTGAGCTGTTTGCGCGTGACGCCGGGCTGCACAGTCACGGTCAGGTCTTCGGCGTGAATGTGCAGCACTTTGTTCATGCGGCTCACATCGATGCTGATGCCACCCTGCACGGCCAGCAGATGTCCTTCAAGGGAAGAGCCCACGCCAAAAGGAATGACCGGCACAGCATGCTCTGCGGCCAGCGCGACGGCCAGCGCGACGTCGGCCGTACTTTCGGCGAACACCACTGCCGCAGGCGGGGGTGCCTGGAAGGAGGACTCGTCGCGTCCGTGCTGTTCGCGCACGACCAGCGCTGTTGAGCAACGCTCGCCGAAATGCGTCTTGAGTGCGGCGATCAGTGCTGCGGGCACTTCACGCTGATGGATCTCGGGGACCAGTCGGGTCAGCGGGGTGGGAGCGTTCATGCGCGTGTCTCCATCGGGGGAGTTGTCAGTTTACGCTTTTGACGCACAATGCTTTTTTCCCCCGAAGGAGCAACATGGGCCAGCGACTGACGCAGATCACCACCCGCACCGGCGACGACGGCACCACCGGCCTGGGCGACAACACGCGCGTGTCCAAGGACAGCCTGCGGGTGCACGCCATGGGCGAGGTCGACGAGCTCAATTCCCACATCGGTCTGCTGCTGTGCGAAGTGTTGCCCGACAATGTGCGCAGCTTGCTGGTGGACATACAGCACCAGCTCTTCAACCTGGGCGGCGAGCTGTCGATTCCGGGCTTCGAGTTGCTCAAGCCCGATGCGCTGGCGCAGCTCGACGCCGCGCTGGCCGAGCACAACTCCCGCCTGCCGCGGCTGCAGGAGTTCATCTTGCCGGCCGGCACGCGCCCCGCGGCGCTGGCCCATGTGTGCCGCACGGTGGCGCGGCGTGCCGAGCGCGCCGTGGTGGCGGTGGGCAAGGCAGAGACCGTCAATGCCGCACCGCGCCTTTACCTGAATCGGCTCAGCGACCTGATGTTCGTGCTGGCACGCGTGCTCAATCGCGTAGATGGCGGCGACGATGTGTACTGGCGCAGCGAGCGCCTGGCGCGCTCCACAGACGAATAAGCTGCAACGCTTTCAGCGTGGCGCGTCGGTCAGGATGGCCATGGTGATCCGCGACACGCAGCTCAGATCGCCGGCATCGTTGCGCATATCGATCTGCCAGACGTGGGTACTGCGCCCTATGTGGACGGGCCGCGCGATGCCCGTGACCCAGCCATCGGCCACACCCTTGAGGTGATTGGCGTTGATGTCCAGCCCAACGGCGCGAAAGCCTTCGGGGCAGGCGTAGGACGCGCCCACCGAGCCCAGCGTCTCCGCCAACACTACCGACACACCGCCGTGCAGCAGTCCGAACGGCTGTTTGGTGCGCTCGTCCACAGGGACCCGGCCGCTGATGAAATCGGCGCCCACTTCGAGGAATTCCATGCCCAGGTGACCGGGCGCCGAGTGTTTGTGGATGCCGTGCAGCAGCTCGACACTGATGGGTTTTTTCCAGATGCTCATGGGGTCAATGATAGCCACCCCATGCGCATCAAGCCGCAGGCGCTAGCGCCGGGGCGTGCGGTTGAGCAGCGCGTAAAGCAGGATCGCGCCAAAAGTGGCCGTGCCGATGCCTCCCAATGCGAACTGGCCGAAGCGCAGCGTGAAGTCGCCCGTGCCCAGCACCAGCGTGACTGCCGCCACGATCAGATTCTTGTTGTCTGAAAAGTCCACACGGTTGTCGACCCAGATCTTGGCCCCGGCCACGGCGATCAGGCCGAACACGACAATGCTCACACCACCCATGACGGGCAGGGGGATGGCCTGGATCACCGCGCCGAACTTCGGACTGAAGCCCAGCACCACGGCGATGGCTGCGGCCACGAGAAAGATCGCGGTCGAGTAGATCTTGGTGGCGGCCATCACGCCGATGTTCTCCGCATAGGTGGTCACGCCCGTGCCGCCGGCAGCACCCGAGACCACCGTCGCGACGCCGTCGCCCATGAAGGCGCGGCCCATGTACGCGTCCAGATTGCGGCCGGTCATGGCCGTGACGGCCTTGATGTGACCCAGGTTCTCTGCCACGAGGATCACCGCGACTGGCGCGATCAGCAGCATGGCATTGGCGTTGAACACCGGCGCCGCAAAGGCGGGCGCGCCGAACCAGGCGGCGCCTGCGATGCCGGCCAGATCGATGGGTTTGCCCCAGCCCAGGCCGTTGGCCAGCAGGGCGTAGATCACGCTGGCAATGATCAGGCCGACCAGAATCAGCAGCCGCTGCACCATGCCCCGCGTGAGCACTGCGACCAGGCCGACACTGACGAAGGTCACGACCTGCATCCACGCGTCGAAGTTGGATGCAGCCATGTTCTTGATGGGTATGCCGGCCAGATTCAGGCCGATGACGGCCACCACGGCGCCGGTGACCACCGGCGGCATGAGCCGCTCGATCCAGCCGGTTCCCACCGCCTGCACGATGGCGCCGATGAGGAAATAGACCACGCCGCAGGCGATGATGCCACCCAGCGCGACGCCGATGCTGGCATTGGGCCCTTTGCCAGCATAGGCCGTTGCCGCGATCACCACGCCGATGAAGGCAAAGCTCGAACCCAGGTAGCTGGGCACTTTGCCGCCGGTGGCCAGAAAGAAGATCAGCGTGCCGATGCCGCTCATCAGGATGGCGATGTTCGGGTCGAAGCCCATGAGGATGGGCGCCAGCACCGTGGCGCCGAACATCGCGATCACATGCTGCAGCCCCATCACGGCAGTCTGCGGCCAGGGCAGACGTTCATCGGGGCCGATCACACCGCCTTGCATCAGGACGCTGGCGTCCTTCTCCGTCCAGTCGAACATTCCCATTCCTCGCTCCTAGAGTTGTCGGCGCATATTAGGGGACGGGCGCAACGCTGACAAGCTTGCGAATGCGGGTCTGGCGCGCCCCGCCTATGATCGTGTGGCCGCCCCGACATTCCATGAAAAGCCCCGACGCCCTGGATCCCCGCACCCGCCGGCTGCTCGAAGGCCCCATCGTTCCCACCTTGCTGCGGCTGGCGGTGCCCACGCTGGTGATCATGTCGGCGCAATCGGCCGTCAGTCTGATCGAGACCTACTTCATCGGTATGCTGGGCACCGAAGCGTTGGCCGGCATGTCGCTGGTCTTTCCGATGTTGATGCTGATGCTGATGCTGTCGGGCGGCGCCATGGGCGGCGGTATCGCCTCGGCCATTGCGCGGGCCCTGGGCGCGGGCCGGCGCGCGGAGGCGGATGCGCTGGTCTGTCACGCCGCCGCACTGGGCCTCGTCTTCGGACTGGTCTTCACGGTCATCTTCTTGCTTGGCGGGCGCTGGATCTACAGCCTGATGGGCGGCACGGGCGCCGCCTTGCAAGCGGCGCTGGCTTACTCCGATCTGCTGTTTTGCGCGGCAGTGCTGATCTGGGTGTTCAACGCCCTGGCCGCGGCATTGCGGGGCACCGGCAACATGACGCTGCAGGCCGTCACCACCTTTGTTGGCATGCTGCTGCTGCTGCCGCTGTCGCCCTTGTTGATCTTTGGCTGGGGGCCTGTGCCGGCCATGGGCATCGCGGGCGGCGCTGCGGCAGTGATTGCTTACTATGCGGCGGGCATTCTGGTCTTGGCGGGTTACCTACGTTCGCGCCGCAGTGTGTTGCAGCCGTTCAGAACGCCAATCAAGTTCCGCTGGCCTTTGTTCCGGGAAATCCTGCGGGTCGGTCTGGGCGGCGTCATCTCCGGCGTTGCCACCAATTTGAACATCGTGGTCACCACGGCCTTTGTGGGGGGCTTCGGTGTGGCGGCCATTGCCGGCTATGGAACGGCTGCGCGGCTGGAATACCTGCTGGTGCCCATTGCCTTCGGCATCGGCGGGCCCCTGGTGGCCATGGTGGGGGTCAGCCTGGGCGCGGGCGATCGCAGGCGCGCCATGCGCGTGGCATGGGCCGGTGCCGCCATGGCCACCGTGTTGACCGAGGCTGTGGGCCTGTGGGCGGCCTTTTTCCCGCTGGCGTGGCTGGGCCTGTTCAACACCGACCCCGTGGCGCTGGCGGAGGGCGCGCGATACCTGCGGGTGGTCGGACCGACCTACGGCTTTTTCGGCCTCGGCCTGGCCTTGTACTTTGCGTCGCAGGGCGTGGGGCGGCTCAAGTGGCCCATCGCGGGCAACGTGGTGCGGCTGCTGCTTGGCGTGGGGGGCGCGACGCTGGCCCTGAAGCTCGGCGGCGATCTGGGTCATGTCTTCGCCGCCCAGGCCATCGCCATGGCGGCCTACGGCCTGGTGATTGCCGGCGCCATTGCCGGCGGAGGCTGGTTCGGGCCTCTCGCATGGCCCGCGAGCAGGCCCGGGGCGGAATCTCGATAATCGGGCCAGGCCATCCTGCCGCGCCCTGTCTGCCTCCATGATTCCACTGTCAGTTCTCGACCTCTCGCCCATCGTCGCGGGCTCTACGGCCGCCGATTCCCTGCGCAACACGCGGGATCTGGCGCAGCACGCGGAGCGTTTCGGCTTCACGCGCTACTGGCTGGCGGAGCACCACGGCATGCCGGGCATTGCGAGTGCGGCCACGGCAGTGGTCATCGGCCACGTGGCTGCCGGCACCTCGACCATTCGTGTGGGCGCTGGCGGCATCATGCTGCCCAACCATTCGCCGCTGGTGATCGCGGAGCAATTCGGAACGCTGGAGTCGCTGTTTCCGGGCCGCATCGATCTGGGCCTGGGCCGCGCGCCCGGCTCGGACCAGGCCACGGCGCGGGCGCTGCGGCGTGATATCTACGCCGACGCCGGAGAGTTTCCGCGCGACGTCGTGGAGCTGATGAATTACTTCCAGCCCGCGTCGCCGGGCCAGGCGGTGCGCGCCGTGCCCGGCGCCGGTCTGGACATACCGATCTGGATCCTGGGCTCCAGCCTGTTCGGCGCGCAACTGGCCGCGCAGCTTGGCCTGCCCTACGCCTTTGCCTCGCACTTCGCGCCGGACCACATGATGCAGGCCATCGAGATCTACCGCGAGCGCTTCCGCCCGTCCGGGCGATTGCAGAAGTCGTATGTGATGCTGGGCTTCAATGTGTTTGCGGCCGACACCGACGAGCAAGGCCGGCTGATCGCCACCTCGGCGCAACAGTCCTTCGTCCACCGGCGCACGGGCCGGCCCGCGCGCCTGTCACCGCCCGTGCCGGGCTACGTCGAAAGTCTGTCGCCGCCGGAGCGCGCCATCCTGCAGCAATCGCTCACCTGCGCGGCCATCGGCTCGGCGCAGACCGTGCGCCAGCAGATGGACGAGTTCATTGCCCGCACAGGCGCCGACGAGCTGATGATCGCGTCGCAGATCTATGACCATGCCGCGCGTGTGCGCTCGTACGAGATCGTCTCGCAGCTGGCGCGAGGCTGAGAAGGGGGTGGCTTGAAGGCCTCCGGCCCTGCTACTGCTTGCGCGAAGCCCGACCGAACTGCAGCAGCCGGGTGGCCAGAAGCGTCTCGGCAAGAAAACACAGCAAGGCCATCAGAAAGCAGAACACACCGATCAGAAAGCCAATCGTGCCAAAGCGCAGTACTTTCAGATCCGTGGTCTCGGCGAGAAACAGCGCCAGGATCGTAAGCCCGATCAGCAGCGCGCAGATGGTCAATAGCGCGATACAGGCATTGGCCAGCGCGCCGCGCGTTCTCAGCTGACCGAGCTCGGTCCAGGCGCGGTCCAGCGCGGGCTGCTGCGCATCGGGCTGTTCCAGCCGCGCCTCGACGATGCGGGCCCGGTCGATGATGCGGGCCAGGCGGCCGGCCGTCGCGCCGATCATGCCCGAGACTGCGGTCAGCAGGAACACGGGGGCCACCGCCAATTGAATGGCGTGCGTCACTGTGGAGGAGTCTGCGGCAAAGAACATGGCGGCGCCGGCCAGGGGCCGGGTGAAGGACGACAGGGTGATTGTCCTCCATGTCCCGCGCGGGCGAGCCCAGGTCCTACGGCCTGCAGGGGTCCGATGCGGCTACCATGTACGACTGCGATGACACGCCAATCCGTGCTCGCAGCCATGCCATGAAAACACCCCACCAGTCTCCCGAATCGGTCAGCCTGCAACGCAAGGCCTTCATGAGTCTGCTCATCGGCGTGACGTTGGCCTTTGCCTTTGTCATCTGGCCGTACTTCGGCGCGGTCTTCTGGGGCGCGGTTCTGGCCATTGTGTTTGCGCCGCTGAACCGGTTGCTGCTGCGCTCGCAGCGGCCCGGCACGGCGGCGGGGATCACGCTGGGTGTCATCGTGGTGATCGTCATCCTGCCGCTGACCCTGCTGAGCGTGGCAGTGCTGCAGGAGATCGCGGCTTTCTACGAAATGATCAAGACAGGCAAGATCGACTTCGCAGACTACTTCTTGCGCATCATCGCCTTGCTGCCGGCCTGGGTCACGGGCCTGCTCGAACGGCTGGGCCTGAGCGATCTCGGCCTGGTCCAGCAAAAGGTGGTGGATGCACTGACCAAAGGCAGCCAGGCCGTGGCGGCGCAGGCGCTGTCCCTGGGCCACGACACATTGGAGCTGGTCGTCGGCTTCTTCGTCATGCTGTACCTGCTTTTCTTCCTGCTGCGCGATGGCGCCGGGCTGGCGCGCCGCATCACGCAGGCCCTGCCGCTGGCCGAGCAGCACAAGCGCATGCTGGGCGTGAAGTTCATCGCCGTGATCCGTGCCACGGTCAAGGGCAATGTCTCGGTCGCGGCGCTGCAAGGCGCGCTGGGGGGCCTGATCTTCTGGCTGCTCGACATCCATGGCCCCGTGCTGTGGGGCGTGGTGATGGCGTTTCTGTCCTTGTTGCCGGCCATTGGCGCAGCGTTGGTGTGGGGGCCGGTGGCCCTTTACCTGTTGGCCATCGGCGAAGTCTGGCAGGGCTCGGTGCTGGTCCTGTTCGGCATGCTGGTGATCGGCCTGGTTGACAACCTGCTGCGGCCCATGCTGGTGGGCAAGGACACCCGCATGCCCGACTTCATCGTGCTGATTTCGACGCTGGGCGGCATGGCCTTGTTCGGCCTGAACGGCTTTGTGATCGGGCCGGTGATCGCGGCCATGTTCATCGTGGTGTGGGATATCTTCACGCGTGCGCATGCCGGAACTGGTCGGTATTGATCACAGAAATCGTTGAACCCCTATGCAGCCATCGGGATGAAGAACGTGTCGGCGCTCTACACCAGCTTCTTCGGCCTGTCCGAAGACCCGTTTTCGATTGCCCCCGATCCGCGCTATCTCTTCATGAGCGAGCGCCATCGCGAGGCTCTTGCGCACCTGCTCTACGGCCTGGAAGGTGGCGGCGGATTTGTACTTCTGACTGGCGAAATCGGCGCCGGCAAGACCACCGTTTGCCGGCGCTTTCTCGAACAGATACCGTCGGGCTGCCATGTGGCCTATGTCTTCAACCCCAAACTGAGCGCGAACGAACTGCTGGGTACTGTGTGCGATGAGTTCGGCATCAAGCTGCGTTCCAATGGCGCGGCACCGCCTTCGCTCAAGCGGCATGTCGATGCGCTCAATGCCTTCCTGCTGGAACGCCATGCGGCGGGACAGAACTGTGTGCTGATCATCGACGAGGCACAGAGCCTCTCGGTCCAGGTGCTGGAGCAGCTGCGCCTGCTGACCAACCTGGAGACATCAACACGCAAGCTGCTGCAGATCATCCTGATCGGGCAGCCCGAGCTGCGCGACATGCTGGCGCGGCCCGAGCTGGAGCAACTGGCGCAGCGTGTGATCGCGCGCTTTCATCTCGACGTACTGTCCGAGGTCGAAACCGCGCAATACGTCGCGCACCGTCTTGCAGTGGCCGGACACACGGGGCCGCTGCCTTTCGGCGTTGCCGCGCTGCAGCAGGTGCATCGCCTGTCGGGTGGGGTGCCCCGGCGCATCAACCTGTTGTGCGGCCGCGCGTTGCTGGGCGCATTTGCGCTGGGACGCCGACAGGTGGACCGAACCATGCTGGCCCAGGCCGCGCGCGAGGTCTTTGGCGCGGCTCAGGCCGCGCGCGGGGTCCTTGGCCCGGCGCGCACACCGGTTGCCCTCGGGCGCATTGCCATCGCGATGGCTGCCGTGTTTGTGGCCGCGGCGCTGGGCTGGGGTCTCGGTCGCGGCGGCGCGCAGGTTTACGGTACTGCGGCGCCGCCTTTGCTGGCACAGGAGGGCAGCCGGCCGCTGTCCATTGACGCAGCCCCCAAAGTCAGGCCGAAGGCCGCCGCGCCAGGGCAAGACCGCTGAGCCCGATGCAGATCCACCGCAACGCCGGCGACGACACGCCCCGCACACCCACCGAGTCCTGAACAACCATGTCCTACATCCTCGACGCCTTGCGCAAGGCCGACGCCGAACGCGGCGCATCCGACTCAGCGATGACGGGCTCGCCCGGCGCGGCAGAGATGCCCGATGCACAGGTCGGCGCCGCGCCCTCGATCCCCTTCAGCCTGGAAAGGCGCCTCCTGGCCTGGGGCGTGGTGCTGGGCGTACTCATCGCCACTATCGTGGCCATACGGATCATGGACACGGGCCCGGCGCAGTCGGCGCAGGCGGATGCCGTGGCCTGGCCTGCGGCAACGACTATGACCGCGAGCGCAACCGCAACCGCGAGTGCGGCGGTGGCCGCGGCTTCCGATCCACCAGTGCCTGCACCAGCGCCGGTGCGGGCACCAGCCCCAGTTGCACCCGAATCCGGGTCCGCGGCCGGCGCAGCACCCGCCACCCGTCCTGCCACCAGGCCCGCGACAGCGAAAGCGTCGGCCGGCGCATCGGCGCCGCAACGCATATTCAGCCGCGAAGAGCTCCCTGCCGACATCCGCGCCACGCTGCCACCGCTGGCCGTCAGTGGCGCGAGCTACTCGGCCAATCCTGCACATCGCATGTTGATCGTCAATGGACAGGTGTTCCAGGAGGGCGCGCAGGTCGCCCCCCAAGTTGTGCTGGAGCAAATCGGCCCCTCGGCCGCGGTGCTGCGCCACAGGGATCATCGTTTGCGCATCAGTTACTGATGCGTGACTCCTCCCTGCCCCGGCGGCTTGGCGTGTTGTTCGCGGGCGTACTCGCCTGCAGCGTGTTTGCCGCGTCCAGGCCGGCCCCGGCGCTGTTCGCGCCCTGCGATGAATTCGTCCGCCGCCTGCCCAATGTGAGCGCGGTCTTGTGCGCGCGCGCTGCGCTGGTATCCAGCGGCGCGAAGTCGCGGCGCGGCCGACCCTTGTATGTGCGCGACGTCCGGCCCGACGATGCCAGATTGCGTGTTCTGGTGGTGGGCGCTATTCATGGTGATGAACTGTCGTCGGCTTCGCTCGCGCTGCACTGGATCCTTCTGGCGGAGCAGGCCCCGGTCCAGACGCATTGGCGTTTCGTGCCCGCACTCAACCCGGACGGCCTGCTCAACCAGCCGGCGCGCCGGGTCAACGCAGCGGGCGTGGACCTGAATCGCAACTTTCCCACCCCCCACTGGGAGCGCGACGCCGCCATCTACTGGGAAAAGCGCACCCGCAAGGACCCCCGCCGCTGGCCCGGCCCGCACGCCTTGAGCGAGCCCGAGACACGCTTTCTGCATGATGAGATGCGCAGGTTCGACCCCCATCTCATCGTCAGCATCCATGCGCCTTATGGCGTGCTCGACTTCGACGGCCCGTCCGTGCCGCCGCGCAAGCTGGGCCGGCTGCAATTGAACCAGGTTGGGATCTTTCCTGGATCGCTGGGCAATTACGGCGGCGTGCACAAGGGCGTGCCGGTGGTGACCATCGAACTGCCCAATGCCATTCGCACGCCGCTCGATTCAGAGATTCGCCAGATGTGGCTGGACCTGTTGCGCTGGAAAGACGTGCGGCTGCCGGTCAAGCCCATGCGAAGCCCGCGCGCGCCTTGAAGTAGGATAGCTTCCATGACTCCCGACACCCTTCCCCAGCGCTTTGGCAGCGGCCAGGCTGTACGCCGCATCGAGGACGACGTCCTGCTCGCAGGCGCCGGTCAATACGCCGACGACGTCAGGCCTGCAGACCAGACCCGCTTGTGTTTTGTGCGCTCGCCCTATCCGCACGCGCGCATTGTGTCGATCGACGCCACCGCCGCGCGGGCCATGCCCGGCGTTCTGTACGTGGTCACGGGCGCCGAACTGGTGGCCGACGGCGTCAAGCCGATGCCTGGCGCTGCGGGCTTCAAGCGTGCCGATGGCGGGCCCGCCGCCACGGCGGCGCGGCGCGCGCTGGCGCACGAGGTCGTGCGTTTCGTCGGCGAGCCTGTGGCGGCCGTTGTCGCGCTGAGCTTTGAGCAGGCCCGCGATGCCGCCGAGGCAGTCATGGTGGATTACGAAGAGCTGCCCATGGTGGTGGATGCCGCGGTGGCCATCGCACCTGGCGCCCCGGTGGTGTGCGAGGCTGCGCCCGACAACATCGCTGCCGTTGCCCGTTACGGCAACGCGGCCACTGCAGCCGAAGCCTTTGCCGCAGCCCGCCATGTGGTCACGCTCGATCTTGTCAACCAGCGGCTGGCCGCGCTTGCGCTGGAGCCGCGCAGCGTGCTGGCCACCATCGACGCCGACACGCAGCGCCTGACTTTGCGCATGAGCACGCAAATGCCCTCCGGCGTGCGCAACTCGGTGTGTGATCTGCTGAACATTCCGCGTGATCAGGTGCGCGTGGTCGTGGGCGACGTGGGTGGCGGCTTCGGCATGAAGACCGGCGCTTATCCCGAAGACCTGGTGGTCGCCTGGTGCGCGCGCCGGCTCGGGCGCCCGGTCAAATGGGTGGCCGACCGCAGCGAGGAGTTCATCTCCTCGCACCATGGCCGCGACCTGTTCACACACGCCGAACTCGCGCTCGATGCCGAGGGCAAGATCCTGGCGCTGCGCTTGCAGTCGCGTGCCAACGTCGGCGCCTACGGCACCGGCACCGGCGTGGCGATCCAGCTGCTGATCGGCCCCTGGGTCGTTACCAGCGTGTACCACGTGCCGGTGATCGACTTCCACTTCAAGGCCGTCATGACCCACACGGCGCCCACTGGCGCCTACCGGGGCGCGGGCCGACCCGAGTCCATCTACATCATCGAGCGCCTGATGGACGAGGCCGCGCGCCAGACCGGTATCGACCGCACCGTGCTGCGCCGGCGCAACTTTGTGCGGCCCGAACAGATGCCCTACAAGAACCCCATGGGCCAGACCTACGACACCGGTCACTTCGAGTCCATCATGGACCAGGCGCTGACGCTGTCCGACTGGAGCGGCTTCGACGCGCGTGCGGCCGAGTCCGCACGGCGCGGCAAGATGCGCGGCCTGGGCATTGCCACCTTTCTTGAATGGACCGGCGGCAATGCGCTTGAAGAACGCGTGACCGTGTCCATCAAGGCCGGTGGCGTGATCGAAGTCTTCACCGCCGTCAACGCCATGGGCCAGGGCATCGCCACGACGCTGGCGCAGCTGGTGGTCGATGCCTTTGGTGTGTCCATGGACCAGGTCCGCATCGTGATGGGCGACACCGACCGGGGCGATGGCTTCGGCAGCGCCGGCTCGCGCTCCATGTTCACCGGCGGTTCCGCCGTGCGTGCGGGCTCCGACCGCGCCATCGAACAGGCGCGCGACCTTGCGGCGCGCGAACTCGAGGCCGCGCCGCAGGACCTGCGCTATGCGCAGGGTGCCTTCAGCGTGGCCGGCACAGACCTGCGCATCGACCTGTTCGAACTCGCTTCACGCCAGCCGCAGCAGCAGATCTTCATCGAATCCAGCACCAAGGTTGCCGGGCCGACCTGGCCCAACGGCTGCCACATCAGCGAAGTCGAGGTCGATCGCGGCACCGGCGAGGTTGCGGTCGTGGCCTATGCCTCGGTCAACGACATCGGCCGCGTCATCAATCCCATGATCGTGCGCGGACAGCTCGAAGGCGGCGCCGTGCAGGGCATCGGCCAGGCGCTGTGCGAACACCTGGTCTATGACCCCGACTCCGGCCAGCCCCTGACCGGCAGCCTGATGGACTACGCAGCGCCCCGCGCTGACATCGTGCGCGGCTTCAAGACCGAACTCGACGAATCCCAGCCCTGCAAGAACAATCCCCTGGGCGTCAAGGGCGTGGGTGAACTCGGCACCATTGGCGCCACGCCCTCAATCGTCAATGCCGTGGCCGATGCGCTGGCGCGCAATGGCTTTGCCGCGCAGGCGCCCAGGCTGCAGATGCCGCTTTCACCCATGCGGGTGTGGCAGGCCATGCAGCAGGCTTGAAGCCGGCCGACTCCCCGTGCGCGCCTTTCATGCGTGCGGATCATCAGGCATATCTGGGGCGCCTGAATTGCGCCTCCATGAGTGCGTTCATCCTGAGCGGACGCTTGTCGCGCAAGGGCGTCTTTCCAAGACCGGCTTCTGTCTCCAGCCTCCCGGAATGCGGACCCGTGAACAGGCTGGCTTCCAGGAGAATCATTTTTGCCGACTTGCGCAACTGCTCTCTTAGGGGATCGCTTTTTGCCGCTATGCGCCGCTGCTCCCTGAGCGCTTCGGCTTGCGGCGAACGGTCATCGGCCGGCGGGGACTTGGGCAGGGGCTTGCAGCGCAGCGCCGTCTGGAAGAAATCCGCCGAGAGTTCGCGGGGCGCGCCCAGCTGATGGAAAACGGAGCTCATGGCCTCGATGTAGTTCCATTTGCGCCGGGCGTTCTCGGTGAGATGGGGGCCATCGTCGTGCGCACCTTGCTCGGACTCCTGTGTCGCGCGGGCGTTCTCTATGTATTCCTCAAGAAATATATCGAGGTCTGCCATTTTTTCCCGGCTTGCGGGTCCGGTGTCACGCAGCGTTTCTTCATTCGCGAACCCCTCGATACTCTGATCAAAGATCCCGACCAGATTCTGCATATGCGCGGTGTTCTTGTTTTCCCGGCCCGCGTAGAGGACATAGGTGGCGGCGAGCGTGCCAGCGAATGAGCTGAGCAGGGCTGTGATCATTGGCGCAAGGGGCCCCAGCACGGGCAAGGCCATGAATGCCCCCATCGAGGCAAACCCCTGTACCACCTTGGTCAGACCCATGATGGAATAGCCTTCATTTAAGACCGCTTTGTTGGTACCGAGGGCGCTCAGGGAATGCTCCAGCACCTTGCCGGTTCCTGGCTGGCGTGCGAATACCCGCTCACGTGTCAAATCCAGCCGGTCGGTTGCCAGCATGAACCCCGATTCTCCGATCCGGCCGCTCAGACGGATTTTGGACTCGATGAAGGCCACGGCGGCGGAGATGAATGTGTTCAGACCGAAGGGTGCCTTCTGGCCCAGAAAGTCAGCGATTCGCCCGGCCTGGAGAAGCACGGACCGCAGGACGGTGAACTCCAGCTGCTGCAGTCGCTTGATTCCCGATTCGGTTTTCCCAAGGGATTCGGCCATCCGTGTTGTCGCATCAAGGGCGCTCATGGCCAGCGATCCCTCGATCTGGGCGCGGAACTTTTTCGTCGCGTCAATCTTGGGAGCGAGCAGATCGCTCAGCATGGGCGCGGATGGAGGCTCCCCCCAGGTGGCGCCTTTGCCAAGAACCTTATGCAACTTCTCCAGATCGCGATTGGCCGCATCTTTTCGCTTGTCGAATTCGGCGCGAGCCTCGTCTTGTTGACGCCCGGGCCAGCCTTCGCTCGCGCTGTTCTTCTCGACCAGCGCAGACCATTGCGAGTCCAACCCGCGCAACGTCTTGACGGGATCTTCCTTCAGCCAGCGTGTCAGGTCGGCCTCATGTTTCTTCAATTCCTGGTCGATCTGGTCTAGGGTGGCGGCCTGCTGCTTCGCCTCCGCTGTCGCGTCCTTGGCCTTCAGTATTTGCCGCGCGAGGTCAAATATCGAGTCAAACACAACGAGCGACGTGCTGAGCGTAGCGACCATGGGAACGAGATCCATCCATCCTTCGTCGGGAATCGCCGGATTCGAGAGATTGACCGCGGACATGGCCGTAGCCGTGCTGTAGACCCCCAGATTTACGGCGAGTTTTGTGGGAAGACTGTCCGGGCCTACGACGCCTGCGGGTGGCTTGCGCGCCGGCACACATACGCTGGCCATGGAAGATTTGTCAACCGTGAGACCGGTCTGCGCAAAGAGGGTCGAAAAGCTCTTTTGGTTTTCCTCCAAAGCCTTTTTGTTGGCTTCGTTCGTGGCGGTGGTCATGTGTTTCTGATAGGCGTTGACCAGCGCTTCGATTTTGTCGCGCACCTCTTCCGTTTGCGTCCGGCCGCTGAAGACCCTTCCCAGAAATTTGTTTGGATCCGCCACAAACATGTCCATTTCGCTCAGCATGTGCACGAGGCGGGCATAGTCGTCGAGTACAGCTATCGGCGATTTTGGCGTGCCATCCGCATTCGGCTTGGTCGGCTGGTACCTGTCATCCAGATGGCGCAGGATGCCGGGCACTGCCGCAGACTTGAGGCCGTCGGCGCTCACGGCATGGCCGAGTGGGTCCTGCGGATTGTTCTCGTCCGCCGTGAGGCCGAAAAACTCGGCATACCGGGTGTAGAACGCTTTTTTCCCTGCTGAATTCCAGACCGATGTCTGCACATCGGTCCAGGTCGTGCCTACATTTTTCTTCTGATGGTCAGCCTGGTTCTTGAAGGCTTGCGCGAGCGACTGCCGGGCACAGTGCACCGGCCCGCCCTCCGGAAAAACGAGATGGTCCTGCTGGAAGTGCACGTCCAGACGTTCACGCGGGATTCCCGAAGCTTCGGCGAATTTGACAGCCAGCGCCGGCGGCTTCAGCCGCAGCGCGTTTGCATCCGCCTTCGGCGCAATGGCCTGCGGTGGCTCGTCCATGGCTGCATTGGCGACGGGTTCCGGTCGGGCAACGCTGGCATCGTTGCGGGAGAGTCGTTCCGAGAGAGCTTCTTCCTGCGCGCACTGGCTGGCCGGGCCTGCCGGTTCCTCCGATGGATCGACAGGCGTTCTGCTTGAATGTGCAGATTCATTCACACGTGCTGCGGCGTGGTGGTGCGAAGCCGACCCTGCTTCTGCCACTCCCCCTGCCGATTGCCGCTGCGACAGAATTTCACCAAGATCTTCGCAACTCTGGAGCGGAGAGAGAAATGGGAATTCATCGGAGCCTTTGTCGCTGGACCCGAATGAAGCCGGCGCGTCGCCGGCGTAAGGGGCGCCGAATTCGTGGTCGGACTCCTGCGCAAGGGCCTCCTCAAAAGATGAGTTCAACGGCTTTTTCGGAGAGCTGAGAGGCTGGGTGCCTTCTTCCGGGGCCGTACCGGTGGGTATGCCCGTCTGTGACGGGGTTGTGTCCGGTCGCTGATGGGCGAGCGGGCCTCGTGGATGGCTCTGCCGCTGGTTCTGGTTCTGTAGCTGGTTCAGCTGCGCTGCCGATTGGATTTTCGGAAATGCAGTTCGCGCTGCTACGGGATTTGCCTGGGGTACACGTGCTGTACGCTGCTGCGAGCGCTGGCTCCCGGAAGGCGTCGTCGGGCTCCTGGGCCGGATCTGGATCTCGCGGGTATTTGCGGATGCGGGCGCCTGCTGGAATACAGATTTGGGCGTGACTTGGACACGTCGATGCGCCCACTGATCTGCGCCGGGCTGCGGTTGCGTGTAGATGCGGACCGTCTCCTGCATCGCAGTGCTCATGGGTGTGACCAGCGAGCGCCCAGGCGGCGTATGCGCGCCATTATTTCGGTTGGCGCCGAGACTAGGAAGTTGTTGATGACTGGTCGTCTTGAGCATCTCGAACCCCCTCTCAAGCAAAATGCACGGGCAGGTTCGCTCGGGGTTCAGGCGGGGCCTCCGGTTCTGCCACCTGGGTCCAGAGTGTCTTGGCTTGATGCGTGGCATTGCGCAGCAGATCGGCGAGCGCGGCACCGCTGTCGACCCCGTCCAGGGAGCATTGCAACGTGAGGAATACCTGATCGGCGCCATTCTGGCCGGGCAGCACGCCAAAGATTGCATGGCCGCAGGAGCCGAACTCGAAGTTGTAGGCCAGCAGCACGCGAAAGATGTCGGCGGATTGAGGCGGCGGCAGCGTCTGGCATTCGACGCGGATCTGCAGCAGTTCGGCGCCCAGCGCTTCGTCGTAGTAAAGCGCCACGGTGGCGCCATTGATGGAAATCAGGCCGCAGCCGTCTTCTGGTTGCACCGTGCCGGTCTCGTCAGGCGGCGGCTGTATGTCGAGCTCCTGGCAGGCCTCCTTGAAGAGTTTCGCGTAGCGCTGGGTGTTCATCGTTCATCCTTTTGGATCGGCGGCGCAAGAAGCCGCGCCATACACGTGTGTGACGCAAAGCGGTCCTCAGGTTCTTGAGGCTCGGGGAAACCCCTAGGGCGCAGGGCCGCATGCCGCCGCGCGGTGCGGGCGTGCGAAGTCGGGTCGGCGGCGAACAAAAGAAGCCGAATTAAACTCTCAGCCGAATCATCACAACAACTTATATGAGCACTTTCGACACCGATGCACTGGAGTGTCTGGCGGCCATCGTCGAGGAGGGCAGCTTCCAGCGGGCGGCGGTTCGGCTCAACGTCACGCAGTCGGCAGTCTCGCAGCGACTGCGGGCCTTTGAGGCCCAGATCGGCGCCGTGCTGATCGTGCGCAGCCGGCCCCTGAAGGCGACGGCTGCGGGGCAGTTGCTGCTGCGCCATACGCGACAGATGCGCCTGCTGCGCGCCGACCTGGAGCGCGACCTCAAGGAATTGGCCCCGGCCGCGACCGGCGGCGCGCGCGAGGACGAGCGCATATCAATCGCGATCAATGCCGACAGCATCGCCACCTGGGCCCTGGTCGCGCTCAACGAGCTGGCGGCGCAAGGACTGCCGCTGGAGATCATCACGGACGACCAGGACTTCACCCACGACTGGCTGCGTGAAGGCCAGGTGCTGGGCTGCGTGACCACGCTCAAGCAGGGACTGCGCGGCTGCAAGGTCACGCCCCTGGGGGCCATGCCCTATGTGGCCGTGGCCCAGCCCGCCTATGCGCACACGCACTGCCCTGCAGGCCTGACGCAGCGCAATTTCCGCGACCTGCCCTTTGTGGCTTTCAATCGCAAGGACGATATGCAAAGCGAGTTCGTTGCCAAGGCGCTGGGGCTGCGCCGCGTGGCTTTGCGGCAGACTTTCGTGCCGAGCTCGGAGGGGCGGGTGCGCGCAGTGCTGGCCGGCTGGGGCGCCAGCGTGGTGCCGCACACGCAGGTCAGTGGCTTGCTGGAGCAAGGCCGGCTGATTGACATTGCGCCCGGTCATTCATTGCCGGTCCAGCTTTACTGGCATTGCTGGAACCTGGAGTCCGAGGTGCTGGACAGCCTGACCCGTGCCTTGAGCCAGGCGGCGCACGGAACTTTGCTGCAGGGGCGGGCTGCGGCCGCTTGAGCGGCCATCAGCCATCCGTCGTCCGCATTCAGCTAGCGCAGCAGGGTTTCGCGCAGCGCCTGTGCCTTGCTCTCGTCGAACTGACCGCCGACACGCGCCAGTACCTCGCCGCGGCGGTTGACGACCACTGCATAGGCCTGGTCGGTGCTTGCCAGTCCGGCGGAACGGACAAAGGCGGCGCGGTCGGTGAAGACCGGGACCAGCTTGTCGCGGTCGCCGGCATTGGGGTAGCGGGCGATCAGGCGGGTTTCGAGCGCACTGCGGTCCGCCGCATCGGTGGGCGAGCGCAGGACTGGCATGCGCACCCAGGCGATCGACGGGGTGGAGTGCAGACGAAGGCCATGGACCCAGCTTTCGATGTCCGCGCGGTGACTTCCATGAAACGCGATGAGCGCCAGCGTGCGCTCGCCCGGCAGGCCTGCGGGCAGCGCTATTTCCTGGCGATCCAGCTTCTGCACTGTCATGGAGGGCAGCCGGCCCATGACGAGAGTGTCGCTGGGCGTGGCGAAGGCGAGCACCAGCGCGGCCATGGTGGCCAAAACCCAGATCAATGTGTTCATCCAGATCTTGTTCATGACGAACTCCTGCTTGTCGGGTGAGCTTATCAATAAGCGTGCCATGCAGGTTTAACATGCGGCCGCGAAGCTGCGGCGTTCCGTTTGTAAAGTAGCCGTGGAATTTGTCTGGAGTCGTAACCGGGTAAACTGCCGGCCATGCCCAGCAGCGACGTAGTCAGGATCTCCTTCAAGGAGCGGATGCTGCAGGCCCGCGAAGAGGCCATCGTCAGCGCGGCCGGCCGTCTGATGGCTGAAAAAGGCTTTGAGGCCATGACCGTCGACGAGGTGGCTGCCCAGGTCGGTATCGCCAAGGCCAGCCTCTACAAACACTTTCCAGGCAAAGAAGACCTTGCTGCCGCAGCCATGCTGCGGGTGCTGCGCCGCGCCCAGGCGGTCGTCCAGGCCGTGCCGGCCGACGCGGCGCCCCTGGACAAGCTGCGCGCGGTGGCGCGTTGGGCCCTGGAAGCACACCTTGCAGGCGACATGCCGACTCTGCCGGGCCCGAACTCGGCCTTGCGCACCGCATTGGTGAGAGACAAGGCCTGCCGCGAATCCCTGACGGACATCGGCGAGCGCCTGGGCGCCTGGATCGATGCCGCCGGCAAGTCCGGTGCGCTCGATCCGGCCCTGCCTCGCGCGGCGGTGCTGTACACCTTGTATGCGCGCGCCTGTGATCCGGCGGCGGGTTTTCTCAAGGCCGAAGGGCGCTACAGCGATGCGCAGATCATCGAGTGGGCGTTGGGAGCCTGCTTCGACGGCCTCAGGGCACGGTGACGACAAAGTTTTCGCGGAAAAAGGCCTGCTCCTTTTTGAGCGCGTAGCCCAGCGGATTGGCAACGACGCGGCAGCGCTTGCCAGTGGCGGGGTCGGGAGGCTCGGCCTGGTAATGCACGGGGCAGTGCAGATGGCCGTGAATCCAGAGATCGGCCTGTGGCAGCAAATCGTCCAGCGCATTGCAAAACCCCGCCGTGCCCGGCGTCATTCCGTAACGAGGGTCGGCGCTGCGCAGGCTGGGCGCGAAATGCGTGACAACCACGGTGGCGCCCTCAAAGGGCACGCGCAGAGCCTCGCGCAACCACTGCTGGCACAGCAGGCTGTGCTCGCGCATGTCGGCCGCAAGAAAGATCTGCCCGTTGCGCACCGTGCCTGCTTTCTCAAGGTAGAAGTTCGCGGCGCGAAAGGCCTTTTCGCGCCGACGTAGCCGGTGTGTCAGGGCCTGTGCGCAGACATCTGCGGGGTCGGCCAGGCCGTCGAAGTCAGACCACAGCGTGGTGCCAATGAAGCGCACATCGCCGATGGCAAGAGTCTCGCGCTCCAGCCAGTCGATGCCCAGGCGCTGCGCGGTATCGCGCAGGCGGGCGTGGGTCTGGTCGAAATCCAGCAGGTCGTATTCGTGGTTGCCGGGCACGTAGAGCACGCGCGGCCAGCCCGCGTCGCTGTACTTTGGCGAAAACTGCGACAGCCCGAAATCGGGGTTTGCGCGGTCGAGCAAGGAGCCCGTCTGGTAAGAGCCGACGTCGCCCGCCAGCACCAGCAGGTCAATGTCGGGTGCGGGCGCAAAGCGGCGATGGGGATCGACCTCCAGGTGCAGGTCGGACAGGATCTGGATGCGCATCGGCATGGAGTCTACGGTGCCGTGGCCGGTGGCGCTGAAGCACCGTCGGTGAAATGGCGGGCAAAAGCCTGCTCTGCAGAACGTGCCAATGCGCCCCGCAGCCACTGGTTGCTGCTTTGCGTCTGGCTGCGCCGATGCCAGAGCGCATCGACGTGCACCACCGGCACATCAAAGGGCAATGGCCGCAGCGCAAGCTCCTCGGCGATGCCGGTGACGCGCACGAAATGCCCCGGCAGCACAGTCAACAGATCGGAGCCCGCAACCACGCGCCCGGCCGTGAAGAATTGATTCACGGTCAGCACGATGCGCCGCTTGCGGCCCAACGAGGCCAGCGCCTCGTCGATGAAGCCAAAAGGCCGGCCCGAGAAACTGACCAGCATGTGGCGCGCAGCGCAGAAACTGTCCAGTGTCAGCTCTTCGCGGGCCAGAGGGTGATCGCGCCGCATCACGCAGAGGTACTCGCCGTCATACAGGCGCAGATGGTCGAAGCTCACCGGCTCGCCGGATTGTTCGCGCGCTGTCAGGTCCGCCAGCACCGCCGGGAAGTAGCCCATGGCCAGATCGGCCATATCCTGTTCGAGCAGGCGGCGGGGGTCGCGCGTGGTCAGCGGTACGGCGCGAATCGAAACGCCGGGGGCCTCGCGCTCCGTGATTTCAACCAGGCCCGGAATCAGGGCCGCTGCCGTGGCATCGGCCGTCGCCATCACGAACGTGGTGGTGGCGGTGGCGGCATCGAACTCGCTGGGCGCCAGCGATTCCTGCAGTTGGCGCAGGGCCTCGCGCACGCTGGGCCACAGCACCAGGGCTCGGGGGGTCGGCGCCACGCCCTGTCCGCTGCGGCGCACCAGATCGTCGCCGAGGGTTTCTCGCAGGCGGCGCAGCGCGTTGCTGACGGCCGGCTGGGTCAGCGACAGATTGTGGGCGGCGCGGGTAAGGCTGCGCTCGGCCATGACCTCATCGAACACCCGAAGCAGGTTCAAATCCAGCGTACGGAAATTGGGATTGGGCATGGCAGTGCATCATACAACCAATTAATTCATATTATGAATAACCATCATCATCAATATAAACTTGAGTCGCATTGGTGCTTACCCTAATATTCGTATGCGGCCCGTCATTCGATGCGGCCCGAAGATTAAAGGGGAATTCATCATGACCAGCTTTGTCCATATCGAGTATCCGACTCAGCACCCCGGCGTAGTGCGTGCCGAGAACGTGGCAAAAGCCTTCACCAAGATGGTTCGGGGATTCGACAGCGCACGCGGCGCGGCGGCTCTGATGCTGGCTGCGCTGGTGTCCGCGCTGCTGGTGGTGGCCAATCAGGTGGTCGACACCTGGACCGACGGGCACCTGCTGGCGGCCTGGATGGTGCTGTGGATTGTTGCTTTTGCAGCGCTGGCGCTGCTTGCCAAGCCGATCCGCATGCTTGCCTTGTCCATGCGTGACAGCATGGCGGCATGGAGTGCGAGCCACAAGCAGAAGGTTGAAGACGACAAGCTGCTGGAGTTGGCGCACCGCGATGCGCGCGTCATGGCCGACATCGGCCGCGCAATGACGGTGGGTGGCCGCCGCAGCGTCATCGGCATGTACTGAAATTGCGTCTCGGCCCGCATGTGCGGGCAAAGAAAAAAGCCGTGGCATGCCACGGCTTTTTTCATGCTGTGACGGCGCTCAGGCGGCGGCCAGCTTCTTCTCGATCTGGGCACGCGTGTGCTCCAGCTCGCGGGGCAGGTGGTATGCGAGTTGCTGGAACAGCTCCGCGTGCAGCTGCAACTCCTGGCGCCACGCGCCCGTGTCGATACTGGTGACAGTGTGGAACTGCGTGGACGAGAAATTCAGGCCGGTCCAGTTCAGCTCTTCATAGGCCGGGCTCACGCCGAACACGTGCTCCTTGCCGGGGACCTGGCCTTCGATGCGGTCGATCATCCACTTGAGCACGCGCATGTTCTCGCCGTAGCCGGGCCACGCAAACTTGCCGTCGGCATCCTTGCGGAACCAGTTGGTGGTGTAGATGCGGGGCAGTTTGGCTCCGGCGGCGGCCAGCTTCTTGCCCAGGTCGAGCCAGTGCTGGAAGTAGTCGCTCATGTTGTAGCCGGCGAAGGGCAGCATGGCGAAGGGGTCGCGGCGCACCACACCTTGCTGGCCGGCAGCCGCAGCGGTGGTCTCTGAGCCCATGGTCGCGGCCATGTAGACGCCTTCGACCCAGTTGCGCGCCTCGGTCACCAGCGGCACGGTCGTGGAGCGGCGGCCGCCGAAGATGAAGGCGTCGATCACCACACCGGCGGGATCGTCCCAGGCTTCATCGAGCGCCGGGTTGTTGGTGGCGGCCACGGTGAAGCGGGCATTCGGATGCGCGGCTTTGGCGCCGGAGTCCTTGGCGATTTGAGGCGTCCAGTCGTTGCCTTGCCAGTCGATGGCGTGGGCCGGTGGCTCGCCCATGCCTTCCCACCAGACGTCGCCATCGTCAGTCAGCGCGACGTTGGTGAAGATCACGTCCCTGTCGAGGCTGGCCATGCAGTTGGGGTTGGTCAGCGTGTTGGTGCCGGGGGCCACCCCGAAGTAGCCGGCCTCGGGGTTGATGGCGCGCAGCTTGCCGTCGGCGGTGGGCTTGATCCAGGCGATGTCGTCACCGATGGTCGTGACCTTCCAGCCGTCGAAGCCGGAGGGGGGGATCAGCATGGCGAAATTGGTTTTGCCGCAGGCGCTGGGGAAGGCGGCGGCGACATGGTACTTGCGCCCTTGCGGGTTGGTCACGCCCAGGATCAGCATGTGCTCGGCCAGCCAGCCTTCATCGCGGCCCATGTTGCTGGCGATGCGCAGCGCGAAGCACTTTTTGCCCAGCAGCGCATTGCCGCCGTAGCCCGATCCATAGCTCCAGATTTCACGCGTTTCCGGGAAGTGGACGATGTACTTGGTTTTGTTGCAGGGCCAGTTCACGTCGGCCTGGCCCTTGGCCAGGGGCGCACCCACGCTGTGCACGCAGGGTACGAACGCACCATCGACGCCCAGCACCTCGTGCACGGACCGGCCCATGCGGGTCATGATCTTCATATTGACCACGACATAGGGGCTGTCGCTCAATTCGATGCCGATGTGCGCAATGGGCGAACCCAGGGGCCCCATGGAGAAAGGCACGACATACATCGTACGGCCCTTCATGCAGCCGTCGAACAGGCCTTGCAAAGTGCCGCGCATCTCGCCAGGCGCAATCCAGTTGTTGGTCGGGCCGGCCATTTCCTTGGTGGCCGAGCAGATGAACGTGCGGTCTTCGACGCGGGCGACATCGCTGGGATCGCTTCTGGCCAAAAAGGAGTTCGGCCGAATGGCTTCGTTGAGTCTGACGAAGGTGCCGGAGTCGACCAGCTGCTGGCACATGCGCTGGTACTCATCTTCGCTGCCGTCGCACCAGTGGATGGCATCTGGTTTGCACAGGGCCGCCATGTCGGCAACCCACGCAATCAATCTCGCATTTTTGACGAAAGCGGGGGCATGGAGATTCAGACCCTGCATCACGGGTGAGTTCATCGGAAAAGGCTCCTGAAAGTTTTAAATCGTCTTTCCGAAAGACGGGGCAGTGCGCGCTGGCGCGTTTCGGAAAGACGGCTCGGAATTAGTGGTGGATGTCGATTTTAGGGAGCGTGGGCATGCCTACTGCACGATAGGGGTCAAATGATATGCAAAACTTGCATAGGATTATGCGCCACCATCCAGACGGCAGCGGCGCCCGATCCGCCCTGCAGAAGCGGCCTTGGATGGGCTCCCTGTAGAGCGCCCTGGAAACCAGGAATTGAACCCTGAAAGAACAAAAAAGCGCTCCGAGGAGCGCTTTTTGGGGTTTGGGGGCAAGCCCCGCAGGCCGGGTCGGGCTGGTCAGGCCATGAACACGGCAATGAAAGCCAGCAGGAACATCAGCACCGCGCCCATCACGGGCAGCACAACGGGCATGGCGTGAACGATGTCTTCAACCGGGTCTTTTTCGGTCGAATGGTCTTGAGCGGGGGGTGCGGACATGTTTTTTCCTCGAAAAGCGGCAATTTGCGTCAGGGACGGGGCATTTTAACCTGTTACGTCGCAGGATTCAGAGCAGGGCGTAGGCCGTGGTGGCGCGGCACACGCTCTTGCCGTCCTGGGCGCCGCGAATGTCGATTTCGCCAAAGGCCATGGACTTGCCGGCCCGCAATACCCGGGCCTCGACCAGTGCATCCTGTGCCGACAGGGGTTTGAGAAAGCTGCTGCTCAGCTGCACCGTGGTGCATGGACGGAACTCGCCAAAGTGGCACACCAGGGCCAGCACCATGGCCGAGTCGGCTGCGGCCATCATGGCCTGGCCGCACAGCGTGCCACCCATGCGCGACAGGCTGTCGCTCTGAGGCAGTCGAAGCGTGACGCTGGCCGCGCCCACCGACTCGACGCGCATTCCCAAGGCCTGGACCCAGGGCGCGAAAAATTCCCGCTGCATGGCGTCGAGGTCGGCCGCGCTGAGTGGGGCCTTGTCTTGGTTTTTGTGCGTGCCTGCCCCGCGCACTGCCTGTGTATGTGACATTTCCGATCCTCAGTGTCTATAGCCTGTGTGCCCTCAAAACAGGGCCTGGGTGGTTTTTACACCATACGCGTATTCCAAGTAGCATCAACTCGCGTTATCGTAAGGGCGCGCATGTCGCAACCGGAGGCTTTGGATGGTCAAGCGTTCGATGGATTTGCAGGTACTTCCTTCACCGGGACTCAAAGACGCGCCGGTGCTGGATCTCATGTGCTCGCACTTTGTCCTCACGCTGGCGGCCAAGCAGGGCGCCAAGTTCAATGTCCGGCGCGACCTCAACGGCCTGCTGTCCCTGGCCGGGCGGCATCTGGTGTGGCCGGCGCCGGTGCTTGGGCGGGTGCGCGAGTTCCTCGCGCGGCGCTGCAAGGACAACGAATTCTGGCGCGGCCACGAAGCGCTGTCAGTGCGTGATTTCCTGGACCGCCACGGCGTCTGGCGCGGCCCCTACGAGGAAGGCACGCTGTTCTTCTATCTGGACGAATACGCCAAGGATCTACCCAAGGACCTGCTCTCTGTGCTGGCCGTCACCGGCGACTGGCTGACCCATGCGCTGAAGAAGCAGTCGACCCTGGTGGAGAAAAACATCGAGGCCCTGTCGGGCCTGTTGCAGCTCAACAAGGCTGAGCGGGCCTTGCTGCTGTACGGCACGCTGGCGCGCTATCAGCGCGACCTGCGCAGCATCCTGGTGGAGTTCAAGGTCAACAATGCTCCGGAGGCCTATGCTGCCATCGCCGAGGTCGCCGGCGTCAATGCCGCCGAGGTCGGCGAAGCCCTGCGCGCGGGGTCGCGGCTGGAGCGTATCGGGCTCGTCGAAAACCTGATTTCCGAGCACAACATCACCGACCTGGCCGACCTGATGAAGGTCAGCGAGAAACTGCCGCCCGTGTTGATGCGCGAGTACCGGAACCAGAACGAGTTGATGGCCGTGTTCACCCGGCCATCGACCAAGAGTGGACTGGCGCTTGCCGATTTCGAATTCGTGCGTGACGACGTACAGGTACTGTGCGCGTTACTGCGCAATGCCGTGGCGCGCAAGGCGCCGGGCGTCAATGTGCTGCTGTATGGGCCACCGGGCACCGGCAAGACCGAGCTGGCCAAGGTGGTGGCGCAGGAGGCGGGGCTGGAATTGTTCGAGGTCGAATACGCCGACCGCGACGGCAACTCGCTCAGCGGGCGCGATCGCTACCGTTCCTTGCAGATCGCGCAGGTGTTTCTCAAAGGCAGCGCGCAGGCGGCGCTGCTGTTCGACGAGGTCGAGGACGTGTTCCCGCCGATCAGCTCCGAAGCAGCGCAACTGATGGCGCGCGCCGAACAGGTGGCCGCGCCGGGCACCGGTTCGGTCAGTGGCAAGGCCTGGGTCAACCAGATACTGGAATCGAATCCGGTGCCCACGCTGTGGATCACCAATCGCATCGAACAGATCGACCCGGCTTTCCGGCGCCGCTTTGCCTATCACCTGGAGCTCAAGTCGCCGCCGCCGGGCGCGCGCGAAGGGCTGGTGCGCAAGACGCTGGAGGGCGCGGCGGTGTCTGACGCCTTTGTCGCTAAGCTCACCGAGCGCAAAGGGCTGACGCCAGCGCAGATCCGCACGGCAGTGCGCTTCGCGGGCCTGGTGGATGCGGCGCATCAGGCGCAACAGGGCGTGGTACCGGCAGAAGCGGCCCGGGGTCAGCCGGGCGCGGACTTCGAGGCCCTGATCGAGCGTCAGTTGCGCAATGCCGACATGGCGCTGGGCAACCGCGCCGGCGACAAGGCCGATCGCCTGAGCGTGACCACATGGGATATGGATATGCTGCATGTGGAGACCCGCTTCGAGCTGCCGCGCATCGTCCAGGCCTTGAAGTCGCGGGGCCACGGCACGCTGTGTTTCTATGGGCCGCCCGGCACGGGCAAGACGGCGTTGGCCGAGCACATTGCACGCGCCCTGGACAAGCCGCTGATGATCAAACAGGCCAGCGACCTCATGAGCAAGTTCGTGGGTGAGACCGAGCAGAACATGGCGGCCATGTTCCGCGACGCCGAGGCCGAAAGGGCTGTGCTGCTGCTCGACGAGGCCGACAGCTTTCTGCAGGATCGGCGGGGTGCGCAGCGCAGCTACGAGGTGACAGAGGTCAATGAAATGCTGCAGGGCATGGAGCGTTACGCGGGCATTTTCATATGCACCACCAATCTGCTGGACCGCATCGACCAGGCGGCGCTGCGCCGCTTCACTTTCAAGATTCGCTTCAAGCCATTGACCGTCCCGCAGCGCGAAAAAATGTTTATCACCGAAGCCCTGGGTGGCGACGCGGACCGGCTCGACGCTGGTCTGGCCGCTCGCCTGGCACGGCTGGATCAGCTATGCCCGGGTGACTTCGCGGCCGTGAAGCGGCAGACCGAGATTCTCGGTGCGGCCTTCAGCGTCGAGGAGTTCATGGACCAGCTTGAGGCCGAGCACCGCATCAAGCCCGAGGTGCGCGAACTGCGCGGCATGGGCTTTCTGCATTAGTTTTCGTAACCGTACTTTTCCATGATCTCCGGCTTCAAGGCGCCGATCTGGTCTGCAGTGAACTGCGATCGTTGAGAGGCACCGAGTGCGTTGAATTGTTTCAAGGAGAGGCTGCCCACACCGGGCACGCTCATGGCCCGGAACTGCTCGCCAGACAGGCTCGAAAGTTGGGGTCCGGTCAGGGCGGCGCAGACCTCGGGTTTCAGGACGGCCATCTGTGGCAGTTTTGGCCGGAAATCGCTGGCCGGAATGCATGCGATTTGTGCGGGCGTGAAAGCTGAAATCCTTTCGCGCAGGCTGCCCAACCTGTCGTGGGGGAATCCCGCCATTGCGACGGGATCGATGGCCTGGAGTTGCTGATCGGAAAATGCCCTCAGAGCCACGGCTGGAATGAACTCGATCTTGCGGGCGCTCATTTCGCGGATCGCATCAAGGCTCAATCCGTCAGCCTGAGCAGGCTTCATTCCGCTCAGGGCCACCAGTGACAGCTTTGAAATCTTGAGCGCCGCCAGCTGATCGGAGGTCAAGACGGCGATGTGGCCCGGTTGAATGCCTGACGTCGCTTCATCAGGAATGCAGCCGAGTTCTGCGGGACTCATCTTGCCGAAGACCTCCTCAGGCATGTCTCTGATGCGCTCGGCGGTCAGGTCGCCCGCTGCCGCCTTGGGATAAAGGTGCGGGGGTACCGCTTGAAACTGGGGAATGCCAGGCGGCATGTTTGAAAACATCTGTTCCGACCTCTTTGGTATTAAGGCATGAGGAGCTGGGGCCGCAAAGGCACCCCATGGGCGCGCCGACTTATGGCTCGCCACTGTACCTGAGGGGCGAATTCCGGCCGAAAGGTTCCGTCAGGCCTGCGCGTCGATGGCCACAGCGCCGATGGCGATGAGTTGCCGCAGCACGCCGCGCAGGATGTCCATGATCAAGATCCGTTTCAAGCCATTGACGGCCCCGCAGCGCGAAAAAATGTTCATCACCGAAGCCCTGGGCGGAGACGCTACCTTGTTCGATGCGGGTCTGGTCGCAAGTCTGGCCCGGCTCGATCAGTTATGCCCCGGCGATTTTGCCGCTGTGAAGCGGCAGACCGAGATTGTCGGTGCGGCCTTCAGCGCCGAGGAGTTCATGGACCGGCTTGAGGCCGAGCACCGCATCAAGCCCGAGGTGCGCGAGCTGCGGGGCATGGGCTTTCTGCATTAGCTTTCGTAGCCGTGCTTTTTCAGGATTTCCGGGTTCAGGGCGCCGATCTGGTCGGCTGTGAACTGCGACCGCTGTAGCATCGTGAGTGCATCAAACTGCTTCAAGGTGAGGCCACCCACCCCCTCCACGCTCATGGCCCCGAAATGCGCGGCGGACAATCTTGAAAGTTGTGGCTCGGTCAGAACGGCGCAGACTTCAGGCTTCAGGTGCTTCATCTGTGAGATGTCGAGCTGAAAGCAGTCGTCACGGATGCTGGCCATCTGCGCGGGCGTGAAGGCGGAAATCCTGTCGCGCAGGTGGCACAGTCGGGCCATGGGAAACGAGCCCACCATGGCGTCCAGATTGATGGCCTGAAACTGTGAGTTGGAAAATGCCCTCAAGGTCGAGTTTGGAATGTTCATGAGCACGCATGTGTCCATATCCTTGATCACCTCGGGACTCAATCCGCCGACCTGCTCGGGCTTCAATCCAGAAAACGCCGACGACGACAGCTGGGAATGCTTGAGCGACGCCAGTTGATCGGGCTTCAGAACGGAAATCTGGCCCGGCTGGATGCCGAACGTCGCCTCGTCGCTGAGGCTGCCGATTTCTGCGGGGGGCATGGTGCCGAAGACATCCTCGGACATGAACAAGATATCCGTGTAGGTCAGGTCGGACGCTGTGGTCTTGGGATAAAAAGGCGCCGATGTCGCATGAAACAGGGACGCACCTTGCAGATTGTTTGAAAACATCGGGCCCGACCCCTTTGAGATGAAACCATGAAAACTGGCGCCGCAAGCGCCACCGTGATGGGCACGCCAACACTTGACGCGCCCCAAC